>NZ_JAHAIF010000018.1 GCF_018372875.1 Clostridium sp. | reverse complement strand
TCTATCATTTATTAATGCTGATTCTATTCCTGTTTCATAAGTAGTTGGTTCTGTGCTATTGCCTGTAATTGCTGTTCCATTATACCAAGATACTCCTATATTATTATTACTGCATAAATCGTATAATTCTTTTTCTAAAGAACTACAAGGTGCTGGTAATTCTACATTCTTTCTACTTAAATACGCCACGTAACAATCTATTCTATTCATTTTACATTCCTCCTAAAATTTAAAAATAAAAGAGTAGCCTATTTGACTACTCTTGTTTTAACTCCTTCTTTTCGCCTTCCTTAAGTTGTGCTAATGCCTCTTTTAATTTTTCTGGTATTGGTAAACCTAAACCAGCACAATTTTCTAATAAGCTTATACCTTCGTTGGCAATATAAAAGTAACATACTAATGTTCTAAATACCCAGTTACCAGTGTTTAATAGTCTATCTAATAATACTGCTACAATAAGAACTACAAAGATAACTGCCTTTCTAGCTATCCCTTTTAGTCCTACATTACTAGATACTTCTTTGTTAATATAGGCTCTAATTAATCCTGTTGCATAATCCAGTATTATAAAAAATACTAGAACCATTAAAGCTGTATCCCATGTTCCAAATAACCATGTAAAGCCTGTCCCCACTGCTGCTATTCCCATTTTGATACTGTTAAAAATTTTCTCCATTTCTTTTACCTCTTTCCTTTCTGATTTTTTGTATAAAAAGAGACTTAGAATTACTCTAAATCTCTCTTAAATCTTTTATTAAGTTATGTCGTGCTTTTGATCTATTATACGTTTTATGTTAATTCCAAATCAGCAATTAACATATTATGGTCACTTCCCATTCTAGTTGGTGATGCAAAAACTCTTTTAATTTTAATATTAGGTGTTACAAATATATTATCTATTCCCAATACAGGATTATCGTCACAAGTATTAAAATATTTATCATTATAACCCTGGCAACTAATATATCCTTTTAATTGCTTATATTCATCATAAGATAAAGGGTTAAAATCGCCTGTAATTATTTTATATTTGCATTTATCTTCGTCTAAAACTTTTTGTATATCTTCATATTGAATAGGTCTGTTCTGCGGTTCATAATATGATAAATGAGTAGTATACAAGCTTACTTCTTCACCTCTATATATAGTTTTACAATTAACAAGATATCTCTTTTCAGCCTCACCTCTTAAGGGAATAAGTCTAAAATCAGTCAATGTTTTTCTGCCTTGAATAATATTACTAAGTCCAGAGGGCATTTCTCCCACTATTAATTCAGTAATATCAAATATTTTTAATTTGTCTGTATTATAATTTTTTCTTCCCTCTTGTATACCTATAAAATCAATCTTATTCTCTGAAATATAATCAGTGTATTCATCAAAGTTTATATTTAAACCATGAGTGTTAAATGTTGCAATTCGTAAAGTATTATCCTTTTCCTCATTTATTTTTTCTACAATATAATTATTATATCTAGCAGAATAGGAAGAAACCCCTGGGACTAAAACTATCTTTCCTGTTTGTGTTTGTGATTCATCACCAGTTAGATTGGCATTATATAATGTAGTCCAGTTTGCTTTATCATTTGATACTAAGACTTGTATACCATAGTATATTCTACCTGATTTTACATAAAACTGATACAAAACACTTTGAAACGCTTTAGGTACTCCTAAATCAACTATAACACCACCTAATTTGTCCGGAGTTGTATCAGTTGCAATATCAACGTAAGAGTTTTCATCATCTTTTTGCAATTTTCCATCAGTAACATTGGTCAAACTTCCTCCACTAGCAGTTCCATAAGCTTCAACTTTTGCATTTAAAGCTATATTTGCAACACCATCATAAGCATGAACGGCATATATTGTTCCAAAATTCCAAGTTTCATTGTTGCTTTTACATACTACCTTAATATATCTATATTTAGGAACTGTAACAGGTACGGGTAATGGTCTATCTTCTAATGTTCCTATCCTTGTTGATACTTTTTGTATAAGTTGATCTACATTGAGTCCATCTTTTCTAAAAACCACATCAGAAGTAGTATGAGGATGATATATATTTCCGTTTTCATCTTGTATTTCTATTTTGTTTACAGCCATATTCTCTACTCCTCCTAAACAATTTTAAAGAAAAGCTTCTTCTGTGTAGCATTACTTAAACTTGTTCCAACCTTTACTGTGTCTCCTGGATCACCTTTGGGTCCTTGAGCTCCTGTTGCACCTTTTGCACCTGCTGCTCCCTGTGGGCCTTGTGGTCCAGTTGCTCCAGTATCACCTTTTGGTCCTTGAACGCCTTGAGCCCCTGTTGCTCCTTTTTGTGCTATTAAAGTCCAGTAAGTTGTATTTGTAGGAGTTTGACCGGTGTTAGAAGTTTTACAAGCATAAGTATTACCACTATATGTAACAATATCTATATACGCTGAATTATTTACATAAGCAGTAGAATTTGACCATGCACCTAATAATCTCATTGAAACACCTTTGGCTCCTGCTGCACCAGCTGCTCCAGTTGCACCTCGCTCTCCTGTTTCGCCTTTAGGGCCTTGTATTCCTTGTGGTCCCTGAGCCCCAGTTGCTCCTTTAGGTCCTGTTAATTTACCTGCTGCTAACTTTTGTTCAAATGTTTCTCCATCAGCAAAAATAACGCACTCTGCAGATGTTAAAACATTAACTTCTTCTTCAACCGCACCTGTACTTTCATTTAATAGTTGAACTCTTACTTTTCTTAACTCAGCCATTTTTTCATCTTCCTTTCTTAAACTATTTTTATCCCCATATTAGGTGATACTTTTATGTTCTGATTTCCACCACTTACACTCTGCTTCTCAGTAACCTTAAAATAAAATGTATTTTCCTTCTTTACTGATGGAATTTCTTCACAAACAATTATGTTTGACTTTTCTCCTAAAGATAAATCAATACTATTTATTCTTTTACCTAAAGTTTCAAAAGCAGTTCCATCTTCTTTTGTCCTCGCATCTACTATTTCAGCACTAGAAGGATCTTGTAATGTCATATTTTTTATTTGTTCATCAAACTTATTATCCAGTAAGTCTTGTCTTTCTTTTGTTCTGTTACTTAGATTAGTTGCAGCAATGGTTTCATTATTAATCGCCTCTAGTCCATCTGCTAGGCTTCCTCTTACTTCTTTTCCATAAATAGCTTCCCGTATTTTTTCTAATATGCCACTTATGTTTGCCATACTACACCTCCCCTAGTCTAATGCCACTTATGTGGATATATATATTCACATTTGAACTTGCTTTTAAAATATTGCATACTATTGGATTATCTATAATCAATGTTTTGCTTGGATCAATGTCAAAATAAAAAGCAGCACCATCTATATTTATAGACACTGTTGCTTTTTCCTCATTTCTATTTCCAATTAGTATTGTTTTTAATACTACTCCATTGGTAGAATCTATTAATTTTTCTTCACTAGTTATGTTTCCTGTATATAACCTAGCTATCTCATCCATTTTTAGACCCCCATTATCATATATTTTTTCTGTTTCTTTATATCAATTTCATTTAATTTTGTATGATTATCAACGTCTACAACATCATTTTTTAATGAATTTACCTTATTATTTGTTCTAGAAATATTCTCAGATAAATTTTTAACGTTATTGACTGCTCTCTGGCTAATATCGTTCTGATATCTCTTTATATCTTCAAACTTATCTCCTATAGTTATAGTAGATGATTGAGGAGCTAATATATCAATACTCTGCTCTATAACCCTTAAATATTCATCTATTCCCATAACTTGATTAATAACTCTATAATAGTTGTAAATATCAATATTATATTTATCTATTCCTATCAAAGCTAAATCTACAATAGATAGTTTATGTTTCTTTTTTATTTTATTTAATTCCTCTAACTTCTTTAGTCCTCTATCTTTCAGAACAGATGGAGTATTAACATCATCAAATATTATACTATCTTCTAAAATTCCAAATTCTTTTTGACTCTCAATATCATCAACCCAAGTAACTCCATTATTAACACTTGCAATAGTTAATCTCTCTTCAGTATCCTCTTTTTTACTTCCTAAAGGAGTTATTCTATTCTTAATACTTGTTGGGTCTTTCTCTTGTTCTATTGTAATCATATTTTTAGATAGCCTAATCTCTGTTGGCTTCTTTTCCCCTATTATCTCTAAATAATCAAGATATCTTATATCACCCTCATATCTTATTCTTAGCTCCCCACCTAAAATATTTATAAGCTTTTCCTTAATTGTATCAAGTGTTTTATCGTATCCTAGATACCTATATAAAGAATCATTATTATCTTTTACAGTTACTTCACCAACAACGAATTTTTTATCAGGTTGCTTTTTATTGTGATTATCAATTATGATCTTTAAAAAGTCTTTTACTGATATATTGTGATATTCTCCATAAGTTTGTGTGCTATCTAATAAATAAGCTAATTCACTCTCACAAACTACCTTTTTAGAAAAGTTGCCACTTGAATCCATATTGTTAGTGGGAAGTAATACTCTCCCTTTAAATATTAGCTTTTCAACGCCTTTTAACTTCTGTATTACCTCTATTTTGCTCTTGTATGGAAACAACTTATTATATCCAGGATTATACGGACTTATATTAAATGAAAAACTATCTATAGTATTTATACCTAAATTAACTTTACCAGCTAATAATCTAGGTGCTCCATATGTAATTGTAGATGAATTAATTAATGTTATATCTTCATCATTTATCAAATTTACCTCATACAAATTAAAGCACCTCTCTTCTAAATTTAAACCTTATTTCACCATCACCTTTTAAAGTAAGTCTATTTTCTCCTTTATTCAGCATAAATCTATAATCCTTAGTCACTCCAGGCTTGAATAAATAAATATTTTCTCCTTTAATCACCTCAATATCACTAGTTGTTTCAACTTCTGGAACTATTGATGCTATGCTAGGATTTATCAATAATATCTCCTTAATACCATTGATACTAAAATCTGTATTTTGGCTAATTCCATTTATAAAATTAAAGGTATCCCATATATCATTTCCTTCTTCATATTTTCCATATCTAAATGGATAACATATAAATTTAATTTCAATTCTTCCAGTCATCTCAAATACTTCTAAGGAACTTATTTCTTGAGCCCTTCCTACAAAATATCCGTATTGGAAATCAATTTCTAATTTTTCATTTATAGATGACCTTAACCACATTATAACTTCATCATATAATAAGTTTAACTTTTCTCTTCTTAGATCATTAAAATATTCAAACTCTACCCCTATTGACACTACCCTATCAGGATATGAACTTTCACCATATAACTCTGACATATCATAACTTCCGTTCATAAATGGTACTGATACTTTTAATATATTAGGTGTCGGTTGTTCAACCTCAACTTTGTACAATAGTAACTTAAAATCATCATAACTTTTTTTGTCTGCGAATTTAAATTGTCCTATCATTCTTAGTTAAACCTCCCATATAACATCATATTTGTACCATTTATCGTGTCTAGCTTATTTGATAATTCCTCACCATCTAAATTGAATACTGGCTTATTCTTTTCTATTAAACTATTTTGAACTGAAAGCAACTCTATCATCTTTCTAAACATATCTTCCATTGGCTTTATGTTAAAGCTTGATATATTATTTGAATCAAATTTATCATTTCCTCCTATAGCCTTTGAAAAAGCATTAGAACTCTGAATCATCGTTCCTATATTTTTGCTTGATCTAGTTTGTGGTTGGTAGTAAGCTCCACTTAAAGCGGTATTAGTTAATATTGATTTACTCCTTGCAACTCCAGCTAACTCCTCACTATTAGGATTTATGTTTGTGTTTATATCTATAGATTTAAAAGGATTTATCTTATCTAAAAATCCTCCTATTTTACTTCCAACATCACCTATCCATCCAAATAATTCGGATAATTTATCTATTACCCATTGAATAGGCTTCAATACTGCATCCATAGCTCCACAAATTACATCCTTAAAAGTATCAAATATTGGCTTAACTACCTTACCTATAGTTTGTATGATACTTATAATAGCACTAAAGACAGGCTTTCCTATGCTATTCCAGAAACTACTTATTGCATTAAACACGCTTGTGAATACAGGAAGCAATCTCTGAATAATTGGTGTAACAAATTCTATACAATATTGAATTACTTGACCTATCATTTTAAATAAAGGTTTTATAACTGTTTCGTAAATTGATTTTATTACTTGCCAAAGATTATTAAACGAATCCCTAAAAGCTTCAAATTGAGGTCTGCAAGTTTCTATTAATTGAATTGTAGCTTGCTTAATACCTTCCCAATTAGAGTAAATTGCCATAGCAAGGGTAGCAACCACACCTATTACTGCTCCAATTACAGTTATAACAGGAAGTATTGAAGCACTAAAAAAAGCAGCTACTCCTCCAGCTGCTGCAAATGCTGTTGACATTGCTCCAAGTGATATTACTAACATTCCTATTGTGGTAATAATAGGGCCAATTATAGCAAGTAACCCTCCTATAACACCTATTATAATTGTAATAGCAGATGCTATCTTAGGATTTTCTTGTATCCATGACTTTAACTTATCAACTACTCCTTGTATTTGAGGTATTAAATTATTCAAAAGTGGTAACAAACTCTCTCCTATTGGTTTTAAAAGTCCTGTTTCTATAGTTCTTTTTAAACTTCCTGTTGCACTACTAAGATTATCATATTTAATTTCATTAAGTTCTCCTGCACTTTCATATGTTCTATTAAATGCATCACTTACAAAATTTAATTCAGTTATTACTCCTGGTCCTAAATCTTCCCACATAGTTCCGAATAGTCCTACTCCAACTAAATTTTGTTGTTGAGCATCATCCATTTCAGCTATTTTTTTAATTATTGAATCATAAGTTTCCTTTGCTTTATCTCCACCTTGACTCATTGTATTTGCTACATCATCAGCATTCATACCTAATTTTGATAATGCTTCTTTGGTAGTATTAGATCCATCAGTTAATCTTATATTAAATTCTTTTACAGCATCTCCTACCTTATCTAGGTTCCATGCTCCTAGTTGTGAGCCATCATAAAGAATATTAAACATATCTTCTGCATCAAGTCCAGCTTTCTTAAATTGAACTGAATACTCATTAATTGTATCTAGCATTTCTCCTGAAAAATCAAGTCCATTTTGAGCTCCTTGGACAATTAAATTAAATGCCTCATCAGAAGTTAAACCGAATGTATCCATAAGCATATCTACACTTCTTATACTTTCAGCTATATCATATCCAAAAGTATCTTTTAATCCATATGCTTTTTCAGTAGCTCTTTGAAGGTCATCTCCTGTAAGCCAAAGATATTTATTTACTGTTGCAACTGCTTCAGCTGCATCTTCAAAGCTTTCACCAAAATTATTGTTATAAACATTTTCAGTTATCTTTGAGAGTTCTTCCATATCTTCAGCAGCAGCACCAGTTTTAGCTCTTAAATCATTCATACTTGAGTTAAAAGAATCAGCTTTCTCAATTGCACCACCAAATGAATCTAGAATTTTTTTACCGGTTTCTCCAACCTTTTCACCCACATCCATTACGCCTTGTCCAAGTTCTGACATATGAGCTCCAAATTGTATTACTTCATCTGTTGTACCTTCAATATTTTCTTTAAAACTATCTAAAACTTTCTCGCTATAGCTTGCTTCCTTCCCAAACTCACTAATTTCCCCTTCAATTTTTCTAATTTCACTAGAAAGTTTTGAAATATCTGCTTCAGTTTTATTTATAGTAATTTTCATTCCTGTTAAGCTGCTATCGGCATTTATTACAGCTCTTCTTTTACTCTCAAGTGCTTTTTCTGCATCTTTTAAGTTTTGTTCAAGTTTCTTCACTACTGGAGATGTAGCTCCGTATGCTGAAGAATAATCCTTTATCTGATTCTTAAGGGACTCAACTTCTTTTTGCTGTTCTTCAAAGGCTTTTGTTGCAACCTCCAATGTATCCTTACACTTCTTCATTTGAGTATTGTATATATTAAGCTTTTCTTTAGAATTTTGAAGTTCTCCTGCTACAAGCTTTAGCTTTGCTTTTTGCCCTTCAAGGGAATTTTCAAAATCCTCTGACCCTGCTTTTGCTTTATCAAATTCAGATTTAAGAACTTTCGTGTTCTGGTTTATAGCCTTTATTTCTTGCTTGTATCCACCAGCTTTAAAAGCTAATTTGACTGCTAATACTTTTTCATCTGCCATTTTCTCACCTCCTCTGAACTCATAACCTTGAGCTTTTGTCTATTTTCTTTTACAATCCTTTCTTCATATGTTCCACTTTTCTTCACGTTAGATTTTTTAGAAGGTTTATTGTATTGAGCAAATAGATCCAGTTGCTTAAATAAAAATCTTGGTGAGCTTTTCCAAAAAGTTTCATCATCCCAACTTAGGATAGTTCTAGATAGATAATATAAATTGTCTATATCTATATATCCATTACTATCCTTATCTACTTTTTTTCACTTTCCTCTTTAGGTTCTGGTAAATTAGGTAATAACTCTTTTATCACTGGTGTAAAAGCAGCAACTATTTCTAAATCATTAAACTGGTTAAAGTGTTTTTCTCCAAGAATTCTACCAGTCTTTTTCTCTCTTACAATACTTCCTATAAGCTTTTTAACACCCTTAATTTCATTTTTCTCCATTAACTCTAGGCCTTTTAAAAATCCAATTTTATTTACTCTTTGGTAATGATCTATTGTAGTGTTATCTAGAACACAAATACATTCTAATCCGTTTAAAAGTATTGGCTTTACAACTTTTTTACTTAAATTAATTACTTCCATAATTCCTCCTAATCAAAAAAGGGAGAATTACTCCCTTTTAAATTATCTATTTATTTTTAGCAGCTACAACTGAAGGGGTATACTCTTCTGGCAATACAGGGGACTCAAAGAATTTATCCCATCTTTCTTTTAACCATGTTTTTTCTTCTTCAGATGATGTTGCTTCTATTTCAGCCAAATCTATTATTGCTTCTACATCTCCAGTAGATGCAAGTGGCAACCCAACTCCTGAATAAGTATATGTTTGTCCTTCAGCTTCATCCTCAATAGTCTTATTGGTATGAGAATTTCTCGTAAAGCCAACATTGTAAATAATTCTTCTTCTAATATTTCCATCACTCATTAGGATTTCATATCCTACTGCATAGGCTGGAGTTTTATCTCCAATATTTTTATAGGCCATCCCACCTTTATATCCTTTACCTGTGATTTTTGCATCTAATGATGGTGGAGTATCTGATGATACTTCCATATCTACAGTTACTTTTGATATAGATTTCTTACTTTGTTCTACAATATTATCTCCATAATATTGACCTTCTCTGTACTCATCCTCTGTTTCAAAATTCACCGCCCATGGTAGTAGAAACTTCTCTCCGTAAGTCGGCTTAGACCCAACCTTATCCGTTTCAAGTGGCCACATAGTTATTCTGCTAATTCCTTCTTCTCTAGCCATTTATAATTCCTCCTTACATTATCTTTTTGTAATTCATAGTTATTTGATAATAATTAACTCCCTCAAACTTTATAGGACTATTAATTATTACCTTCTTAAAATGTGCTTTTTCTAATTCTGATTTAATTTTATTTACAGTGCTATCAATATCACTCTCAATATATAAATTTAAATATATATCATATAGAGCAGTTTCTTCTCTATTGTCACCAGAACTATTTGGATATTCATTGAAGGTATAAACTAATTGAGGATATTCATTTCCTACTCTTTCAAGAAAATTAACCTCTATTCCTACTGATTTAAGGGTATTTTCTATTAACTCTTTCATGCTTATATCACCTCAAAGCATTATCAATTTCAGTTGATATAATATCAATCATTTCTTTTTGTGCATCTTTCTTACACTCTTGAAAAGCCCTTTCAACCCATCCAACATGTTTAGTTACATGAGTCTTTCCTACATCATATCCGTAATTTTGAAACCAAAGATGCTTTGTTTCTTCCCAGTTTGTTTTGTCTATACCAGCCTTTCCCCAAACGCTTCCACTTTTATATGACTTAACAGATATAACTTTTAAGGCTTCTCCACCTTTTCCACTCTTTTTAGGTGCATATCTCTTAAGGCTTTTTAATGCTGTTTTTGTAGCTCCTCTTACAGCTTTTACACCAACCTTTTTACCCACATTCCCTAAAGAATCTAATGTATTAAATAATTCGTCAAAGCCTTCTACACTTAAACTCATTATTTACACCTTCTCGCCTTAATTTCTATATAAATTCCTCTTTCCTCAATATCATTTATATAAACTATCTCATAGGCCTGATTTTTAAAGATAATCCTATCTTCTTCGTGTATTTTTATTGTTTTACTAGCTCTTATATAAAAAGTTTTTTCTATTTTTACACCCGTTCCTTGAGCTTGAATAAATTCATCTCCTCTTACATTTAAAACCTTTGCTCTTGTTTTTATTTTATCTTCCCATACAGGAACTTTAATCTTATCTACATTCTTTTTGTATGCACAATGTTGAATTGTTATAGGATGCTTCAATTCTCCTGGTGATATTTTAAACTTCAATATACTCACCCCTATAAAAGATTTTGTGCATATGAATCTAAAATCGAAGATATAAGAATATTAGCTTTGCTACTATCTGCAGAATATACTCTGTTTTCAAACATTTCATTGCATATTACCAATAAAGCTATAGTAATATCTTCATGCATATCTAATTCATCATCACTTAATCCTGTATAAGACTTAACACGACTTTTGGCACCTTCAAGAATTATCTTCAATAATCCACTATCTTCATCATATGCATTTGCATATTCTTTAACTATTTCTACATCTACTTCACTAAACTTCATATTTACTCCTAAAAGAAACAAAGAGTATCACCGATACTCTTTGCATTGTATGAATTTTATTTATTAATTTTCACTTGGCCCTTCGCTTTTAGTTCTCTTACTTCCGCTGCTTAACATTGATGCTGGATTAAATACTCCTGCTAATTGTTCTTCATCCTTTACTTTACCATCCATATACACATCTGAACCATATCCAATTAGTCCTTTTCTTGTATACATAGAATCATTATATATATAAAGAGCTACTGATTTTTGTGTATTTGTATGATAGGCTTCTGGAGTAGCAAGTACTATTAAGCACTTTTCACCTTCATCCTCTATTGTTGGTAATGCATCAGTTACTTCAACAGGTAAATTTAATAACTTATAACCTGAACCTTCTGCAACATTAGGTTGTAATAATGGTCTTCCTATAGAATCCTTTAATAAATCAATTTGTAAGAATGTATTATCATTCATAAACCATTTTGCTCTATTACGTACCGATTTCTTTATACTTGCTTTACACTTCTTTAGTGTGTCTACACTTAAAACGCCTCTTTCTTCTAATGTAAACTTCTTTTCTTCTTTTATTGATTGAACTATTCCTTTAGGTTGCTTAGTTCCTGAACCATTAAAAATAGCATCTTCTATTGCATCTGTCATTGAATCTGCTATATCTTCCTTTATAAATCTTTGAAGATCTAACTCTGCTACATTTACCATTTGTTGAGTAATTGCAGACTCTCTATATAATCTATTTTGTCCTAGCTCAACAACTTCTAATGTAGGTATAGTTGGTGTTGGATCATCTGCTGGATTTTCATCTTCCCACTTCGCTGCACCTGAAGTCTTTTGCTTAGGTATCTTTACATTACCTTTTATAGAAGTTGAATTAAAGAAATTGTAGACATCACTTCTATCCTTAATCTCCTTTATAATCTCCTTGGAAAGCTCTGAATTTATCACATAACCACCTTGCTCATTATTTCCTGTATTCATGGCAGTTGTTGATGCCCTTGATTCAGCTGCTTTTCCTAAGAAAATATCTCTAAGCTCCTCATTATTTATCTCTTCTTGTGTTCTTTTTTCTTCTTCCTCATCATCCTTTTTCTTATCAACATTATTAAGGGATCTTAATGTCTTATCTTTCTTTATTAAAGAATCTATCTTATTTATTTCATTTTCAATTTCAGTACATCTAGTTTCTTCATCATCTGTTAATGTTCTTACTTCTCCCTTAGCAGCTGAAACTATTCCTTCCATTTCCTCAATTAATTCATTTCTCTTTTCTTCTAAACCCTTTACTTCTACTGGTAATGCTCTAAATTCTGCTATTCTCTTAACCTTTTTTGCTAACATTTCTTTGCCTCCTTAAATTTCTCTATCATTTTTTCATACTTCTCATAATTATTGCTGTTATCAGTAACAACTCTAACTTCTACATCTAATGTTCTTTCTTCTACTAGAATTTCCTTATTGTCTCTCATTTCTATTGATGTTCCTACATATGCAGGCATTCTAGTATCATCAATAATTGACACTTCAAATAAGTCTAATTCTTCAATAAACCTTTTTTGAGTTCCATCTTGGTCTATCCAAGAATCTTTTTCAGGATAAAACCCAAAAGACCATCCTCTTAATTTTCCTTCTCTAGCTTTTTGAACAGTTTCAGGATCCTTGACTGTGCAAATTGCCCTTAATCCAATTCCATCCTCAAATAACTCTAAATTTCCCTCAGATGTTGAACCAAGCTTTCTTTTTTTATCATGATTTAATAACAAATCTACATTTTTACGCTTTTCTAATGACTTTTGAAATGCTTCAGGCTTAATTTGTTCAATAAATTTCCCTCTTGGAGAAGGTATTGGCTTACTATCCTTACCAGTTGCATTTACATATCCATCTAGAAGAACGCTATCACTTCTTACTTCAATCCTCATTTGTCTCCTCACCTCCCTTCAAAGAATTAATATTTGTAGTTTTATTTGTATTTGGAGTGTAAATTTCTCCAGTTTCTGTATCATAAATAACATCATTAAGTCCTAATACAACCTTATTGTTAAATGCCTCAATAGGAGGCTTGTTTTCCTCATATCTAGCCTCATTAATGGTTAATATTTTATTCTTAATACCTATTTCATAAGCTTTATACCTCTTTTCTATATCTCCCTTTAACACTTCTTTAGTATCATGGGCAAAAAAATAAGACCCTTTTTCTTTTTCAAGAAGTAAGTCTCGATTTGAAGCTGATTCTATTGCATGTAATATTGGCAATATAGCTAACTTTATGAACTTTTCATAGTCTTCTTTATTTGCTTTACCATCTCCCCCTATAATTGAAGGTGGTACATTAAATATCTTGCAAATTTCCTCTGCATTTGAAGTTTTATTTTCATTTATCTGCATTTCTGTTGGAGTTGCAGAACTTTCTTTAAATTTAAGCCCTTTGTTCAATACAACACAATTCTCCGAGTTGTTTGAGTACATATTTCGCCATTGCTCTTTTAACTTGTCAATAGCATCTTTGACCAACTTATTTTCACTTTCTATGAAACCTTTCTTGTTACCACCAGTTTTAGAAAGTATATTTTCATAATTTAATGAATTATAGACTACTGATAATAGTAATGGTGATGTTTTAATTATCCCCTTGCCTTCAGATCCATCACTTGAATTTCTTAATAATTTAAAGAAATTGTGAGGATAATACTTTTCTCCATTAACCCAAATATCATAACTCTTAAATATTGGGTCAATATTTTTATGAACATTAACTTCTTTAGGTTCTACATGATGAATACTTACTATTTTATTTCTTTGCTTATTGATATAACTATATGAATTCCCCTCAAGGAAATAATCGTATATAGTTGCTTTCCAAAACTCAAAAGCGTTTAACGTATCCCCTGTTTCATCATTTAAGAGTTTGATTCTATAATCGTCAATTACCTCTTCTACTTTTCCATTCTCTTCTCTATATAATTTGAGTGGAATCATAGCAACTGTATTAGCTATTAATTCTATACAACCAAGGACTGTTGCTATATTTAAAGTCTTTTCTGTATTGATACTATCTGTTTCTATTAAAGCCTTTAATAACGTATTAATGTCAGCAAGGCTGTTTATAGCTTCTTCATCCAAAACTTCTTCTGCATTTCTTTTTTCTTTCCTAATTCTCTTAAATAGCTTCACTTTATACCTCCTCTCTAAATAACTTGAATTGTAAAATCATATTCTCCAAGTTGATCTACTTGTAATAAGAATATTGCATCCACCAAAGCCATTACTAAATCTATTTTTCCCTTTGACTTTTTCTTATTCAAATATTTGTTTTTATTGGTATCTTCTGTTTGTCTTGCATTTTCAAAATTTCTTTCTAATAAATTATTTTCTTCATATCCAAACTTTTTAGAAAGAATACTTTCTTTTAAGAGTTTTATAGGAGCGTGTAGAGTTCTACTATGTTGTTCAACTTCTACAGTGGTATATCCTTGTGCCTCCCACTTTTGTGCTGAAGATAAAGCGTTTCTCCTGTCATAGCCTATCTTGTTTATTACAACACCATATTTTTCTTCTAAACCACTTACAAACTCTTCTACAACAGAGTAACTAATTACATCATCCCCACAAGAATAGCATGTACCTTTTTCAATTTCTTCCCTATAATTTATATCTTCATTTTTACTCTTCTTTTCAACTCTTAATTCAGGAATGAAGGCCCATGTTTTCGCAATAATTTTCCCTAAATCCTCATCAAATGTAACCATAGAAACTGCTGTATTATCTTCTGTTTCAGCCAGGTCAACTCCAATGTAAACTTCCCTATCTGACCAGTCATATTCTTCAATAGTACATTTTTTTACTGTATCAATATCTAAGAATACCTCTCCTGCCTTTTCTGGTAAAAAGTAATTCATACTTTTGGTTAGATATTCTGTCTTTTCATCCTCTTTAACTGATGCTTTATCCCTATCTTCTCTTATGATTTGATAGTTTTCTTCAATTCTAAGTGGATTAGCTTGATACATTCCTACATCATCCCAAAGATGCTCCTCCTCTGAATAATATAGAAGTGCAAACATTCTTTGATTTACACCATCACCTTTTAAAATTTTTCTTATATATTCTAAATCTGATTTCATTATAGAGCCATCTATAGCATAGGCAGTTGTAGTTCTAAATACTAATGGGTTTATAACATTCCTTTGCCCCGATTTCATTGCAGTAAAGTTTGAATTATCTTTAAAGTTAGCATGTTCATCTGAAACAAAGGCTGATGGTCTTATTGAGTTGTTTTTCCCTGATTCTGCAGTTCTTGGTTGGAAAAAGCTTTTAGTTAATTTGCATTCTATTTTTCCAACTTCTCTCTTTGACCACTTAAAATATTTAGCAACTTTAGGACTAGCCTCTAGGATCTGCACCATAGCTTTTCTAATTTCTGCTGCAAGTTCTCTTGTTAAGCAAATAGAATAAAATTCACTATAATTTTGTTCTGTTAGCATTAACAAAATAAAAATAACCCCTACTATAGCTGTTTTTGCATTCTTTCTAGCTATAAAAAGAGTTATATCATTATATCTAAACTTTTTATTATTATTTTTATATCTCCACCCAAATACATTAGCAATTAGAAAACATTGAAACCCAACAAGATTTTCTAAAATAGGTTTACCAGCAACAAATCCTGTTGCAAAGTTTAATAGCATTAATAAATTATTTATTATTTTAAGCTTTGACATATCAAAGTAAAAATCAAATTCCTCATTGTTTTGATTTTCCAAATCATCTAAAAATGTTTTACATTGAATTTTTACTTCTTCAGTAGTTATTTCTTTTCCACCAACTACATCTTGAGCATATTCTAAAGCCTTATCAAATAAAATCATTACTCACCTTGTAGTATCCTTACTACATCATCATCTTTCAATTCTTTAGTCGCTAAATTAATATTTGATAACTTTGCTCTAGATTGTGGACTTAATGATAACTCACTACACCCTCTATAAAAATCAGCTGAATAATTTTTTCTACTTGATATTATTTCTTTTCTAAATTGTAATGCTGGATTTTTATTTATTTTATATTCAATGCCAATAAGCCTATCAATAGCAATGCAAGTATTGATTAAAATAAATAGATCTAAATTCCCAAGTAATTTTGATTCTTCTAATTCATGTACTATAAATTCAAATATCTTTTTCTGATTTTCTGTTAATTCATCTGGTGGTAATATCTTATCAGACTTACCTCTTAAGATATTTTCATTTTCAATCCTTGAATCAATTTCCTCTTTAGTTTGACTGCATTCAGTTAAAAGACTTGCAGCCTTACAAGGTCTTGCCATAAAATTCTCCTTTCTACTATTTTAATTCTTAAAAATTTTCATTTTACAGATTTTTTTACTCTATATAAGGACAGTTAACTGGAGGGCAAAGGCTCACCAAAATTTAATGTATAGGGGGGGAGTATTTTTTCCTTTTATTTATTTGTTCAATAACTATTTCAATTAATTCCTCCTTAGGTATTGAGCCTTGTTCTGCTAATCTATGATGATAACCACATAAAGTTATTAAGTTATCATCTTCAAGCCATAAGCTTTCATCTTCCTCTATTGGAACTATATGATGAACTTGTAATGCTTCTTTATAATTTAATATGGTAACTGTTCTATATAGTTTTCTTAAACAAATTTGACATAAGAAATTATCTCGTTTCTTTATCTCAGCTCTCTTTCTCTTCCACACTGCTCTTCCTCTTAAATTGTCAGCATGACTTCTTTCTTTGTTGTATCTTATAGGCTTAGGCTTTAACTTGCATTGATAATTAGATGGATGTATCTTCCCACAATACCTACAACTTTTTAACCTCATTGATAACTATTCCTCCATCAAATGCAACTACATCAAAGCCTTTAGGTATTACAATAGTCTCAATGTCCTTGCAAGATAACTCCTTTTTTACTCTGTCTACTGCATCCTTTGTAACGTTTATATTAGCTTTTAATATAAGCCTTTGCCTTTTCTTATTTCTCTTAAATATTTTCATTGCTATTCACCTCTATATCTCTATCACTGAATTGTTTATTACTTTCTCTTTAAGCTTTAAGTTCTTCTTATCAATAGATACTTTATTAGGATCTTCCATCCAATGAGCCTTTTTCCTATTAACTAGATAAAACTTTTGAGCAGCTAAGTCAGGTCCTTTATACTTCTTAACTTTACTAATCTTAACATCTTCTTTTACAAGAACAGTTTGACCATCTTCAGCCATAACTTCTTCCTTAACTTTTGTCACAACTTCTTCATAATATGTGTATCCTGTACAACATTTAAATAATGCTTGCTCTACTAATTCATTCTTTTTATTTTTCCCTTGAGCAATTGCCTCTTTTAAAGCACTATTTTGTGACTTATATCGCCTAAAACTTGAGTAACTCACCCCTATTTTTTCAGCGATTTCCTTATCAGTGCAACCTTGCTCAACCCATGATTCTATCTTGCTTAAGCTACTGTTTATTAACTCCTCATTACTCTTCATTTTTACGCCTCCTTTATTGAGCACTTAGGTTACTACAAGGTGCTCACTTTTTAGTGTATTTCCCACCTTTTTTAAATCATAAAAAAAATAGCAATTTTATTAATTACTATAAATCCTACTCTAACCATTGATATTACTTACCTAGAGTACTATTTTGTTTTATCCAATAAATACGCCATAACTGTATAGATTACCCATTCCATTTTTCCTATGCATATATTAGTAGATATTTTTCTTAAACTCTTTAAATAGACCTCCATTCTTTTTTGGACTATTTATAACTCAAAAAAAATTAGAGTTTTTCATCAGCTATACTTGCTGCTTCTTCTCTAACTTCTGCTTCTATACCTAAATATTGTTTAGTAGTCTCTATACTTTTATGTCCCAATGCTTTTCTTACCTTCTCCAGATCTCTAGTAATTTCATAAATTCTTGTTGCATATGTCTTTCTTAGACTATGGCCAGATATATTTTCTATTCCTAGCTCTTTTCCTACTCTCGAAAGAATATTGCTATAAGATTTAGCTGTTATATAATCATTACCTGTTGTAGATTTAAAAGCATATTCAGATTTTGATTTTCCTTTAACATAAGCCTTCAATAACTTTTTTAACATAGGCTTTATTAAAGCTTTTCTTTTCTTTGGAGGCTTTCTTCTAGAATTAGGATTTTTCTTTATATGCTCAAGCCATGATTTATATTGTTTTTGTTCTTGAATACAGAACTCTTCATTATCTAACGCCTCTTTAATCTCACCAATAGTTAAACATACAATATCCTGTAATCTATAACCAGTTGCAACATCAAGATAAAATATCATCATATTCCTCTCAGCATTTTTTCCACTAACTTCTTCAAGCTTATATTTAAACCTTTCGTACTGCCTTTCTGGAATAGGATTAGCTGGCACCTTTTCACCTCTAATTATCTCTACACTCATAACATCACCTTTGTTTTATAGCTCCATTAACTCTTTTATAACTACTATGTTTAATACAGCTTCTAAAGTCTTGCATAGGATCATAAAGAAGTTCTTCTATTTGACATTGATACCTTTTATATTTAGGACATGGTGAACCAGGTGAACAAGCACATAATAATTTTGACTCTTTCCATCTTGTAAACATATTAAGTTTTTTTAATGCCACCTTATCACCTCTTTCTAAAAATAAAAGCACAGGCTTACTCGCTTGTGCTTATGTATTAAATCTCTATATAATTTTTCACTATACTAATATAGTAATCAGTATTCTCTAATTTATCCATTAAAAAGTTTTAATTTACTCCCTAAATAGTCCTTTTTTTATCCCTATTTTGTCCCTTTAGCAATATCCAAGTCCTATCATAAATTTATTAATAGCTTTTTTCTTTATTTCATAAAACCTATTTTTACTTATTTTTAGTTCTTCAATTACTTCTTGATTAGTTTTATCATCTCTAAAGTAACTATAATCAACGACTTTCTTACTATCATTATCTAATTTATCATATACATAATCTATAGCATTAACTATTATTCTCTTATACTCTTGGTCCACTATTGCTTTGCCAACTGGATCTGATGGACTAATATTTTTATCGAAAATTAAATCTGGTCTACATGCTGAACCAAGTCCAGGCATCTCTATTGAAATTAAATAGTAAGGGTAATTTCTTAAATCATTCTCAACTTCTTTTTTTATCTTTTTATATTGCTCTTTAGTTATTTCCATAAAATCACCTATCCCTTTTTCAATCTATATGTTATAATAAGAATAGATGTTCGGTTAGAGAAACGATTCGCTAACTATAATTTTCTCTAACCCTAAGGTGTTCGTTATGAACACCTTTTTCTTTATATACTCCCTAACTTACTAATACTCTAATCCTAAACATTTAACTGTTGTTGCTATATCTCCTGCGAATATAAAATACGTATACTTACTACTCTCTTTACTTGGTGCTAGTCCTAAATATTTTAATTGCTCTATAACAATCTTTTCCCTCTTATTACTAAACTTCACTCGTGTTTTATTTTTATCTATTAACCTAAATTCCATTTGCACATTCCCTTCTTAGATATAATGCTTTAATAAGCTTGTAAATAAGCCATTTTTTAAGTATTGTATACAAATGCATCTTATAAATTGAAAATAATTATACATTTTAAGTTCAGTTGTACCAACTGTTTCAGATGAATTGTATACATCTGTTTATCCAGCAATACCTCTCCCTTTCTTAGTGTCGTGAATTATCTTATTAATCCAGTTCCTTTGCAGTGTATACACTTTACTTGCGTGTCTTTTCCTCTAACTGACCAACCTTGACAAATCACTACACTTTGCATAGCCTTTAAACTACCACTTCCCAAACAGTAAGGACATGGTTGAACTTTTGTATTCATATCTATTTTAATCTCCATATAAATCACCTTTTCTACACATCATCTTAGTATTGTGAACTAATTAATATATACACAAATTGTTTTTGTTGGTTTTTCCTTTTCAAAAAGTTCATTTATTATTTTGTTTATTTCTTCTTCGCTTCTTCTAAGTCCAGTATTTAAATCATAATCAAAAATGCTATATAGCTTATCTTCAAAATCTTCATAATCTACATATTCATTTTTGTACTGGACTATTTCTTTTATTTCTACATTTTGTATATGTGCTTCATTATACGCCCACTCACCACACCAAGCATCTTCACCAACAAAAAATTTTATTGGTAATGTTGGATTTCCAATTACTAACTTTTTAAACTCTTCTTGAACCTCTTTTATTGTTATACTCATACTAGTTCCTCCTTAAAATCAATTCACAATTTCTACAGATCTTCTTCTTTTAGTTCATTCCAAGAACAACCTAAAGAATTATCAACTTTCCCAATTCTATTACATTCTTTAATATCATTTAGAAATTTATTGTATTGATTACTTTTTATATTTTTACATTTATCTGTATGCCACATACAATCATAACAACTTGTTTTAACCCTCATAATTTATCTCATCCTTTCTACATATTAACTAACTTCTGATATATCATTGCTATTACACATCTCTGGTAGATTAGCTTCAACTAATGCTTTTGCAAATGGTGGAGGAACTGCATTTCCACACCTGGCAACTTGCTTAGTTTTTGCATAAACCTTTCCTGTGTAATCATGGTCTATAATGTAATCTTCCGGAAATCCTTGTGCATTAAATAGTTCCCTAGGTGTTAACATTCTTAAACCTATGTCTAGTATCTTATAATCTTCTCCCTTAATAGTTACTAATCCAAACCTATCTTTACTTACTACAGTATCTAACGGAGTTTCAACATCTTGCCCTACTCCTTGTCCATAATACTTGATAAGGAATGAATCATCTTTAGCCTTTCTATCTCCAAATACTGCTTTTCCATAATATTTAGCTAAGAACTCCTGAACTTCCTTTGAATGATCTACGCCTTTACCTATTGCCACCTCAACCAAACTAAAGCATGGTCTTGCAGTAATAGTATGAACACAATCATCTAGACTACTTGCTACACTTCTACTTTCTCCAGCGTAAGATTTACTTATAAAAGCACTTACTAATCCATATCTTGGAGAGCTATCTAATGTCATTATAGGCTCATCAACTTTTTGTCCTCTTACACTACTTTTACTAGTTTCGGTGTGATATTGAATTAAATTTGATGCTACCTTTGTATTGTTATCTAAATTGATTAGAAAAGGCTCTGAATTATTAAATACAAATTTCTCTAATCCTTTTGCTATTCTCTTAAGCGTATTTTCAGCTAATAGTTTACTTCTTTCAAATATGCTTGGACATGGTATTGACCAATCTATTATTTCAGCTGCTGTCTTATAAGGTTTTAATAATCCTGCTTGAACCTCCAATGTATCTTTAGGTCCATGTGTAGGTTCTGGCCATACTATAGGTTTTCCATCACATCTAGCAATCAAGAAAAATCTCTTTCTGCTAGTAGGAGCTCCATAATCACAAGCTTTTAACTCTCTATGCTCTACTGTATATCCTAATGATTCTAATTGCTCTTTCCACTTCCTAAATGTTTCTCCCTTTTTACTCTTTATCGGTCTACCTTTTTTAATTGGTCCCCAGGTTTGGAACTCTTCTACATTTTCTAAAATTATTACTCTAGGCTTTACCTTACCAGCCCATTTGAGAACAATCCATGCAAGTCCTCTTATTTTCTTATCTACTGGTTTACCACCTTTTGCTTTTGAAAAGTGTTTACAATCTGGACTAAACCATGCTAACCCTACTGGTTGTCCTTTAGTAGCTTCGATTGGATCTACTTCCCAAACACTTTCACAATAATGCTTACTTGTAGGGTGGTTTGCTTTATGCATTGCTATTGCTGCTGGATCATGATTAATTGCTATATCTACACTTCTTCCAGTAGCTAACTCAATACCTGTACTTGCTCCACCTCCACCAGCAAAGTTATCTATAATTAACTCTTTCATAAAATCACCCTTTCTTGCAATTACGACTTACCAATTACTCAAAATCTTCCTCTTGAATACACTCAACAACTTCAATTTCTTCACAGTTTTGAGCCATCCAAAATCCAAATGGACAATAATCGGAAAATCTAATCTCATTAATGTTTGATTCTCCCTTATTTCTGTACCTCAATATTATTTCCACTCCAATTAATCCTCCTATAATAGCTTTATTAGTTCTTAGTTACATACCATTTTCCTAAAATTTCTTTGCTCAACATGTAATCTGTATTTTGCCATCTCAATATTGTAGGATTATAAAATTTTAACTTAACTTTTCCTCCTACAAATCTATCTAATCTATAACTATTTTTAGTATCTATACTTGTTATAATATTTTCCTCAAGCAACCTATCATAAGCGGTAGAAAAATCATACTCTTTTGTTTTATCAACTTTATTAATTATTAGATCTTGCAATAAAATCACTTCCCTAACCAATTTATTGGGAGGATTTCTCCCCCCTGGAAGACTCACATGACCTTGAAGTAAGCTTTGCAGCTTATTGTAACCCCTTATCAAAGTCCATGAGATTTTAACTTATTAACAATTTTCCCTGTCTAATGTTGCAAACCTTTGATATTGACCAATCCATCCTAATTTAATTGTCTTGGTTTCACCATTTCTATTTTTATTTATTATTAATTCAGCTATATTTTTTTCTTCTGATTCTTTATTGTAATACTCATCTCTATAAAGCATAAAAATCACATCTGCATCTTGTTCAATTGAACCTGATTCCCTTAAGTCTGAAAGTACAGGTCTATGATCTGTTCTTTGCTCTGGAGCTCTTGATAATTGAGATAAAGCAACTATTGTTATTTCTAACTTCTTAGCTAATTTCTTAAGTTCTCTTGAAATCTTAGCAATCTCTTGCTCTCTCGAATTGGTCTTATCCGAAATTTCAATTAACTGTAAGTAATCTATAATAACTACGTCTAAGCCTTCTTTAACCTTTAAATTTCTGCACTTAGCTTTAATGTCCGAAAGATTAGTTGACTTATCATCAATAAATATTTTTCTTTTAGCTAATACATTGGCAGCATCCGTTATTTTTCTAAATTCAGCTTCGTCTAATTTTCCTGTTTTTATCTTCCCAAACTCCACTAAACTTCTTGATGAAATCAATCTTTCCATAAGTTGCTCTGTAGTCATTTCTAAAGAAAATATCCCAACACTTGCCCCCTTTGATGCATGTTGACCAATATTAAGAGCAAAGGCCGTCTTTCCCATACTAGGTCTTGCTGCAACAATAATAAAATCACCTTTTTGAAGTCCTGAAATAGTATTATCTATTTCTTTAAATCCTGTAGTATTGCCAAGTATCTTACCACCATTGCAATAATTATTTTCTATTCTAGTCAACACTTTTTCCACAGATTGTCCCATATCGAGGATATCTTCTGACTCCTTACTGTTGATAACTTTGTAGATTTTATCTTCTACTGTGGAAATTATTGATTCGACTTCACTTTCTTCATAACTTTTTGATATTAACTCTCGTCCTGCTCTTATAAGATTTCTTCTATCAGATTTATCTTTTATGATTTTCACATACGATTCAACATTGCTGCTAAATACTGTATTAGTTGCTATCTCTGTTATATAACTTACCCCTCCACATTTATCTATGCTATCTGATACTTTTAACTCATTAAGTAAAGTAATCAAGTCTATATTCATATCTTTTCTGCTTAGAGCCTTTATTGTACTAAAGATTCTCTTATGCTTGTCCCAATAAAAATCATCATCTTTAAGTACATCCTCAGCTAAAGCTAGTTGGCTTTTATAATTAATAATGCATCCAAGAGCTGCCTGCTCTGCTTCAATGCTATGTGGTAATTGTCTTGTATCATTCATTCTACATATCCTCCAGTATGAATTTATATTTATTTTCCTTAGGCTTAATCTCTTCTTTATTCTCAGTCTTCTCATCTGTAAAATTATAGTCTAAATAATCTTCATATCTGCCATTAAAAAAAGTAGATCCATTAAGGATAAACTGTTTATCCTTGCCCTTACACTCCAAAGAATATCTCTCTATGCATCTAATAAGTTGATTTATACCTATGCTCGATATTATCTTTGGTATTTTTTTAATAGCCTGTGCTCTTCCTTTTTTATTTGGGTACATCCCCCAAATAAGTTCTATATCATCTGAACTATATATATAATTATTATCTTTAGTAGAAAGATTATTTTGTTCCGACTTTTCAATCGGAAGAGTACGACTTTTTGGTTGGACAGGGTACGACTTTTTAACCGGAGGGTTATAATTATTAAAATTACTACCATCTTCCACTTTTTTTATTAAATATTTATAATTCTCACCTAAACAGTAGTATGAGTAACTTCCGCCTTCTAATTTATGATAATGACCTAAAACCTTACAGTTTTCTAGTTTCTTAAGCCTTTTTCTCAACGAATCATTATTATTAATTCCTATAATAGGTATATCTTCTTTTAAATGCTTATAGTTAAGCCAATAATATGGCTTTCCTTCAACAATAATCATACTCATACTGTCAGCATCTCTAAAATCTACAAAGTATCTTAACAAAAGAGCATCTTTTAAATCTAATCCATACTCAATTAATTTACTTTGATTGAAACCACTTATTGTATGCTTCAAGTTTATCCCCCCCTTCTACATATCCTTTAAAAAATCTAGTGCATTTTTACTTGGATCACTTGAAGATGATATTGATAAATCAACTTCATCATCTTCTAGCGTACTTATATCAACTTTAAATGCATTATCATCATGTGATAATGATGTTGTAATGCTATTTTCATGATGTGATAATGGTGTTACCATGGTATTATCATCATATTGTAATGGCATTATCATACTATTATCATCATGTGATAACGGTGTTGTAATGGTATTATCATGGTGTGATAATGGTGTTATCATTGTATTATCATCATTAAAAATAGCAACTTTATATAAAATATCTCTAATAAAATCTGATTTGTTATACTGTCTGCTTAATAAATCTAATATTAATTTATCTTTAGGATTTTCTTTATTTAATAGAAATGTTATTCTCTCTGATTTTGCCATATAAAATACCTACTTCCATATCTCTTTACTAGCTTCTAATGCTCCTTGTATGTTAGTATTTAAAGCATTAGTAGCGACTAAACATTGTGAAGATAAACTCTCTTTTATAATGTCCTGGATGACTATAGAGCCACCACCTGTAAAAATAACATAGTTATAATGGTTTAAATTTATATTTATACTAACTTCATTAATTACATCATTAGTAAAAGCTGCTAACTGCTTTTTAGATACTTTTATATCACCTTTAGTTATTGCTTTCTCAATGTCTTCAATCTTATATTCCTTATCAGAATTTAAATTCTTAAGCTTTAAATAAAAGTCTAAAATACCAATTTTATAAGTATTTAATACTTGTGGCTTTCCATTATCCATAGCCACTACATTGGTTGTACGTCCTCCAATATCAAGTATTAATACGTTGCTTGATTTAGTTTTATCATCTAAAGTGAAATAACTTGCATATCCTTCTGGTACTACAAAAACATCTAAAATCTTAACGACCTTATTGCTCTTCTTAGTAGTCTTTGCTGCAAACTTAAACTCTTTTCCTTTTAGATCTTCAATATACTTTTGCTTATGATCCATTTCGCTTATTGGTAAAAGTAAGGTTAAATTAGTTTCAATACTCTCACTTTCCTCATTTAACTTAGCTATGGCATATAGTAACTGTGCTATATAATCCTTCTTAGTTTTTATATATTCCTTACTAAAGTTACCTTTCTCAAAAAAAGTAAACTCACCACCTAAATTAACGTAACTAAATCCATCTGGATAAGCTTCATAATCCCTACTTATGTTACTTTTAAAAGTAACTTGCTTACCTTTTGTATCAATTCCTTTAACATTGTAATTTCCTAAGTCAATAACTGTAATATTATTCATTTTCTTTTCTCTCCTTTTATGTTATAATGGAGATACGGATTGCCGTCCGTATCTATTTTGTTATTTGATTTTGAACCTTTTCTAAAGGTTCATTTTTATTTTCTAGCTTTTTTAAAAGCAATTCTTTTACACCTTCTAATTTCCCTACATATTCTTCTGTATTCTTAATAAATGAAAGGATTAAATGCTTTTGCTTAAAACTCTCATTTTCTCTATATCCACCATCAATATAAAATATCTCAAACCCATTTGTATGCCCTAAATATCTAACAAAAAAATCATCTTCATATTTACTATTTAACTTCATAGCTAATTTTGTTATTTCTCCAATTAAATCAATTATCTTTTCTTCCATCACTACACTCCTTTTCTATAATTTCCTTAAATTCTGGACCCATATATTCATAAAATAGTTTAGGCGATATATGATATGTCCACATAGAAGTCATTTGTATAGCTGTTCCAAAAGGCAATAAGCCTCTTTGTAATCCAATCCTTACAAATTGTTGAGATTTCCCCATTATTCTTGCTGCATCTACTACTTTTATATTTCCAACCATATATATCACTCCTATCTTGCAAATTTTAAAGCCATAATTGCTTCAACAACATCATCAAGCTCCTTAGTTATTAACATCCATCTTGGTCTTTCTTCATCATCTATAATTCCATCACAGGTTATATCAATCATTTCATCCTTTAATTTAATGAAATCACTGACTTCCTTTTGCAACCTTAATATAGCTACTGGCAAGTCTTTAATCTCTATACTAGGCAAATATTCTCTTCCTACTTCATCACTAGTCTTAAGATGCTGATAAGCCAAATATTGAGTATCATATATTTCAATCATCTTAATAACTACCCTATCTGGTGGTATTCTTTTACCTCCTTCATATGCTCTTAAACTATCAACTGATATATCCATGTATTCAGATGCTTTTTCTTGTGTTAATCCTGTACTTTCTCTAGCAATTTGGTAAATATTTCTGTATTCACTCACCATTCTCTTTCCTCCTTAAATATATTAAAATATGTAACAACAACAAAATGTAGTATTAAAACTTAAAAATATCATTAAACAAGTCAATCATACTAACTTTGTAGTAATCTTGAAGTTTCTTCATCAACTCAACACTAGGATTCCTATATCCACGTTCAATAGCACTTAGTGTTTTCTGTGATATGCCAAGAACTTCTGCCACATCACTTTGACTTTTATCTCCTCGTACTTCAATCAATTTTTCTCTCATCTCTAGCCTCCTTTTACTACGTTTTGTAGTGATTATATTTATATAATATACTCCATTTTGTAGTATGTCAATACTTTTAACAACAAATAATTGTAAACTTTCACTCCAATAAGTAGTAAAATATTAATGAGGTGTTTAAAATGAATAGATTAAAGGAATTAAGGCTTGAAAAGAAAATGAGCCAATCAAAATTAGCTGAAACTTTTAATATCTCTCAGCAATCAATTAGTCATTATGAAAAAGGAATTAGAGATATGGATAATGATTTAATTAAATCAATGTCATCGTTTTTCAATGTTTCTGCTGACTATCTTTTAGGCATTTCTAATAATAGAAATTATAATTCTAGCGAAGAAACAATTGCTCTTCATAGTGATTATGATTATAAGGATCTTCCTGATGAAGCTAGGAAAGAAATTGAGAATTATATAGAATATATAAAACAAAAATATAAGAAGTAATCTTTTTATTTTTTCACTTCTTATTGACAATAAGGTACAAATTTTAAGGTGTTCATAGCGAGCACCTATATTTTTAAGCTTTGATGTAATATTTTACATAATATATATTTTTTATTATAGGAGGTTATTATGGGTAAATACGAAGATATGGAGTATAGGCAATATACTTCCAGAAGTGAAATTGAAAAAGCATTAAATACTTTAAAAGGCATTCTAGAAGGTATTGTTATTGATGATGAAACTAATTATATTGAATTGGATGAATTAGCTGCTTGGAGTGATACTAATAATTTATTTTCTAATAGAAAGCCATTTAATGAGTTGATTCCTTTAATAAATGAATCCATCTCTGACAATATTCTTACCAAAGATGAAATTACTGATATTTTATGGGTATGTAATAAATTCTTAAAAGACAATACTTATTATGATCATATCACTATGACACTACAAAAACTCCATGGAATTTTTCATGGAATTTTAGCAGACAACATCATATCTGAAAGTGAAATAGTAAAATTAAAAGAGTGGATTTCTACCAACGATTATCTTGAAGGCTATTATCCATATGATGAAATCAACACTTTATTAACTTCAATTTTAAGTGATGGAATAATAACTGAAGATGAAATAAATGTTTTAAAAGTATTCTTTTCTGAATTTGTAGATAATTCTATTGAAACAAATATAAATTTTAAAGATATAGAGAAATTAAAAGAAGATTATACAATTAGTGGAGTATGTTCTATTTGTCCAGATATTACATTTGAAAATAAAACATTTTGCTTCACAGGTGCTTCAACTAAAACCACAAGAGATGGATTTAAAAATATAATAACTTCTCTACATGGAACATTTAGAAATAATATAAGCTCTAAAACAGATTACTTAATTATAGGCAATGGTGGTAACCCATGCTGGGCTTATTCTTGTTATGGAAGAAAAGTTGAACAAGCTTTAAACCTTAGAAAATCAGGTGCTAAAGTAATAATTATTCACGAAAATGATTTCTGGGATGCAATTGAAGATCTTGCTTAGTTCAATCTCTTTAATTAAAATATTTATAAAATTGATTATCACAAGAAAGCTAAATAACATTTTTATTTATTATTATTAATGGAGGATTTTATGGAGCCTTATTACATATTAAAAACAAAAACATATACTACTGTACCTAGACTGTCATCTGCTCAACAATTAGCTTTAGGAGAACGTGATGATCAACCAATAGTAGAACTAAAACTTATTACAGAGCCATTAATTGAAGGATACGATAAATATAAAATGACAAGTGAAAATATAGAAAAAATAACCGGTAGAGCTTATGGACGAAATGATGAATTTGAACAGTTTATCTCCATACGATATAGCGATGTATATTATTCAACTAATACTTCTTGCCTATACTTTCATTCAAAAAAGTCATTGTTTAATCAATTTGAAAAAACGTTTAATAAATCTGTAGAACTAACTTATAACAAAGTTAATATTGATTTTAAAAATATAATAGACAATCAAAATGCTTTAGACATAAAAGGAATATGGTTTGGTAACTTATTAGATACTAATGTAAAATCTCTGCTACTAATGGGAAATAAAGTTGAAGAGTCTTCAAAATATCAAGACTTGCTTACCGAAGGAACTGTTACTAATATAACTCTTATATATAATTATAATGGAAAAAATTTAAAAATTATGATTACAAAAGATGGCGGAATTATATTCTATGATAAAATTAATGAAACAGATGCCCTAACAGCACTAGATTATATATATATGAATCTAATTACCCCAGCAATGACATCTGTTTCTTAACATCTTCTATAAAATCTAATATGTTATTTTTACTTTTATAAGAAATATTATTATTATCAAGTATAACAATAGTATTTCTTTTTGTTTTATATTCTAAAATTGTTCTAATAACTGAAAAATCATTATACATCCTATACATAAAAGGATTTCTTATATCACTATTATCATAAGTATTAATAAATGAAATCTTAATATCGCTGATATTGTTACAAAAAGACACTCCATTGTTTATCCTAGAAACTTCATCAAATACTTTTGCAATCTTCTTTATTTCCTTAATAAATAATCCCAAACTAATTTTTGTATCTATATAAAAATTGAATTCTTCATACTCTGGATTATAATTAAATTCATAAATTACTGAGTCTACATTAATACTGGCCTGGTAACAATACTCTCCTTCTTGATACTTTGTAATTCTTGCTGGTGAATATTTTTTCATTGCACAACAATAGTCATCCACTAATTTTTTAAAATTATATCCATTGGTAAATCCAAGTTCAGAATAATACTTGAAATTTAATTTAACATTACTTCTGCACTTTATTATAGTTAATATTTTTATATAAATGCTTGGTTTATTAGAGTAGTATGAAAATGACAAGATTACTATAGGAATTAACGTTATAAATAGTGATGCTAAACTCTCTTCTATATTCAAAGCATATGATACTAGTATTATTCCAAAAGGCAGTATTATATTAAAAATAACATCCAATAAAACTTTAATCATAAGCTTCCTCCTATTTAACCTTTTTTAATATATTATACTATATCAGTAATGTTTTTTTTACTTTTTTCTTATTTTTACAAAAATTAATAGGTTGTTATGCCAATTTGACGAACATTTGTTTGCATGGTATATATATAAATATACCATATTATTCAAGGGGATGAAAAGACATATGAGAAAAAGACTAGAATTATTAGATCTAATTGAAAAAGAAAATATAAATTTAGATGAGGAGTTAAAAATTCCAGAAGCATCAGGAATTTATATTAATATTCCTGGAATAAATCCAACTATAGGAATAAATAAAAATATTGGTACCGAAAAAGAGTATTACTCTATACTTGCTGAAGAACTTGGTCATCACTTTAAAACTATAGGCAACTTAATAAAACAGGAAACTTCTTATTTGGGAGATATATTGAAACAAAAAGAAGAACTTAAAGCAAGATTATGGGCTTCTAACTTTTTTATTAGTGATGAAGAATTTATACAAGCTATTTTAGATTGTGCAAACAACACATATACTCTTGCAGAAAAATTTAATGTTACTGAAGAAATCATAAATTACAAGATTTTATCTATATGCATAGATGAAATTAGACTTAATAAAGTTAAAGAACTTATTAGTAGACATGAAGTTCAGTATTTAGAATGTAATATTTAGCAATAATACATATTTTAATGAGTAATATTTACTCTGAATCACTTTAATTAAGATAAATACTTTATGTATAGTTAAAATAAATTAGTTGAAAGGATGTTATATATATGAGATTACCTAATGGTTATGGAACTGTTTATAAATTATCAGGAAATAGAAGAAAGCCATTTATGGTCAGAAAAACTATTGGCTGGTCAGATGAAGGAAAGCAGCTATATAAAACAATTGGATATTATGAAACTAGAAAGTTAGCACTTACAGCATTAGCTGATTATAATGCAAATCCTTATGACATTGATGCATCATCTATAACCTTCTCTGAGCTTTTTACTAAGTGGAGCGAAGAAAAGTATATAGATATATCCAAATCAGCTATAAATGGGTATAATGCTGCTTATGATACTTCTAAAGATCTGCACGAATTACGATTTGTTGATATTAAAGCAAATCACCTACAAAATGTAATAAATACTTGTGGTAAAGGGTATGGTACTCAACGAAAGATTAAAAGCCTATATAATCAGTTATATAAATATGCTATGAAGAATGATATTGTACAAAAAGATTACTCTAACTACGTTGAACTTGGTAAGAAAATTGATTCTATTAAGAGAGTTCCTTTCTCTGAAAAAGAAATAAAAAGGTTATTTAAAGTAGTAGATGAAATACCTTTTGTTGATACAATCTTAATTATGATTTATTCTGGCCTTAGAATTGGAGAGTTACTATTAATAAAATCCACAGATATTGACTTAGAAAATGAAATTATTACAGGTGGAATTAAAACTGATGCAGGTAAAAATAGAATAATACCTATAAATAAAAAGATTCTTCCTTTTATAAAAAATCGATTGGAAGAAGGACATGAGTATTTAATAGTTAACTCTAGAAACAAACCAATGAAATATGATAATTATTATAGAGAAAGATTTATACCTATAATGGAACAACTTAATATGGATCATAGACCTCATGATGCACGTCATACCTTTGCAACCTTAATGAATAATGCTGATGCAAATAGAACATCTATAAAGAAAATAATAGGTCACAGTAGCTATGAAACTACTGAGAAAATTTATACCCATAAGGACATTGAAGAACTAAGAAAAGCCATTAATTTAATATAGTATTTGTTAGAGATACGTTAGTTATATGTTAGTTATAGACTTAAAAACAGAAGTTTTTATTTATTTTTATATAAAGAAAAATCCCACAAACACTTGGTTTGTGGGATTTGAAAAACTCGCAATATTATCTCTTTGAGAATTGTGGAGCTCTTCTTGCTTTCTTAAGACCGTATTTCTTTCTTTCCTTCATTCTTGGATCTCTTGTTAAGAATCCAGCCTTCTTTAATTCTGGCTTTAAAGCTTCATCAGCTTTAACTAAAGCTCTTGTAATTCCGTGTCTGATAGCTCCAGCTTGACCTGTAAATCCTCCACCATGAACATTTACTAAAACATCAAACTTATCCTTAGTTCCTGTTAAAACTAATGGTTGGTTAACTATTACTCTTAAAGTTTCTAAACCAAAGTAATTTTCGATATCTCTTTTATTAACAACAACCTTACCACTTCCTGGTACAAGTCTTACTCTTGCAACTGATTTCTTTCTTCTTCCAGTACCCATGTATTGAACTTTTGCCATTTCTATTCCTCCTCCCGAGCTTGTATTAGTACTTTAATTCAAGCACTTCTGGTTTTTGAGCTGAATGATTGTGTTCAGCACCTCTATATACTTTTAACTTAGTTAGCATCTTTCTTCCTAAAACACCACTTGGAAGCATTCTTCTAACTGCTTCTTCGAAAGCGAATTCAGGTTTCTTATCTAGTACTTCTCTATATGGAGTTTCCTTTAATCCACCTGGATATAAGCTGTGCTTTCTCATTAATTTTTGATCTAACTTCTTACCAGTTAAAACAACCTTTTCTGCATTAATAACGATAACGAAATCTCCGCAGTCAACATTTGGAGTAAATGTTGGCTTATTCTTTCCTCTTAATATTGAAGCAACTTGGCTTGCAACTCTTCCTAGTGGCTTTCCAGCTGCATCTACAACATACCATTTTCTTTCAACTTCTTGTGCTTTCGCAATGTATGATTTCATCTCTTTCCCTCCCTGAACTTACATTTTAGCTTCACTCTTTAAAGTTACCGCATTTATGTCAAGACCCGGGGCTAGTGGATCTTATATACATAAATATTCTAACAAACAATATTATTATAATACACGCTTACGGGCGTGTCAACATTATTTATATCTTTTTTTATTAATAAAAAACTTTTTCTAATACTAATCCATTAGGTGGTACGCAAGGTCCTGCGTTACTTCTATCTCCGTTTCTTATTATACTTTCTATATCTTCTGGTTTTATTTTTCCTTTTCCAACTTCAATTAAGGTACCTACTATAATTCTTACCATATTATAAAGGAATCCATCTGCACTAACAAATATCTTTATAACATCATCCTTTAATTCTAATTCCAATCCACTTATTGTTCTTACTGAAGTCTTCACAGAACTTCCATTAGTTTTAAACGCCTTAAAGTCATGCTTACCTAAAAAATATTTTGCTGCCTCTTTCATTAGATCATAATTTAATTCTTCTCTAACTTGATATACATAATTTCTTCCTATGCATACTTTTTCATATCTATTTACTAATGTATAGCAGTAAGTTTTACCTTTGCTATCATATCTTGAGTGAAAGTTTTTATCAACTTCTTCAGATTTAATTATTCCTATATCATCCGGTAATTTAGTATTAATAGCTTCTCTAAATTTATCAGCTGGAATTTGGCTATTAGTAATGAAGTTTGCAACCATACCTTTAGCATGAACTCCAGCATCAGTTCTAGAGCTTCCTATTAATTCAACCTCTTCACCTGTAAGTAACTTAATTGCTTCTTCAATGCACTGTTGAATGGTTCTATTATTCTTTTGCTTCTGCCATCCCCCATAGCTTGTTCCATCATATTCTATAGTTAACTTTATATTTCTCATAGATTTCTACACCTTACAAAACAAATCTTATTATAAAGCTTCCAATAAATAGAACAGAAAAAATGCCAAAAGCTATAATATCTATAGACTCAAACTGCAATTCTTTCATTCTAGTTCTCCCAGCACCACCTCTATAGCATCTAGCTTCCATTGCCATTGCCAATTCATCAGCCCTTCTAAAAGAACTTATAAATAAAGGAACTAATAAAGGTATTAAACTCTTAGCTTTTTGAATAATATTTCCTGTCTCAAAATCTGCTCCTCTTGCTTTTTGAGCCTTCATTATTTTATCTGTCTCTTCTGTTAATGTAGGAATAAATCTCAAAGCAATAGTCATCATCATTGCTAGTTCATGTGCTATTTCTTTTCCAATAGGTCTTAATAACCTTTCTATTCCATCTGTTAATTCTATAGGAGATGTTGTAAGAGTTAGCAATGAAGTTCCTGTAATTAAAAATACCAACCTCAAGGCCATAAATGCAGCTGTTCTCAATCCTTCTAAATATATCTTAATAAACCCCAACTCAAATACTAATGTATCAGCAGTACCTTTTATCATAAATATATTTAATGCAGCAGTTAATATTATTAAAAATAAAATCGGCTTTAATCCTTTAAAAATAAATTTAACTGGAATTTTAGCATTTGATATTATAGCTCCTAAGAAGGCAATTACTAAAATATATCCAACAAACTTATTTATTATAAATAAAGAAGCAATGAATAATATAGCTATTATTATTTTTGTTCTCGGATCTAATTTGTGTGTAAATGATTCACCAGGTATATACTGTCCAATAGTTATATCCTTTAACATAATTCCACCTCCTTAGTTATTCTTGTTAAGAAGCTTAATTATTTCTTCTTTGGCTTGTTTTATTGTATAAATACCATCTGATACATCAAATCCCAATGATTTTAGCTTCAACATTAAATATGTTACCTGTGGCACTGCTAATCCAATACTCTCTAATTTCTCTACTTCTTTAAATACAGTATCAATAGGACCTTGTAACTCTACACTTCCATTATTCATCACTATAACTTTATCAGCAATATTGGCTACATCCTCCATGCTATGACTAACAAGTATTATAGTCATTCCATAGTCATCATGTAACTTTTTAATCTGAGTTAATATATCATCTCTTCCCTTTGGATCCAAACCAGCTGTAGGTTCATCAAGAATTAATGTTTTAGGATTCATTGCAATTACTCCAGCTATTGCTACCCTTCTTTTTTGTCCACCACTTAAATCAAATGGTGATTTATCTTTATACTCATTATAATCCAATCCTACCATTTCCATAGCTTTAACTACTCTTTGATGTATTTCTTCATCAGATAACCCAAGATTTTTTGGTCCAAATTCAATATCTTTTTCTATTGTTTCTTCAAATAACTGATATTCTGAATATTGAAATACTAAACCAACCTTTTTTCTGATATCTACTAACTTTACATTTTTCTCCGTTATATCTATATCATCAATATATATTTTCCCTTTTGTAGGAGATAATAATCCATTTAGATGTTGTATTAAAGTTGATTTTCCTGAACCTGTATGCCCAATCAAAGCTACAAAATCATTATCATTTATTGTTAAATTAATATCCTTTAAAGCAACTTTCTCAAATGGACTTCCAGGCATATAAATGTGTGTTAAACTTTCTATTTTAATTGACATATTGCATCCACCATCTCATCTATATTTAAAATTTCAGTACTTATATCTATACCTTCTTTTCTCAATTCATAAGCTAACTCAGTAACTTGCGGAACATCTAATCCTATTTTTTTCATAACATCAACTTTAGAAAATACTTCTCTAGGTGTTCCTTCCATCCTAATTTGGCCATCATCAACAACTATAATTCTATCAGCTTGTGCTGCTTCATCCATATAATGAGTTATTAAGACTATAGTAATATTGTGCTGTTTATTTAACTCTTTAATGTTGTTTATAACTTCTTTTCTACCACTAGGGTCTAACATTGCAGTAGGCTCATCAAATACAATACAATCAGGTTGCATAGCTAAAACTCCTGCTATTGCAACTCTTTGCTTTTGCCCACCAGATAATAAATGTGGAGCATGTCTCTTATACTCACTCATCCCAACCTTAGCAAGACTATCATCAACGCGCTTTCTTATCTCCTTAGGATCTACCCCTAAATTTTCAGGACCAAAAGCTACATCTTCTTCAACTATTGTTGCTACAAGTTGATTGTCTGGGTTTTGAAAAACCATTCCTGCTTTGCTTCTAATATCCCATAAGTTTTGCTGATCTTTTGTATCCATCCCATCCACTAATACAGTACCCGATGAAGGTGTTAACAATGCATTAATATGTTTTGCAATAGTTGATTTTCCAGACCCATTATGTCCTAGCACTACTACAAATTCACCTTTAGATACTTTTAAATTAACCCCTTTAATTACCACCTTACCCTCTTGTTCTTCAGTTGATGCATATTTAAAGGTTACATTATCTATGTCTATCATAAAGTTATCCATATACTACCTCCTATTTGACATATATCTTTAGACTATATAGAACACTCTTTATACTCTAAAAATATATTTTTATATTACAAAATGGGGACTAAGTATCAACTTAATCCCCTTATTATTATACTAATTCAAGTATAACTATTTCAGCTCCGTCCCCTCTTCTAGGACCTTTCTTATACATTCTTGTATATCCACCGTTTCTTTCAGCGTATTGTGGAGCTATATTATCAAAAAGATTCTTTACAACAGCTTCTTCTTGTACAAAAGCTAGAACTTGTCTTCTTGAATGTAAATCACCCTTCTTCGCAAGAGTAATCATTTTTTCAGCAAGGCTTCTTGCTTCTTTAGCTCTAGTTTCAGTTGTTTCAATCTTACCGTATTTTAAGAAACTTGTTACAAGACTTCTTAGCATAGCTCTTCTTTGGTCAGTAGGACGACCTAACTTACGATAACCTGCCATGGATTTACCTCCTTACTCATCGTTTAGTCTTAAACCTAAGCCTAGTTCTTTTAATTTTCTTTCAACTTCTTCAAGAGATTTCTTTCCTAAATTTCTTACTTTCATCATATCATCCATTGACTTTGATGCAAGTTCTTGAACTGTATTAATTCCAGCTCTCTTTAAACAGTTATAAGATCTAACTGATAAATCTAGCTCTTCTACAGTCATCTCTAGTACTTTCTCTTTTTTATCTTCTTCTTTTTCTATCATAATTTCAACATCATTCGTATTGTCAGTTAATGACATGAATAACTTGAAATGTTCTATAAGAATTTTAGCTGATAAGCTTATAGCCTCATCAATCTTAATTGTACCATTAGTCCAGATTTCTAAAGTTAACTTATCATAGTCAGTAATTTGACCAACTCTAGTATTTTCAACTGTAAAGTTAACTCTCTTAACTGGTGTGTATATTGAGTCTACAGCAATAGCGGATATTGGTAAATCTTCACTCTTATTTTTATTTTGAGTAACATATCCTCTACCTTTGTTTACTGTTAGTTCCATATAAAGTCTTCCGTTTTCATCAAGCGTTGCAATATGTAAATCCTTATTAACAACCTCTACGTCACCGTCAGTCTTTATATCTGCTCCTGTTACAACTCCAGGACCTTTTGCATCTATATAAATTGTCTTTTGACCTTCACCATTCATTCTCAAAGCTAAAGCTTTAATGTTAAGAATTAATTCTGTAACATCCTCTTTAACTCCAGTAACTGTTGAGAACTCATGAAGAACTCCATCAATTTTAACTGATGTTGTTGCAGCACCTGGTAAAGATGATAATAAAATTCTTCTAAGAGCATTACCTAAAGTAATTCCGTATCCTCTTTCAAGTGGTTCTACTACGTATTTACCGTAAGTACCATCTTCGTTTGATTCTACACACTCAATTATTGGCTTTTCAATCTCTAACATACACAAACCCTCCTTATATTTAAAATGGCAACCTTATTTTGAGGGCAACTGATTCTCATATTTGTAATCATACGAAATGTATGATTAACAAATATTAATATACTACTTGCTGTATAACTCGACGATAAGCGTTTCATTAACAGGAACGTCAATATCTTCTCTTGTTGGTTCAGCAACTACTTTGCCTTCGTAGTTTTCGATATTTGCTTCTAACCATTTTGGTAAAGTCTTTGGATTTTCAACGAAAGTCTTGAACTTTTCGCTTCCTCTACTTTTTTCACAAACAGTTATTACATCATTTACACAAACTTTGTATGATGGAATATCTACTTTCTTTCCATTTACTAAGAAATGTCCATGAGTTACTAGTTGTCTAGCTTCATTTCTTGATGCACCATATCCTAATCTATATGCTACGTTATCAAGTCTTAATTCTAATAACTTTAATAAGTTTTCACCAGTAATTCCTTTTATGTGTTCAGCCTTTTCATAGTAATTTCTGAATTGGCTTTCTAAAACTCCGTATATTCTCTTAGCTTTTTGCTTTTCTCTTAATTGAATTCCGTAGTTTGATAACTTCTTCTTGCTAGCTCCATGTTGTCCTGGCGCATAGCTTCTTCTTGCAAAAGCGCATTTATCTGTATAACATCTATCCCCTTTAAGGAACAGTTTCATACCTTCTCTTCTACATAATCTACATGTAGCTCCAGTATATCTTGCCATTAATTACACCTCCTATGATGGTTAATACTAGACTCTTCTTCTTTTTGGTGGTCTACATCCATTATGAGGGATAGGAGTAACGTCTTTAATTAAAGTTACTTCTAATCCTGCTGCTTGTAGGGATCTTATAGCTGCTTCTCTACCTGCACCTGGTCCCTTTACATATACTTCGATGCTCTTTAATCCATGCTCCATTGCTGCCTTAGCTGCTGTTTCAGCTGCCATTTGCGCTGCGAAAGGAGTACTCTTTCTTGAACCTCTAAATCCTAGAGCTCCAGCACTTGACCATGATAAAGCATTTCCTGCTGCATCCGTTAAAGTAACTATTGAGTTATTGAAAGTTGACTTGATGTGTGCAGCACCATGCTCAACGTTTTTTCTTTCTTTTCTTCTTCTAGTCTTTTTAACTTTTTGAGCTGCCATTATCTTCCCTCCTTATTACTTCTTCTTATTAGCGATAGTCTTTTTAGGACCTTTTCTTGTTCTCGCATTAGTCTTAGTTTTTTGTCCTCTAACTGGAAGACCTTTTCTATGTCTAATTCCTCTGTAGCATCCGATTTCTTGTAATCTCTTAATGTTTAAAGCAACTTCTCTTCTTAAATCACCTTCAACATTCATTTCTTTTATAAATGTTCTAATTGCATTAACTTCATCTTCAGTTAAATCTTTAACTCTTGTATCCGGATTTATTCCAGTTTCAGCTAAAATCTTTTGAGATGTTGCTAAACCAATTCCGAATATATATGTTAGACCTATTTCAACTCTTTTTTCTCTTGGTAGGTCAATACCTGCTATTCTTGCCATTAAAATTTACACCTCCTGGTAATTAAAATGCCTTAAAAAATAGATTTTATAGTAATTTAATATATATAATAAAGTTTAGGTCATTAGTGGTATTTTCACCAATGCAGCCGCTCCTAAAACCTAATTATTAGATTATTGACTATATAATCATATTTGACTTTACTAAAAAAGTCAATAAATTTTAAATGCCTAATTTGTATTTTTTGTCTAATATTATTTTATATTAGCCTTGTTTTTGCTTGTGCTTTGGATTTTCACAGATTACCATTACTCTTCCTTTTCTTCTTATGATCTTGCACTTTTCGCAAATAGGCTTAACTGATGGTCTTACTTTCATAGCTAACCCTCCTTGTATTAGTAACAGTAGATTTTATACTACTTTATTTTGCTCTCCATGTAATTCTACCTCTACTTAAATCATATGGAGATAATTCTACTGTAACCTTATCTCCAGGCAGAATTCTTATGAAGTTCATTCTTAATTTGCCTGATATATGTGCTAGAATTGTGTGCCCACTTTCAAGTTCAACTTGGAACATAGCATTGGGTAATGATTCTAGAACAGTACCTTGCATTTCTATAACATCGTCTTTTGACATAAGGTAATCAACCCTCCTTAACAATGCCCTTTAATTTTAGAAGTCTCTTAATCTTTAAATCAGTACTTTTCTCATTTCTTAAAATCGACAATTTTATCTCTTCATCTATATCACATAGAATACTTAAATGCTTAAGATTCTTTTTCTTAGGATTATTTATAGTTTTAATATTACCATCGGCTACTAGTACATATTCACTATTAATCTGATTAGTTATTATATATAAATGATTCTTATCTCTTCCAGCTTTTGATAGTACTACTTTTCCAATCAAGTCATTGTTTTGCAAATTATTCACCTCGATGATTACCTTAGTATAAATCGTAACATTACGAATTTATAACTAAGCAACACTATTATTTTATTAGTGTTAATATTTCGGGCCCATCTGGTAAAATCGCAACAGTATTTTCATAATGTGCTGATAGTTTCCTATCTTTTGTAACAACAGTCCACCCATCAGATAGAGTTAGTACTTTGCAATCACCCACATTAACCATAGGTTCAATTGCTAATACCATTCCTTCTCTTAACTTTGGACCTCTACCCGGCATACCGAAATTGGGTACTTCAGGATCTTCGTGTAGATTTCTTCCGATTCCATGACCTACGAAATCTCTTACAACTGAGAAACCTGAATGTTCAACATACGTTTGAATTGCATGTGAAATATCCGTTAGTCTGTTTCCTATATGAGCAAATTTAATTCCCTCAAAAAAACAATCTTTCGTAACTTCAATTAACTTTTGTGCTTCTTGTGAAACATTTCCTACTGAAAAAGTTCTTGCTGCATCTCCATGAAAACCTTCAAAAGCAGCACCACAGTCTACACTTACAATATCGCCCTCAGTTAACTTATAGGCTCCTGGTATTCCATGAACTACTTGCTCATTGATTGATATACAAAGTGATGAAGGAAATCCATACAATCCCTTAAAAGAAGGTTTGGCTCCTTGTTCAATAATAAACTCCTCTGCTATCTTATCTAACTCTGCTGTAGTTATACCAGGTTTTATTTTTTCTTCTATTAATAATAATGTTTCTGCTACTATTCGGCCTGATTTCCTCATATAGTTAAGTTCATTATTATTCTTTATAATAATCACTAAACTGGCTCTCCTAATATAGTACAAATACTTTCAAACACTTCATTAATAGCTTTTGTACCATCTACTGTAGAAAGTAACTCTCTCTCCTTATAGAAATCAATTAGTGGTTGTGTTTGTCTCTCATATACATCAAGTCTTTCTTTTACTGTTTCTTCTGTATCATCTTTTCTTTGAACTACATCCGAACCACAAAGCTCACACTTACCTTCAATCGGTGGATTAAATTTTATGTGATAACTTGCCCCACATGATGGACATACTCTTCTTCCTGTCATTCTTTCAAGTATAAAATCTCTAGGTACCTCTATACATAAAGCAGTATCTAAAGACTCTTTTCTCTTTTGTAAGAACTCTTGAAGAGCTTCTGCTTGGCTTACCGTTCTTGGAAAGCCATCTAATAAATATCCATTCTCACAATCATCATGTTGAAGTCTATCTTTTACCATATCTATTGTAACTTGATCAGGAACTAACTGACCATTATCAATATACTTTTTAGCTTCTATTCCAAGTGGAGTATTTTCTGAAATATTCTTTCTAAAAATATCTCCTGTTGAAATATGAGGAATTGAATATCTATTACTAATTGATTTTGCCTGTGTTCCTTTTCCTGCACCAGGAGGACCTAGTAATATAATCTTCACGGGCATCATCTCCATTTTATTTTCTATTTAAGAAATCCTTCATAATGACGCATCACCATTTGAGATTGTAATTGTCTTGAGAAGTCCATTGCTACTCCTATTACAATTAACACTGCTGTTGCACCAAATTGAATTCCTTTAAATGGTGTGTATTGTTCCACTAAAATAGGAGTTACTGCTAAAAATGCAGCAAATACACCACCTATAATTGATACTCTAGCTAATATTTTTTCAAAATACTCAGTTGTTTGCTCACCTGGTCTTATTCCAGGAACAAAACCTGCTGACTTATTTAGATTTTCAGCCATCTCATCTGGTTTTAAAGTAACTTCATTATAGAACCAAGTAAAGAATACTGTTAATAAAGCAAATATTACAGGATACATCCATGTCTTTTCATTAAAGATGCTGTAACTACTACCTATAATCCATTGTGAAACACTGCTATTAGGGAAAAACTGAGCTATAGCCTTTGGAAATCCCATTACTGACATTGCAAATATAATTGCAATTACAGCTGCACTTATTATACTTAATGGAATATGTGTAGATTGTCCTTTCATAACTTTATTACCAACAGCTTTACCTGCATATTGTACTGGAATCTTTCTTTCAGCAAGACTAAAGAAAATAGATATTGCTAATAGAGCAATAACAGCTACTATAAATAAAGCTAATGCTACTTTATCTACTTCTAAACTTAAAACTTTACTAACTGTAAGTGGTAATCTAGAAATAATATTAACAAAAATTAATATTGATGTTCCATTACCAAATCCCTTAACTGTAATTTGATCTCCTAACCAAATACAGAATGTTGATCCAACAACAAGGGACATTATTACTATAACTAATTCTAAGCTTGAACTAGATATCATTGCACCTTGTGAACCAAATGAAGCTACTGAACCAATAGCTAATATTATAGCAATTACAATAGCCACATAACGAGTAGCATTTTGTATTTTTTTTCTACCCTCTTGCCCCTCTTTAGATAGTTGCTCTAAAGATGGAATAGCTATTGTTAATAATTGCATTATAATTGATGCATTAATATATGGTGTTACACCTAATGCTAATATACTAAAGTTACTAAATGCTCCACCAGATATTAAATCATAGAAACCAAGTAACCCAGATTGAGTCATCTCTTGTATTCTTGATATAAATTCAGCATTGATTCCAGGAACAGGAATATGAGTTCCCATCCTGAAAATCGCTACTAAAAATATTGTCCAACAGAATTTTTTTCTCAATTCTGGAACCTTCCAGGCATTACGTAGGGTTGATAGCATATTAAATCACCTCAACTTTTCCTCCAGCTGCTTCGATCTTCTCTACTGCAGATTTTGAAAGTTTACATCCTTTTATAGTTAAGCTCTTTTCTAAGTTTCCGTTTCCAAGAATCTTAACTCCATCCATAACTTTACTTATTACTCTCTTCTCAAGTAATACTTCAGGAGTAACTTCAGTTCCGTTTTCAAATATATTTAATCTATCCACATTAATACTAACGATCTTCTTAGCAAATATATTTGTAAAACCTCTCTTTGGAAGTCTTCTGTAAAGAGGCATTTGACCTCCTTCAAAACCTGGTCTTACTCCACCGCCTGATCTAGCGTTTTGTCCTTTTTCACCTTTTCCGGCATTTCTACCTAAACCAGAACCAGTACCTCTACCAACTCTCTTAGGAGCCTTTTTGCTACCTGCTGCTGGCTTTAATTCATGAAGTTTCATTATCAGTACACCTCCTCTAAATTATACTTCTTCTACCTTTAGTAAATAGTCAATCTTCTTAATCATACCTTTTATTTGAGGAGTTTCCTCTTTTTCTACTGTTTTACCAATTTTCTTTAGTCCTAGGGCATTTGCAGTAGCGATATGGTCTTTCTTTCTACCTATTAAGCTCTTAACTAGAGTAACTCTTAACTTAGCCATCGCCAATTCCCTCCTAACCTAGAATCTCTTCAACAGATTTTCCTCTTAATTTAGCTATATCTTCAGCTGTTCTTAAGTTTGCTAATCCGTTGATAGTTGCATTTACCATGTTTCTTGGATTGTTTGAACCTAATGACTTAGCTCTAACATCCTTTAATCCTGCTAATTCAAGTACAGCTCTTGCAGGACCCCCAGCAATAACTCCTGTACCTTCTTTAGCTGGCATTATAAGAACTTTTCCTGTTCCGAAAGTTCCATATATTTCATGAGGAACAGTTGTTCCAACCATAGAAACTTTTACTAAGTTTTTCTTAGCATCTTCTATTCCCTTTTTGATTGCTACTGGAATTTCGATAGATTTTCCCATTCCAACTCCAACGTGTCCGTTTTCGTCACCAACAACAACTAGAGCGCTGAATCTGAAGTTTCTACCACCCTTAACAACCTTAGTAACTCTGTTTATATAAACAACCTTTTCTTTAAGGTCTAGTTGACTAGGATCGATTCTCATGTATTTCCCTCCTTATTTTTTAGAAATTTAATCCTGCTTCTCTAGCAGCTTCTGCTAATTGTTGTACTCTTCCGTGATATACATATCCACCTCTGTCGAACACAACATCTTTAATTCCTTTTTCTAATGCCTTCTTAGCTACTAGTTCTCCTACAAGTTTAGCACCTTCTTTGTTACCGCCCTTTGCAGAGAAGTCTTTTTCTAAGCTTGAAGCAGAAACTATAGTTACAGCATTTATATCATCAATTATTTGTGCATAAATATTTTTTTCACTTCTGTATACTGAAAGTCTTGGTCTTTCAGGAGTACCGAAAACTTTCTTACGAACTCTAAGGTGACGTTTTACTCTACTTGCTTTTTTGTCTACCTTCTTGAACATAAAGCTCACTCCTTTCTATTATTTCTTACCAGTTTTACCTTCTTTACGTCTGATTACTTCGCCTTCGAATTTAATTCCTTTACCCTTATATGGTTCTGGCTTTCTCCAACGTCTGATATCAGCCGCTTGTGCTCCAACAACTTGCTTATCTATACCTTTGATAACAACTTTTGTTGCAGCAGGAGTTTCGAAAGTAATTCCATTCATTGGTTCTATTTCAACTGGATGTGAGTATCCAAGGTTCATTACAAGTTTCTTTCCTTGTAGTTGAGCTCTATAACCAACACCTACTAATTCTAAAGTCTTTTGGTAACCTTCGTTAACTCCAATTACCATGTTATTAATAAGTGCTCTTGTTAATCCGTGAAGAGCTCTGTGCTCTTTTACATCACTAGGTCTAGTAACAACAACTTCGTTGTTTTCAACCACTATCTTAATGTCTTTGTGCATAGCATTTACTAGCTCACCTTTTGGTCCCTTAGCTGTAACAACATTATCTGCTGATACAGTTACAGTTACGCCAGCAGGAATAGCTATTGGTAATCTACCTACTCTTGACATAATTGCACCTCCTGTATTCTTCTCGTACAAACATATATTTAATCTATCTAGTTACTTCCTATATAAGATACTACCAAACGTAGCAAACTACTTCTCCGCCTAGTCCCATCTTTCTAGCTTCTCTATCAACCATTATTCCCTTAGAAGTTGATATAACAGCTATTCCTAATCCGTTTAACACCTTTGGAGTTTCATCTTTTTTACAGTAAACTCTTAATCCTGGCTTAGATATTCTCTTTATTCCAGTAATAACTCTTTCTTTGTTAGAACCGTATTTAAGAGATATTCTTAACATTGGTACAACACCATCATTGTACTCATCTATTTCTTTAATATATCCTTCTTGTAATAATATATTTGCTATTGCCTTCTTTACATTTGAAGAAGGTACTTCTACTACCTCATGTCTTACAGCATTTGCGTTTCTAATACGAGTTAGCAAATCTGCTATAGGATCTGTCATAACCATTTAATGTGCCTCCTTTCGCTCTATGAATCGATATTACCAGCTTGCTTTCTTGCATCCAGGGATTTGTCCCTTATAAGCAAGTTCTCTGAAACAAATACGGCATATACCGAACTTTTTAAGTACTGCATGTGGTCTACCACATATTCTACATCTTGTATAAGCTCTTGTTTTATATTTAGGTGTCTTATTCCACTTTTCAATAATAGCTTTACGTGCCACGACTTTCCCTCCTTATTATTGAGCGAATGGCATTCCAAGGAATCTTAATAATTCTCTTGCTTCTTCGTCAGTGTTAGCTGTAGTTACGAAGATTATATCCATTCCTCTCACTTTATCGATTTTATCGTACTCTATTTCTGGGAATATTAATTGCTCTTTAATTCCTAGTGAATAGTTTCCTCTTCCATCAAATGACTTGCTTGAAACACCTCTGAAGTCTCTAACTCTTGGTAGAGCGATTGCCATTAGCTTATCAGCAAATTCATACATCTTTGCTTTTCTTAATGTAACTTTACATCCTAATGGCATATTTTCTCTTATCTTAAAGTTAGCAACAGATTTCTTTGCTCTAGTTAATATTGGCTTTTGACCAGCTATTAATGTTAAATCGTTAACTGCTGCTTCTAAAACCTTTTGATTTTCTTTAGCTTCTCCAACACCCATATTGATTACTATCTTTTCAAGTCTTGGAACTTCCATTATATTTTTATAACCAAACTTTTCAATCATAGCTGGTATAATTTCTTTTTCGTACTTTTCTTGAAGTCTTGTCATATTGATTTACCTCCTTTCAGATTCTAGAATGTTTCTCCGCACTTCTTGCAAACTCTTACCTTAGCTCCGTCTTCTAATAACTTATTGCTAATTCTAGTTGCACTCTTGCACTTTGTACAATATAACATAACCTTTGAGCTGTATATAGCAGCTTCCTTTTCTATAATAGCACTTTCGGCTTGATTTCTAGTAGCCTTTTGGTGCTTCTTAACTATGTTAACTCCTTTTACAAGAACCTTTCCTGTCTTAGGATATACTTTTAAAACTTCTCCAGTTTTTCCTTTATCTTTTCCTGAAATAACTACAACTGTGTCGTTCTTTCTTACATGTACCTTCAAGTTAGCCACCTCCTCTATTATAGAACTTCAGGTGCTAATGATAAGATTTTATTAAATTCTTTATCTCTTAGCTCCCTAGCAACTGGTCCGAAGATACGAGTTCCTCTTGGTTGCTTATCATCTTTTATTATAACTGCAGCATTTTCATCAAACTTAATGTATGAACCATCTGCTCTTCTTAATCCTCTTACAGATCTAACTATAACAGCCTTTACTACGTCACCTTTTTTAACAACTCCGCCTGGTGTTGCACTTTTAACGCTAGCAACTATTACATCTCCAATGTTACCGAACTTTCTCTTAGATCCGCCTAAAACTCTGATACACATGATTTCTTTTGCACCTGAGTTATCTGCTACCTTTAGTAAGGTTTGTTGTTGTATCATTGAATTACCCTCCTTTCAGTCTTTAAAGCTTATTTTGCTTTTTCAACTATCTCAACAAGTCTCCATCTCTTATCTTTAGATAATGGTCTAGTCTCCATTATTAATACTCTATCATTTATTCTAGCTTCATTATTTTCATCATGAGCTTTAAACTTAGTAGTTCTGTTAACAGTCTTACCATATAACGGATGTCTTACCTTAGTTTCAACAGCAACTACGATAGTTTTATCCATTTTGTCAGAAACAACTCTACCAATTCTTTTCTTTCTTAGTGCTCTTTGTTCCATTTAAAGAATACCTCCTTCCGATTACTGTTGAACCTTTAGCTCTTCTTCTCTTAAGATGGTTTTTATTTGGGCTATAGATTTCTTAACTTCTCTTATTCTCATAGGATTTTCTAATTGTCCTGTAGCTAATTGGAATCTTAAGTTGAATAATTCAGCTTTTAAATCTCCTAATTTAGCTTGTAAATCTTGAGGATTATTTGCTCTTAATTCTTTTAATTCTCTAGCCTTCATTATTCTTCACCACCCATTTCCTCAAAATCTCTTCTTGTAACAAACTTTGTTTTTACAGGAAGTTTGTGTGATGCAAGTCTCATAGCTTCTCTTGCAACTTCTTCATTAACTCCTGATAACTCAAATAAAACTCTACCAGGCTTAACTACTGCTACCCAATATTCTGGCGAACCTTTACCTGAACCCATTCTTGTTTCAGCTGGTTTTTCAGTTACTGGCTTATCTGGGAAAATCTTTATCCAAAGTTTTCCTCCTCTTCTGATGTATCTATTTATAGCAATTCTGGCTGCCTCGATTTGATTACTTGTAATCCAACCACAACTAGTAGCTTGAATACCGAAATCTCCATAAGCAAGGAAATTTCCTCTTGTAGCTTTACCTTTCATTCTACCACGTTGTACCTTACGATGCTTTACTCTTTTAGGCATTAACATGATCTATTCCTCCTTTCTTACGCGTCAACTTCTTCCTTTTCAACTTTTTTAGTTGGAAGAACTTCTCCATTATAAACCCAAACCTTAACTCCGATCTTACCGTATGTTGTATCTGCTTCAGCAAATCCATAATCAATGTCTGCTCTTAAAGTTTGTAGTGGAATTGTTCCTTCATGATATTGTTCTGTTCTAGCTATTTCTGCTCCTCCTAATCTTCCTGAACAAGCAGTTTTAACACCTTTTACTCCGTGTTTCATAGCTCTTTGAATTGTTTGCTTCATAGCTCTTCTGAATGAGACTCTCTTTTCTAATTGAGCAGCAATATTTTCTGCCATTAATTGAGCATCTGCTTCAGCATTCTTAACTTCAACAATGTTTATTAAAACATTCTTTCCGCCAATTAACTTATTTATCTTTTGCTTTAAGGCTTCGATTCCAGCTCCACCTTTTCCTATAACAACACCTGGCTTTGCAGTGTGTATGTTTAACTTGATTCTCTTAGCAGCTCTTTCTATTTCGATCTTTGAAATACCTGCTGAGAATAATTCTTTTTTTACATATTCTCTGATCTTGTTATCTTCAACTAAGTTATCAGCAAAGTCTTTTTTATTAGCATACCACTTTGCATCCCACTCTTTGATAACACCTACTCTAAGTCCGTGAGGATGTACTTTTTGACCCACTTATCTTTCCCTCCTTCTTCTAAGCTCTTTCTTTAACAACTACAGTTATGTGGCTTGTTTTCTTAAGAATCTTAAACGCTTTACCATGGTCCATTGGTCTAAATCTCTTTAATGTTGGACCTTGACCAACGTGTATTTCTGAAACATATAATTTATCAGTATCTAATGCAAAATTGTTTTCTGCATTTGCAACAGCTGATTTTAAAACTTTGTTAATAACTACTGCTGCTTCTCTTGGAGTATATTGTAAAATAGCAAAAGCTTCTTTAACATCTTTTCCTCTTATTAAATCTGTAACTGCTCCTACCTTAATTGGAGACATTCTTACATACTTAGCTATAGCCTTAGCTTCCATATCTTGTTCCTCCTTTCCTGGCGCCTATACTATCTTTTAGACTTCTTATCTGTGTCCACGTGCCCTTTGAAAGTTCTAGTTAAAGCGAACTCTCCAAGCTTATGTCCAACCATATCTTCTGATACATATACAGGAACATGCTTTCTTCCATCGTGAACAGCTATTGTATGACCTATCATTTGTGGGAAAATTGTTGAACTTCTTGACCAAGTCTTTATAACCTTTTTCTCACCATTTGCATTCATTTCTTCAATCTTTTTAATTAATCCTTCATGGACAAAAGGTCCTTTTTTTGTTGATCTACTCACTTATATTGCCTCCCTTCACTAACCTTAGGCTGATAAGCCATGAAGAGAATAGGTTCTCTTCATATTACTTATCGTTTCTTCTCTTAATGATAAATCTATCAGAATACTTCTTATTCTTTCTAGTCTTGTATCCAAGTGCTGGTTTACCCCATGGAGTAACTGGACTTGGTCTACCGATTGGTGATCTACCTTCACCACCACCATGAGGGTGATCGCAAGGGTTCATTACAGAACCTCTAACAGTAGGTCTCCAACCCATGTGTCTCTTTCTACCTGCTTTACCTATATTAACTATATCATTAGTTGAGTTAGATACAGTTCCTACAGTAGCTCTACATTCGATTCTTACATATCTCATTTCGCCTGAAGGTAATCTTAATGTAGCGTAGTCTCCTTCTTTAGCCATTAATTGAGCTGAAGCTCCTGCAGATCTAACTAATTGAGCTCCTTTTCCAGCTTGTAACTCTATGTTGTGAACAACTGTACCAACTGGTATATTCTTTAATGGAAGAGCATTACCTGCTTTGATATCTGCTTCTGGTCCTGATACAACTACATCTCCTACAACTAAACCAGCTGGAGCTATTATGTATCTCTTTTCCCCATCTGCATATACTACTAAAGCAATGTATGCTGATCTATTTGGATCGTATTCTATTGTAGCAACCTTTGCTGGAACACCATCCTTATTTCTCTTGAAATCTATTATTCTATACTTTCTCTTAGCACCGCCACCACGATGTCTAACAGTTATTTTACCTTGAGCATTTCTACCACCGTTTTTCTTTAAAGAAACAAGAAGTGATTTTTCTGGTACATTTGTTGTTATTTCTTCAAATGTTGCCATTGTCATTTCTCTTCTTGAAGGGGTAGTTGGTTTAAACTTTTTAACTGCCATTTTGTTACCTCCTTCTTACAGCTTATCTGGTGTTTTACACCAATAAATCACCTTTATTCAACTATTGTAATCCTTCAAAGAATTCTATTCCCTTGCTATCTGCTGCAAGTGTTACAATAGCTTTCTTGTAGTCAGATCTCTTTCCTACATGTACGCCCATTCTCTTAGTTTTTCCCATAGTTCTTATAGTTTGAACGTTAGCAACTTTAACTCCAAACACTTCTTCAACAGCTCTCTTTATTTGAGACTTGTTTGAATTAATGTGAACTATGAAAGTGTACTTATTTTCTGCCATAGCTGTCATAGTCTTTTCAGTTATAACAGGCTTTCTTATTATATCATGGCTTGTTAACTTCATTATGCGTACACCTCCTCAATCTTTGATACAGCATCTTTAGTCATGATCACTTTTTCAAACTTTAGTAAATCATAAACATTGATGTTGTTTACAGGAATTACTGAAACTCCTTCAATATTTCTAGCTGACTTATAAACTACTTCGTTTGATTCAGCTGTTACTATTAATGTCTTATTAGCATTGAAAGCTTTTAGCATTTCTGCCATAGACTTAGTCTTGATTGCTTCAAATTCAAGATTTTCTAAAACGATCATTTCTTCATTTTGAACCTTACAAGTTAATGCAGACTTCATAGCTACTCTTCTCATGCTCTTTGGTACTGACATTCTGTAATCTCTTGGCTTTGGTGCAAAAACAACACCACCCTTAATCCATTGTGGAGCTCTTATAGAACCTTGTCTTGCTCTACCTGTTCCCTTTTGTCTCCAAGGCTTGATTCCGCCTCCTCTTACTTCAGCTCTTGTCTTAGCTGATTGAGTTCCTTGTCTCTTGTTTGCAAGTAATGCAACAACTACTTGGTGCATTGCATCCTTATTAACTTCAACTGCGAAAACATTATCGTTTAATTGGATTTCTCCAACTTGTTTTGCTTCTTTATTAAATAATCCTACTGTAGGCATCCTGTGCGTCCTCCTTTCTTACAGAAATTAAGCCTTAACTGTATTTCTAATAACTACTGTACCTTTATTAGGTCCTGGGATTCCACCCTTTATTAGTATTAAATTCTTTTCAGCTATAACTTTAACTACTTCTAAGTTTAATACTGTTGTATTAACAGCGCCCATGTGACCTGGCATATGTTTATTCTTAAATGTTCTTGATGGATCTGATGATGCTCCCATTGAACCTACTGCTCTATGGAACTTAGAACCGTGTGACATTGGTCCTCTTTGAGCATTCCATCTCTTAATTACACCTTGGAATCCCTTACCTTTAGAAATTCCTGACACATCAACCTTATCTCCTACTGCAAAAACGTCAGCCTTTATTTCTTGACCAACTTCATATTCGCTAGCATTTTCAAGCTTGAATTCTTTAAGTGTTCTTCTTAATGAAACTCCTGCTTTAGCAAAATGTCCTTTAGCTGGCTTGTTAACTAATTTTTCTCTTATTTCTCCAAAACCAACTTGGATAGCTTCATATCCATCTTTCTCTGTTGTCTTCTTTTGAACAACAACACATGGACCTGCTTCCACTACTGTTACAGGAATCATCTTTCCATTTTCATTGAAAATTTGAGTCATTCCTATTTTCTTACCTATAATAGCTTTTTTCATTTTACTTACACCTCCCAAACTAATTAGCGGATTGTAACACAATCATAATAGTTCAATCTCTATTTAAAAGTTTTGCTATTAAAGCTTTATTTCGATATCTACACCTGCTGGTAGATTTAATCTCATTAATGCATCAACAGTTTTTGGTGATGGATTAACGATATCTATAAGTCTCTTGTGAGTTCTTATTTCGAACTGTTCTCTAGAGTCCTTGTATTTGTGAACTGCTCTTAATATTGTAACAACATCTTTTTCTGTTGGTAATGGTACTGGACCAGCAACCTTAGCTCCTGTTGATTTAGCAGTTTCAACGATTTTTTCAGCTGATTGATCTAATATTGTGTGATCAAAAGCCTTTAATCTTATTCTTATTTTTTGTTTTGACATCTTGGTTTCCCTCCTTTTCATGTACGCTTTACTTCTAACGCACAACAGCGGTTATCTGTAAACTGTTCCTGGTGTTTCGCACTTTTAAACACAGTCTAACAAATTCCCTGTCGTCGGATTCTAGATCCAGACATACTCATCAAGAATTACCCGGAAGTCCGGCAACCTCTTGATTCATCGCTGTTTGCTCTGCAACTTCTTTATTATACTATTTTTCATTAATGTTTTCAAGTTTTTTAATTACATTATTTTTAATTTTTATTTTGGTAATCTTAGCTGTTTTTCATCTCAACTGTACTTTATTTTATATTCTTTTTTATTGATTTTCAAGAACTTTATTATGTATTTAATGCTTAATACTTATATATTATCCAAAGTTTAGTAATTTTATAAATAACAACACCTATTTAACTAAATTTTTAACACCTACTAAATTTAAACTATTATTCTTAAGCCTTGTTATCACATAAATTTTCACTACACTTTATATAACTTTAACGCCTTAATATAAGTTATATTTTTTTATACAAAAAAGAGTAGAAGACGTCTCCTCTACTCTTTATAACCAAGTTTAAATTTAAACATTATATAATTCTAAAATTATTCTATGATGCTAGTAACAACACCTGAACCTACAGTTCTTCCACCTTCTCTGATAGCGAATCTTAAACCTTCGTCCATTGCTACTTGAGTTATTAATTCAACATTCATATCGATGTGGTCTCCAGGCATAACCATTTCCATACCTTCTGGTAATTTGATTGATCCTGTAACGTCTGTT
>NZ_JAHAIF010000017.1 GCF_018372875.1 Clostridium sp. | reverse complement strand
CGACAATCATCTTTTTAAAATCATCAGTATATCTTTTTCCTGTTTCTCTCATCTTTGAACACACCTCTCTATTTATAGTTTAATTGTTTTATCTAAAATGTGTCCATAAAAATATACTAACACCATTTAAAATTGTGCGACAATATATAAATATAAAAACATGTAAATATAAAAATATATAAATATATAAATATATAGTAAAAAGCTACTTGGAAACAAAGATAATATTATTTCAATTGAAAAAATATTATGTGATGATATAATATCATGTGTACGAGGTGATATAGATGAGTGGAATAGCAGGAACAGGTTGTGAAAGAATAATTCCAACAGAGGAAAAGAAACCTTTAGAAGAAATAGAAAAGAGCATTATAAAAAGATATAGAAAGCCAATTTGGTCAAAGTTTATAAAAGCTATAAAGCAATATGATTTAATACAAGATGGAGATAAAGTTGCTGTAGCAATTTCAGGGGGGAAAGATAGCCTACTTATGGCTAAATGTTTCCAGCAGCTTCAAAGATATAGTGATGTTAAGTTCGATTTAGAATTTATAGCTATGGATCCGGGATATCATCCACAAATAAAGGCTTTACATAAAGAAAATTTAGATTATTTAGGAATACCAGCTCATATCTATGATTCTAAAATATTTGAAGTTATAGATAAAAAAGCACAAGATTACCCATGTTATTTATGTGCAAGAATGAGAAGAGGATCACTTTATGAAAAGGCTAAGGAACTTGGGTGTAATAAATTAGCTTTAGGACATCATTACAATGATGTAATTGAAACAACTATGTTAAATATTCTTTATGCAGGTAACTTTAAAACAATGTTACCAAAGCTTAAATCTCAAAACTTTGAAGGCATAGAGTTAATAAGACCTTTATATCTTATAGAAGAAGAAGCTATAAAGAGATTTATAAATTATAGTGGAATATGGCCATTAAATTGTGCTTGTATGGTAGCAGCAAAAAAAATAGGCGGTAAGAGATATGAAATAAAAGAGCTTATTGCAAATCTAAAGGAAAACTTTAACGATGTAGATAAGTCTATATTCAAAGCTGCTGAAAATGTAGCTATGGATTCTATTTTGGGATGGGAAGTAGATGGAGAAAAGCATTCATTTTTAGAGCGTTTTGAAGAATAGTTGTATGTAAAAAAAGAAGCCATATATATGACTTCTTTTTTGATGTATAGAAAAGTATAAAATTTTAATTAGCTATAACTCAAAGGCGTTATTATAATTTCATATTAAAAAAATATAAAATCAATGATAGTAATTTTATAATTTCCTTACCTTTGGTATGAGTGGGGGGATATTTGTTTTGATGTGACTTGGAGCGTAGCGACGGAACAAACAAAATAAATATCCACTCCACCTTTTTTTATTTATTTATTTATTTAAAGCGAAAGTTTTAATAGCATGTCCAACACCACTTTCTAAGTTAGTTAGCGTTGTGTATTTGCATAAGCTTTTTATTTCATTATTAGAATTTCCCATTGCAACACTATGATATGCATGCTCAAACATTGATACATCATTATAGTTATCGCCAATTGCCATTGTATCATCTAAAGAGATATTAAGGTGGTCTGCAATAAATGACAATGCTTTCCCTTTAGAAGTTTCATGGTTTTGAAATTCAAAGTTGTTATATGCTGAAGAAACAACATTTACCCCCTTAATTTTAGAGGATTCAGCAATTCCATTTTTTATTCTATTAGGATCAAATGAAAGAGCAGATATATTAAATAAATCAGTATTTAGATTTAATATATCCCTATATGAATCTACGAATAGTACATCTTTACCATCCTTTTCGATTAAACTTACTAGAGAATCTAAATGATTTCTATCTAAGTCAGGAATAACTAATTTATTTCTGTGAAATTCATCAGTAAGACGTTTTGAAATATCTTTAAAGTGTATTCTATATTCATCCGAAGAAAGGCTATAAGGATAATTATTCGATTCTAAAAAATCTAGTATTTCCTTCACTGTATCTTCTTTTATTGGATATGAGCAAATTTTTTTGTTATCTCTAACTGAGTAAGCACATGACCCATTATCTGTGATTATGTAATCAGGTTTGAATTTAGATTTAGATAAAAGTTCAAGAGCTGCAGTGTATTGTCTTCCTGTAGCTACAATGACTTTAATACCTGAATTTTCAGCTTTATTAATCCATTCTAAGTCATATTTTGATATGGTTGAATCTGGTTGAAGTAGCGTGCCGTCTAAATCTGTTGCAATTAGTTTCATTAAAAAAGTCCCCCTACGAAAAATGTTATATTTATATTGTACTATTTTTGGATAAAAAAGTATATGGACTACATGATGTTTTATCCCAAAATGTATTAGATTAAAGTTGGGATTAAATATGGAAAAATAAGTATCAAAAAACTATAATATAAAGATAATAGTATTTAAGAAGGTGATTTTATTATGAAGGTTGCTATAATATCTGATGTACATGGTAATGTAGAAGCATTAAAATATTTTATAAATTATATAGATGAGAATAATATAGAAACTGTTCTTAATTTAGGTGATATAATGGGTGGAGCTAATCCTAAAGAGGTGTTGAAGATAATAATGAATGACAACAGGTTCATAAATGTATGTGGTAATCATGAGAGTAATTTATATTATATAGATGAAGAGCTTTCAAAAGAAGAGCTAAGATGGATAAAAAATATACCTTTAAAAAGAGTAGAAGAAGTAGCAGGAAAAAGGTTTTTAATGGTACATAGCAGGATGAATAGTAATACGGATATACCTTACTTATATAATGGAAGGATATTAGAAGAATTTTTAAGTGATTATAATGGGGAATGGGATTATGTATTATTTGGTCATACTCATTATCAATGTTATTTATCCTTTTATGAAGGCAAAGTTATGATTAATCCTGGATCGTTAGGGTTATCATACGATGAAAAGATAAGCTTTGCAGTAATTGATATTGATGATGAAAGGTTTAATATAGAGTTTAGGAAAATTGATTACAAAAGATAGTAAGGAAGGTACATATGAAGAAAATTAATTTATTAGAAGACAGTATAGGATCTTTAGCTGTAAGATATATGATTCCGAGTGTTCTAGGAATGCTTGGGTTATCTATGTGTATATTTTTTGATACTATGTTTATAGGAAGAGGAATAGGAAACTTAGGTTTAGCAGCACTAAATGTAGGTATTCCTATGTACAGTATATTTAATAGTATAGGATTAATATTTGGAGTTGGAGGAGCCACTGCACTTTCAATTTCAATAGGAAAAGGAAGATTGGATTCAGCAAACAGTATTTTTACATTTTCAGTAATATCATCATTTATATCAGGGGCGATATTATCTGTATTTGGAATTATTTTTTTAGAGCAACTTTCATTATTTTTAGGTGCGTCACAAGAAACTTTACCATTAGTAAAAGAATACTTAGCAGCTATATTATCATTTGGAATAGCTTTTATTGTTATACAAACTCTTTCTGTATTTGTTAGAAACGATAATAATCCCAAATTGGTAATGTGGGCTGTTATTTGTACTAATCTAACTAATATTATTTTAGATTATGTATTAATTTTTCCATTAAATAAAGGAATGAGGGGGGCAGCTCTAGCTACATCGATAGCTCAATTAGTAGGGGTAAGTATACTATTATTACATTTTATATTAAAAAAGAATTCTATACATTTACATATATTACAATACAAAAAGTCATTAAGATATTCAAAAAGAATTATCTTAAATGGTATACCAAGCTTAGTTAATGAAATGTCTGCAGGAGTTGTTATTTTTATATTTAATATAGTTTTGGTAAAAATAGGTGGAGTAGAGGCAGTTTCCGCCTATAGTATAATTTCAAATGTAGCATTAATTTTTACTGCAATATTTAATGGAATTTCTCAAGGGATTCAACCTATTATAAGTATGAATTATGGAGCAAAAAAGATAGATAGAGTTATATCTGCTTTTAAGTTGGCTAGAAAAATTTCATTTGTTTCTGGAGTTGTATTTTTTATAGTTGGGGTATCTAATCCTGAATTTATAGCGAGAATATTTTCTAGTAATATAGAGGGGATTCTAGATATTACTTGTAGTGGAATAAGAATATATTTTTTATCCTTTATTGTAATGGGGGTAAATATAGTATCTATAGGGTTTATGCAATCTATAGAAAGGTCAAAGGTATCAACTATAATATCTTTAGTTAGAGGATTTATATTAATTTCTATAGTAATAGTAATTATGTCATATATTATGGGATTAACAGGGGCATGGTTAACTGTACCAATAGTTGAAAGCATCACTTTGATATATACAATTATTATCATAAAGAGAGATAAATCTATATATCTACAAAAATAAAAGTTGAAATGATTTTTTGTATATGTAAAATATAAATTATATAGTTAAACTAAGAAGGTGAAAGAATGGATAGAGAATCAATAATGGCTATGGACCCTAATATTTTATTAAGTGTTATAAATATGAAACTTAGAGATACTTTTTCTTCATTAGAAGAGCTATGTGAAGATATAGATATTTCAGAAAAAGAAATTTGCGAAAAATTAAATACTATTGGATGTACTTATATAAGAGAAATAAATCAATTTAGATAAAAAATATTTAAAAATTTCAAACTATAGTATATAGGCAAGTCTATGGGTTATAATACTAATATAGGTAAAATTTATGTTTGGAGGGTCGTAGTATGAATATGAAAAAAACAGGAAAAGTTTTAGTACTTTTAGGAGCATCAGCAGCTTTAATAGCATCATTAGTTAATGATAAAAAAACTAAAGCACAAGGAGAAAACAATAATTAGGTTACAGAAAAAATAAAAAGTTGTATTATAAATTCTAATATTGTAGTGGTTAAAAGAATTACTAAAAGCAAGTGTAATATATTGACAAAAATACAAAAGATGCATATTATAATATTAAGATAAATCCTTTGAAGAGGGATAGTAACCAGGTGCAAGGTTAAAGAGAGCTGATGGTGGTGGAATATCAGTACTGTAGCTAATGGTGAATGGGCCTTTGAGGAGCAAGATGAAATCTTTAGAGAGAGTAGTTAAGCCGTGGGTTGCACGTTACAGCAAATAGAGTATGTTAGTACTTGAAATTAGAGAGGTGTTATACACAATTTAGGTGGTACCGCGGAACATATCCGTCCTATTAATTTAGGGCGGTTTTTTTATTCTATTTAATAAGTTTGGGGCGTGATTGATATGTTATGAAATGAAGAGTGGAAATCAGGATAAGAAGTATTTAAAATTAGGGGGAATTTAAAATGGATACAAAGAAAATGGTATTAAACGCAATTTTAATTGCAATAGGAGTAATATTACACGCAATAAGCCCATCTTTTGGGTTACCAGCTCAACCGGATTTTGCACTAGCAATGCTTTTTATAATAATGTTAATTAATAGAGATTATAAAACAACTATATTTGCAGGAATAATAATAGGTATATTTACTGCATTAACAACTAAATCACCAGGTGGGCAATTACCTAATATTATAGATAAAGTTATAACTTGTAATGTAATGTATTTATTAATGATTCCATTAAGGGAGAAAGTAAGCAATAATATTCAAGGGATAGTACTATTTGTTTTTGGAACATTATTAAGTGGGACTGTATTTTTAACCTCGTTAGCACTTATATCAGGATTGGAAGGAGCTATATTAACAACTATATTTGCAGTGGTAGTTCCTACAGCAGTGGTAAATGTTATTGCAGGAATGATTATATATAAGATAGTCGAACAAGCTATGAGAATTACTAAATATAATATATAGATAATTCTAACGTTTCATGTTAATTAGAAAAAACCTAGAAGTTATTCTAGGTTTTTTCTATTAATGTTTCATAAAATGAAACATTTCATCAGTATCACTTGAAATTGTTTTAAATGTATAGCCATTATCTTTATAGTATTTTATTATATCAGGTAAAGCTTTTGCAGAGTTTTTATTCATGTAACCACAATGCATAAGCAAAATTATATTATTTTTATCACTTTTAGCATGTTTTATATAAGTGCTTGGGCTAGCATTGTGATTAGCACCATCAGTACTATCTACATTCCAGTCGTAAATTTTTAGGTTATTTTCATGTAATGAGTCAACAAGTGTTTTCTTTAAATGATAAGAATTGTTATTGCAACCAAAAGGAAATCTTAATATAGAAGGACTAATACCACATGCATTATTTATGGTTTTTTGACACTCTAACATTTCTTTTAAAAACTCTTTATCTGAAGAATATAGCTTTGATTTACTATGAGACATACTATGTAGTCCAAGTGAATGTCCTTCATCAACCATACGCTTAATTAGTTTTTCTTGTCCTTTTATTTGATCACCAATTAAAAAGAATGTAGCAGGAACTTCTTCTCTTTTTAATATGTCTAGTACCTCAGTGGTTACTTTACCACCAGGCCCATCATCAAAAGTAAGATAAATTACCTTTTCTTCTTCAGCCATTGTATAAATTGAAAAAAAGCTTAATGTAAAAATAAAAACACATACAAAAGCTAGAAAAGAGTATTTATTTTTTTTCATATGTATCACCCTCTATAAATATTTATTACTTAGTATGTTCCTATAAAAAAAAAATATCCATTAAAGAAAAGTGTAATATTTTGTTGTTGAATTACTTGGGTTACTATGATATACTTATGGAAGTTTAAATAAAAAATTAAAATTCTTTAAAATGGTCCAGAGAGGCTAGTAAGAAGAAAAAATTATGGTTATATAGGCATATTATAACTTCTTACTGCCATGTAAGAAGTTTTTTATTTTATTAAAACCTTTTAATTCAAGTCCAGAGAGACTGAAAAAGGGAGAAAGAAATTTCTCCTTATAAATATTAAGGAGGTAAAAAGATGTCAGAAATGATACTTTCAGCAATTGAAAAATCAAAAGGTAGAACCTTAAAGGAAAAGGTAATGAGATGCATTTTGGCATTACAACATTTAGTTGCAATGTTTGGAGCAACTGTATTAGTACCATTTTTAACTGGATTAGACCCATCAGTAGCTCTATTTACAGCAGGATGTGGAACATTAATATTTCACTTATGTACTAAAGGAAAGGTTCCTGTATTTCTAGGATCATCTTTTGCATTTATACCAGTAATTAAAGCAGTTAGCGATGCATATGGTGATTTAAGTTATGCACAAGGTGGTATGTTTGTAGCAGGACTTATATATGTAATAGTATCTTTAATAATAAAGAAGGTTGGAGTTGGAAAAATAAAAGCAATATTACCGGCACAAGTTGTTGGACCAATGATTATGGTAATTGGATTAAATCTTATGCCAACAGCTATAGATATGGCAGCAAATAACTGGACATTAGCAATTATAACATTAGGTGTTACTTTAATAATAAAATTCTTTGGAAGAGGATTTACAAAGCAGATTGCAATATTATGTGGTGTAACAGTTGGATATATAGTAGCTTTAATAATGGGAGAAGTTCAAACAGCTGAAATAGCAAGCGCAGCAGTATTATCAGTACCATCATTTACATTACCAAAATTTGATGTTGGTGCAATACTGATTATTGCACCAGTAGTACTTGCAGTATTTATGGAACATATAGGTGATATTACTACTAATGGACAAGTTGTAGGCGAAAACTTTATAGAAGATCCAGGTTTAAATAGAACATTACTTGGAGATGGATTAGCAACTATAGCTGCATCACTTTGTGGTGGACCAGCTAACACAACTTATGGTGAAAATACAGGGGTTTTAGCAGTAACTAAGAACTATGACCCATCTATTCTTAGAATAACAGCAGTATTTGCAATAGGATTAGCTTTTATAGCTAAGTTTGGAGCTGCAATAAGAACTGTACCAGAAGCTGTTATGGGTGGAATAAGTTTAATGTTATTTACAATGATTGCAATAGTAGGACCTAAGACTATAAAGAGTGAAAAAGTTAAATTTTCATGGAATAACATAATAGTTATGGTTGTTATATTATTCCTAGGATTAGGAGCTTCATATGTAGAAACTAATTACAATATAATTTTAGGAATTAAGATTACTGAACAAGTAGCTATTACAGGATTAAGCTTTGCAGCATTAGTTGGAGTAATATTAAACTTAGTTTTAACATGGATAAGCAATTTGTTAAATAGAAATAAATAATAGTTTTGATAATAAAAGTCTTGAGATTATTTAATAATTTCAAGACTTTTATTTTTGATTAATTATTATCAAGTATTACCTTTATATAACACATTTGTATATAAAATAAAGTTGTGATATGGTAAAATTTAATTAAGGGAATGGAAAGTTCAATATTACGGAGGGCTTTATGAGGGACTTAGATAAAACTTTTAATATGCTCGTAGCAACAACTATTATAGTAACTGCTATAACTTTATATAAAGGAAATACAATTTTTAATCTTATACTGTTAGGTATATTATCTTATCAATTTTTTATTTATAGAAAAATTCATTTCCTTAAGTTATCTATAGACCATGGAAAATACGAAAAAGCATTAGGTGCCTTAAATGGAGCAGTATGGGAATGGTTTGATGACTATAAATTACTTTTTATATCTAGTAGATATAAAAAAGTGTTTAAGACTGAAAATAATATTGACTCATTCGATAGGTTATATGAGTTTATAGATAATAGTTATAGGGAATATATAAAAAACTTTTTTACAGAAATGATAGATAAAAAAATTGAGGATGAATTTATATTAGAATTTAAGACTATAGATATAGAGGGGCAACAACTATATATAGAATGTTCAGGAAAAGGAAAAATAAAAGATAACAAATATGAGTTAAATGGTATTTTTATTGATATAACAGAAAAGAAAAAACAAGACGAATTACTAAGGATAAGTGAAAGAAATTATAGGAGAGCCTTAGAAGGTAGTCAAGATATAATGTTTTATTTAAAGGTTGATACAGGAGAGTATATTATAAATGATAGGGAAGGTCTATTGTTTAATAATCATGAAGCTCAATGTAAAATCTCAAATGAGAGTTGGGTAAATTGTATTTTACCAAAGGACAGAGGGATTTATATACAAAGGTATGAAGAATTCTTGAGAGAAGAGAAAGAATATTTTTCAGTAGAGTTTAGGGTTGAAAGTAAAAAAGGCGAAATTATATGGATAAAACAAAAAGGGAAAAGGATATTAGAGGATGATGGACTATACATATATGGTTCTATTAGTAATATAAGTGATAGCAAAGAAAAAGAAATGAAGATATATTATATGAGTCATTTTGATGAAGTTACTAGAATACCAAATAGAAGATATTTTATAGAAAAATCTAAAAAAATGCTAATTCGGGCTAAGAGAGATGAAAAGGATTTTGCAATTGTTTTTTTAGATTTAGATAATTTTAAATATGTTAATGATACTTTTGGACATGATGCAGGAGATAACCTTTTAAATAGTTTTTGTGATAGTTTAAATAGTGTTGTAAATGAAAAATGTTTATTAGCTAGGTTTGGTGGAGATGAATTTATAATAGCAATAGGAGATATAGAAGCAAAAGAAGAAGTAGTAAAAATACTTAATGATATACTAGATACATTTAATAGACCTTTGAAAGTGGTAGGTAAAGAAATTTATTGTACAGTAAGTATAGGAGTTAGTTTTTACAGAACTGATGGAAAAACTGTACAAGCATTGTTGAAGAAAGCTGATATTGCAATGTATAAAGCGAAAGCTAATGGAAAAAATAGATTCTGCGTATTTAACAAGGAAGTTTCAGATGAAATAAATAGAGAATTAGCTGTGAAACGTTGCCTAAGAAATGCCTTAGATAATGGAGAAATATATTTTGAGTTACAACCTAAGTATTGGTGTAAATCTAAAAAGATAGAAGGATTTGAATGTTTAGCACGATGGAAAAGTAGTGAATTAGGTTATGTGTATCCAGATGAGTTTATACTTGCATCAGAAAGTACGGGAGCTATAATTGATATAGGTAAATATCTGATAGATGACGCATTTAAAAAGTGTAAATATTTAACTAGTATTGTAGATGATAAATTTAAAGTGGCAATAAATCTTTCACAAGTACAAATACGAGATATGAAACTTTTAGAATATATAAAGCAAAAGATTTATGAGTATGATATAGACCCTGCAAACATTGAATTTGAAGTTACTGAAAGTATTATAATGAAATCAGCAGAGCGTAATATAGAGATGTTAAGAAAGATAAAAGAGTTAGGTACAACTATAGCTTTAGATGACTTTGGTACAGGATACTCATCTTTAAATTATTTAAAAAGGTTACCTATAGATAAAGTTAAAATAGATAAAAGCTTTATATCAGATATAGGAATTGACTTAAGAAGTGAATTTATAATTGAAAAAATTATTGAATTAGCTCATATGCTTAATTTAGAAGTTGTTGCAGAGGGTGTAGAAACTAAAAACCAACTTAATTATTTAGAAAAAGTTAATTGCGATATAATTCAAGGATATTATTTTAGTAAACCTTTAGGATTCGATAAGTTAGTTAAAGGTTTTGAAGAAGATAAGAGGCTAGTATTTAACAGGTAAAATAATCACATATCTCTTTAGTTTGTCATATTTTATTAATATAGGAAAACTAAGGAGGTTTTTTTGTGAGCGAAGAAAAGGGGAAAAGAGTTTATTGTACTAACATGCAAGATGATGACCCTATTATAGAGAAGTTTATGAAAGAATATTTACAGGAAAAGGAAGAGGTAAAACAAGAAGGAAAAACAGAAGATATAGTAGTAAATTTTGATATATCATATCCAGATGGTAGATGCGAAACTCATACTTGTGGGTCAGAAAGTTATGTTTTTGGAGAAAATGATGATAATTGTATTAATAGCAAGATAGAAGCAGAAGAAATGAAGTGCTATTATAGTGATGCAGACATAAATGTTACAGAAAAGGAATATGATGCGTCAGAAGATGATCATATTTGCAATGAGTGTAAAGAGGAAGAACATGTAAAACAACAGCCGTGCAATTTAAATACTAGTGAATATTATGAAGAGTATGAAAGTCAAAAGTGGTTAAACTGTGAAGATGAGTGGAGTGAAAATAATAATTGCGGATACTCAGTTAAGGATAAGAAATATAAATGCAAAAAAGAGGTAAAGGGAGTTATAACTGTAATTTCAGTTTTGCATAGTAAAGAAGGAACAAAAATAAAGGGCGTAAAAGTTAATCTTTATAAACTTAATGGAATATGTCCAGAGCTAGTAGATTCAAAGGTTACTGATTGTGATGGTAAAGTTGTATTTTGCAATGTTCCTGAGGGAGCATATAGGGTTATAGAATTAATTGATAAGAGATACTTTGAAAAACCTCAATATATAAATTGGAATGAGGTCACTATTGATGAATGTACAACAGAAAGTTGTATTTATGTAATTAATAAAGTTAAGAATAAAAGAAAATGTAGACGATAGTTAATTAATCAATAAAAAAGGCTTTGAAGAATAAGCCTTTTTTATTTTGTAGAAATATATGTCTGTTATTGTTATAATTATATTAAAATAGTCTAAAGAGTAAGGAATGGAAGATGAATTATGAAAATAAGAATAAAGTATTTTGAAGAGTCAACTAAGTTGAAAAAGATAGCAAAAGGTAACTGGATTGACGTGTATGCTAATAAGGATGTATTCGTAAAAGTTAATGAAAGAGCTATGATTCCGCTAGGGTTTGCATTAGAATTACCAAGAGGATGGGAAGCGCATCTTGCTCCAAGAAGTTCAACATTTAAAACTTGGGGAATAATTCAAACAAATTCAGTTGGTGTAGTTGATGATACATATATAGGTGATAATGATCAATGGCACATGCCTGTGTACTGTTTAGAAGGAAAAAATACAGAGAGTATAGATGGAGAAGAAATAAAGGGTACTTGGATAAGAAAAGGGGATAAAATAGCACAATTTAGAATAATGGAAGTAATGCCCGAGATAGAGTTTGATGAAGTAGAGTCTTTTGGAAATCTTGATCGTGGCGGATTTGGAAGTACAGGAGCTAAGTAAGGATAATATAGGAAATAAAGTTAAAGAGAAATTGCAGTAGCAATTTCTCTTTCTAATATTATTCAGTAATTTCTTCCCATTTCATATAAAGGTCTTCTATTTTTTCTTCAAGAATTCTTATTTCTTTATTTACTCTTTCACTTTCTGAAGGATTAGAGTATATTTCTTCTTTGCATAAATCTTCTTGAAGGGATAAAAGCAATTCTTCATTTTTACTTATTTCATCTTCTAACTTTTTAATTTGTAGTTTCTTTGCTTTTTCCTCTTTTTCCATTTCACGTTTTTTTCTTTTCTCTTCTTTTAGTTGGGTTTTAGTTTTACCATTTGCTAGTTCTTCATATGTTTCAAATCTTAATGGATTAAGCTTCTTTTCAACATAGTAACTATAGTTCCCTAAATATTCAGTAGTTCCTTCTTCCTGAAGCTCCACAATTCTGTTTATAACTTTATTTAAGAAATATCTATCATGGGAAATTACTATTAATGTACCATCATAGCTTAATATAGCTTCTTCTAAAGCTTCTCTAGATAAAATATCTAGGTGGTTAGTAGGTTCATCTAGTAATAATAAGTTGGATCTTGAAAGCATTAACTTTAGCAAGTTGATTCTACATTTCTCACCACCACTAAGTTTATTAATGGTTTTAAATACATCCTCACCAGTAAATAAGAAGGTTGCTAATGCCCCTCTAACTTGTGATGTTGTTAATTCAGGGAAGTCATCCCATACTTCATCAATTATAGTTTTATCTTCACATAAGTTAGATTGTTCTTGATCATAATATCCTATGTTTACGTTAGTACCTAATACTTTTACACCGCTATCTGCTTTAATTTTATCCATAAGAATGTTGAAGAAAGTAGTCTTACCTCTACCGTTTTCACCAATTAAGGCGATTTTCTCTCCTCTCTTTAAATCTAAGGAAAGATTAGAGAATAAATGTTTATCGCCAAAGCTCTTACTTAACTTTTCAACATGCAAAACATCATATCCACTTTTAACTGAGGTCTCAAATTTAATTTTCGCTGGTCCCTTTTCCTCATCTGGAGCATCTATTTTCTCCATTCTATCGAGGGCTTTTTCTCTACTTTCAGCAGCTCTAATACTTTTTTCTCTATTAAAAGATCTAAATTTCTCAATTATTGCTTCTTGTCTCTTTATTTCAGCTTGTTGAAGATTATATGCCTTTAGCTGTGATTCATAATCTTTTTCTCTAAGTTCTAAAAATTTTGTATAAGAAGCATTGTAGCAGTTAACATGACCATTAATTACTTGGAAAGTTCTGTTAGTTACAGAGTCAAGGAAAAATCTATCATGGGAAATAACTAAAATAGTACCTTTATAAGATTTTAAATACTCTTCAAGCCATTCAATTGCTTCTAAATCTAAGTGGTTAGTAGGCTCATCTAAAAGTAATATATCTGGTGAAAGTAATAATAATTTACATAATGCAACTCTGGTTTTTTGGCCACCACTTAACTTTGAAATTTCTTTATCAAAGTCTTCTTCGGAAAAGCCTAAACCTTTTAATACCTTATTTATTTCTCCTTTGTAAGTATATCCACCTCTATGTGAGTATAGTTCTTGTGAAGTATTATAATCATTAATTATCTTGTTGTGATAATCTGCTTTACTCTCATCATAAGGTTCATTCATTTTATTTTCTAAATCTAAAAGTTTTTCTTCTAACCTTGTTAAGTCAGAGAAAACTAAAAGCATTTCATTATATATTGTATTTTTTGTATCTAAATCCAGGTGTTGCGCTAAGTAACCTAAAGTTTTATTCTTGTCTATAAATATTTCACCATCATCAAATGAGAGTTGTTTAGAGAGAATTTTAAATAGAGTTGATTTACCCTCTCCATTTGCGCCTATGATACCAACCCTATCCCCTTCATTAATTGATAGAGTAACATCCTTTAATATTTCATCTATTCCATAGCTTTTGCTAATATTTTTACAACTTAAAACAATCATAATCTTTTCCTCCGGAATTTTATTGGGTAAACTAATATAGAAGAAAGTTTACATAAGTAAATTAATTAACCTTAACATCCTAATTAATTATACTATTGAACTTAAATCATAGCAATTTTAAACAAAAAGCAAACTTTTTAAACAAAAAGAAAATATAGCACAATATAAATTGACTGTTAGTCATAAAGGAATATAATAGAAATATAAAATGACTGATAGTCATAAAGGAGGAAGAAATGACGAGGGATAAAAGTGTAAGCAGTAAAGTAGGGGAAAAGAAAAGAAAAAAAGAAATAGAACTATTTTCTGCTGCATATGAACTGTTTACTACAAAAGGCACACAAAATACAGCAATAGATGACATAGTTAAGAGAGCAGGGGTAGCAAAAGGAACATTTTATTTATACTTTAAAGATAAGTATGACATAATCAATAGACTTATACTTCAAAAAAGTTCTCAAGTTATAAAAGAAGCAGTAGAAAAAACGGAAGAACAAAAATTAGAGAAGTTTGAAGACAGAACATTATTTTTTATTGATTATGTTATTAATTACTTTAAAGAAAATAAGCTTATGTTAAAGTTAATTAATAAAAATTTCTCCTGGGGACTATTCAGAAGAGCATTAAGAAATCCGGAGCAATATAAAGAAATGGAGGGGATAGTAGAAATCTTTATAGGAAATCTAGTTGAAAAAAATATGAATTTAGATGAAGCGGAATTGACATTGTTCATGATATTTGAGTTAGTAGGTAGTGTTTGTTATAGCTCTATAATTTTAGAAGAGCCTACAACTATAGATGAAATTAAGCCAATTCTCTTTAAGAAAGTTTTAGCTATGATAAGTTACTAAAAACGAAGGGGATGTTAAGGGTGAATAGAATTAGTAAGTTTGTTTCAGATCATGCTAAATCAGTCATAGTAGTTTCATTACTTTTATTAATCCCATCAGTGATAGGTTTCATAAATACAAGAGTAAATTATGACTTATTAAGTTATTTACCTCAGAACTTAGATTCAACAAAGGGAGAGGACATCTTGGACAAAACTTATTCCGATGCGTCGATAGGTATTGTTATAGTAGAAGGAATGGAAAATAAAGATATTAACATTTTAAAAGATAAAATTGAAGAGGTGGATGGTGTCACTACAACATTAGGATTAACTGATGTGTTAGATGAAAGTATCCCTAAGGATATTTTACCTGATGAGATAAAAAATCAACTTTATAATGAAGATTCAACAATGTTTGTTATAAAGTTTGATGGGGCACCAGGATCCGATTCAACTATAAATGGCATTTCTAAAGTTAAAAAAATATTAAATAAGCAATGTTTTCTTAGTGGAATGTCTGCAATTATGGAGGATACAAAAGAGCTTGCCGAACATGAAGCTCCATTTTACGTTTTAATTGCAGTAGCATTGTCAATTGTAGTTTTATTAATTTCAATGGAATCTACAGTTGTACCAATTATATTCTTAGTTTCAATAGGAATAGGTATTGTGTATAATTTAGGAACTAACCTATTTCTAGGTGAAATATCTTATATAACTAAAGCACTAGCAGCTGTACTTCAATTAGGGGTAACTATGGATTACTCTATATTCTTGATGCATAGGTATGATGAAGAAAGAGGTAAGTGGAGTACTAAAGAAGAGGCCATGACCCAAGCTATAAAAGCAACAATGACTTCTATATCAGGAAGTTCCCTTACAACAATAGCAGGATTCTTAGCTCTTTGTACAATGGACTTAGCATTGGGCAAAGATATAGGTCTTGTTATGGCGAAAGGAGTTGTGATTGGCGTAATATGTGCAATTACAATATTACCTGCATTTGTTTTAGTTTTCGATAAAGCAATTCATAAATTCAAGCATAAAACAATAATTCCAGAGTTTAAAAAGGTATCAACCTTAGTAACAAAGCATCATAAAGCATTTATAGTAGCATTTTTGGTAATAATGCTTCCAGCATTTTTTGGACAAGCAAACGCAAAGGTATATTATAACCTAGATGAAACATTAAAACCTGATATGTCTTCAATAGTTGCTCTTAATAAAATGAAGGATAATTTTAATATGACATCTACACATTTTATAATCGTTAAAGATGATATTAAGAGTTATAAGATGAAAGAGATGACAGATAGAATAGAAAATTTAGAAGGTGTAACTACAGTATTATCATATGATAAATTTATTGGACCTAATATTCCAGAAGATTTTATTCCAAGAGATATAAAAGAAATATTTAAACAAGGTGGATATAATCTTTTGCTAGTTAATTCTGAGTATAAATCTGCATCAGATGAACTTAACAATCAAATTTTAGAGATGACAGATATAGTTAAGAGTTATGATGAAGGTGCAATGGTAACAGGAGAGGGAGCATTAACTAAAGATTTAACTACAATTGCAGATCAAGATTTTAAGAATGTATCAGTTGCATCTATAGCAGCTATATTTGTAATTATTTTAATTGTGTTTAAATCAGTGTCAATACCAGTTTTACTAGTTTCTGCAATAGAATTTGCAATATTTATAAATATGGGTATTCCATACTACACAGGAACAGTTATTCCATTTGTAGCCAGTATAGTAATAGGAACTATTCAATTAGGGGCTACAGTTGATTATGCTATTTTGTTAACTTCTAGATTTAGGGAAGAAATGAGAAATGGATATGAAAAGAAAGAAGCAATGAGAATAGCAGTACAAGAGTCAGCGAAGTCTATAGTAACAAGTGGATTAACATTTTTTGGAGCTACAGGTGGTGTAGCATTAGTATCTGATATGGCATTAATTAAGAGCTTATGCTTCTTAATGGCTAGGGGAGCAATTATTAGTATGATAGTTATAATATTTGTTTTACCTGCACTGTTATTAATAAGTGAAGGCATTATTGATAAGACAACAAAAGGTTGGAAAATTAATAAACTTGACTCTATAGAGCCAAAGAAAGTTGCTATGTAGGGAGGAATTGAATATGAGAAAAGCAATGTCTAAGAAGGTTGTTGCATTAGTAGTGGCAGCAACAATAATGAGTACAACAGTAGTACCAGCAGTAGAAATAAAAAAGGATGAGTCTGTATTTGTAAATTTAAGTTCAGATGGAAAATTAGAAAAGAGCACAGTATCTAATTGGATACATTCAAGCGAGTCAAATTTAGAGGTTAAAGACAAATCTTCTTTAAGTGATATAAAAAATGTAAAGACTGATGATGAACCAGTTAAAGATGGTGAAAATTTAACTTGGAAGGTAGAGGGCAGTGATATATATTATCAAGGAAAAACTGACAAAGAGTTACCTTTAGATGTAAGTATAAAGTATTCATTAGATGGAGAAGAAATTAAAGCAGAAGATTTAGCAGGAAAATCAGGTAGGGTTAAAATTGAATTAGAAATAAAGAATAAGATTTATAAAGAGACAAGCATAAATGGTAAAACTAGAAAGATATATACACCTTTTACAACAGCATCTTCTATTATATTGCCAGTGGATAAGTTTAAGAATGTTAAAAGTGATGGTGGTGTAATAATTTCTGAAGGAAATAATAATATAATTGGCTTTGTTGCATTTCCAGGCTTGCAAGAAAGTCTAGGAATAGATAATTTAGATATTGGAGTAGACTTAAAGGATAAATTAGTTGTAGAAGCAGATGTAGATAATTTTGAAATGGGTCCAATAATGATAACTGCAACACCTGAACTACCAGATTTAAGTGCACTAGACAAGGCTAACTCTATTGATGAGTTAAAAGATTCATTGAATCAATTAAAAGATGGTAGTGATAAGTTATTAGATGGAACTGGAAAGTTAAAAGATGGAATAGATCTAGCAAAGACAAAACTTATTACAGCTAGTAATTTGTTAAAAACTCAAAGTTTACAAGAAAAAATATCATTAATAACTAATGAAGATAAAACTGAAAGAGCTAGGAAATTAATAAAGGATGCATATTTTGCTAAAGATATAGATTTTTATCAAGCAAATGTATTGATTTCTATGTTAAATGCTGAAAATGTTAATAAAGCTATGATACTAATGGAAGACTATCAAAGGCTTGCAACTAAAGAGAATAAGGAACTATTATCGTCCACTTTAAATATGGTAGAAGATTTAGAAAAGGATAATAATTTTACTAGATTAATGTCAGATATAATTAAGACAAAAGATGGATATGATAGCATTGACCAAACTACAAAGATAAAGATACAACAACTTTTATTTCAAATAAATCCTACAAATATAAAGGCTGTACAAGGATTACTAGTAGATGTTAATGCTGCTAAAACAGCTACTTCTCCTATTATAGAAGAGATAAGTAGAGAGATAAAGAGTGCAGGAGGAACCTCAAATTACCTTTATGGGTTAAATAAGAATTTAAAAACAGCATCATCACTTATAGATAGTTCTAGCAAATTAGAAAGCTTGCAAGGAGATATGACAGCATATGCATCATCTTATATGATACTAAAAGCTCAGTTAGCAGCTGCTGCATCACAAGGTGGAGAAACAGGATTTGCCCAAAAGAAAGAGGAATTAAAATATATGATTAATGTTGTATATTCTCAAAGTAGTACAGAAGTTGCAAAATCATTAACTAACTACATTGATAGTTTAAATATATCTTCTGTAAGTTCTAATGCTTTAGCACAAGATGGAGCAAAAATTAATGAATATAATTCAATACTACCTTCTCTTGTTCAAGGTGTAAAGTCTATGGAGAGTATGAAACCATTAATAGATACTACAAGTAGTGTACTATCAAATCAAGATAGTGTTAATGCTCTAGGTAAATTCTTTAATGATGTTAATGACCCAACAACTCAAGGATTAATTAAGTCCTTTGGGGAGGGAATAATGAGCTTATCGGATGAAGATTTATCTGCAATAGGAGAAACATTAAATAATATAGATAATTTAGCAAAGGATTTGGAAACTAATAAGTCTAATATTGAAAATATAACTGAATTGGTAAGTGGATTAAGTAATAATACTGAATTAAAAAATAATCTGTTTAAGTTTAAAGCTGATATAGAAAGCTCTAGTGAATTGATTTCAGAATTAGAGGGACTATTAAAAGATACAAAGCCTAGCGATGTTGAAAAAATTAGAAGCTTATCTTCACAATTAATGTCTATGCAAAATGATTTGAAAAATAGTGAGGATATATTAAGAATTACTAATGATGCATTAAGGAGCGGTAATGTATCCCAAGCAAGAAATTTAATTTCTGCACTACCATCACTAGAAAAGGGAATAAGTGAATTGTCTATAGGAAGTAAAGAGTTAAGTGATGGAATGAAGACTTTCCATGATAATGGAATAAATAAATTATATACAGAAGGTAATAATACTATATCTTCAATAGATGATGTAATTGCAGTAAAGGATGAATTAGTTAAAGCTTCAAAAGAGTTTTCTTCCTTTACAGGTAAGGGAGAAGAGATGGACGGAAGTGTTAAGTTCATTATGAAGACAGATGAAGTAAAAGTAGAAGATAAAGCAAAAGAAGAAAAGAAGGAAGTTAAGGAAGAAAAGAAAGGCTTTTTTGCATGGCTTAAGAGCTTAATATTTGGAGAAGATTAGTAAAAAGAAGTTCGCTTTGTGAACTTCTTTCTGGACTGCTGACAAAGTGTCAGCAGTCTTAAGTTATATACAAATATATAATTCTCAAAAGAAGATTATGGATGAGTAAAGTATATTTTTTCATTGTTTCAGTTGTGGATAAAGTAGCAAAATTGGATTTTTGCTCCAATAACATTATCTATCTCCTAAGGCTCAAATTCTACACGGCATCTATATCTAATGAATCTTCAGATATGCTAGGGCAAAGTTTTTTCTTGCGTTTATTTACTTTAGAAGGCTCTCTATTTCTGCGTGGTTTTATTGGTAAATCTGTATTTTTACATTAACTATATCAATTTTAGTTAATATTTAAGTGGTTCATAGTGATTATCCTTAGTGTATGTTTTGGTTTAGCGATTAAATCATAACACAGAATAATCCACTATGGATTTTTTATTAGTTCAATTTCATTTATAATGAGAAATTTCATCAGTAGCAGTTGGAGGATTAGCAGTTGTAATTATTGGAGCAGGCGTAGTTTTAAGAAATATAAAATATTAATCTTTTATATGAAATAAAGTAATATTTCATGATTATAGGTACCTATGATAATTATCTCGATAAGATAAAAATAAATTAGTAATTTTAAATTTAAAATCCCCTCAGCTAATATAAAGATTTGATTAAGGAGATTTTTATAATAACATATTAAGAATGTTTTGATTAAAAAATTTGATATATTAGTTAATAAATTTATATAGATTAACTGTTAGATAAATGATACAATTTAGTAAATGTTTACATAAACATTAAGTGGGAAAATTTATTATTAGGGGGGAGTTTATTAGGAAAATTATAACTATATTACACAAGTGGTGAAGGTAAATAATTATGTTTAATGTTGGGAAGGAGAGTAATTTATGAAAAAGAATAATAGGGTAATAGCATCTATTATAGTTTTTTTTATGGTAATTAATATTTGCATGAATATATTTATAGATAGAGTGTCTGCAAGTACTATAGATAAAAAAACTACGATAATAGATGTTACTGATTTTGGTGCAGACCCAAGTGGTAAAAATGATAGTACTATCGCAATTCAGAAAGCTTTAGAAGCGGCAAAGGAAATCGATGGAAGTGTTACTTTAAGTTTTCCACATGGAGAATATGATTTTTATAAGGATTATGCATCTCAACGTCAGTATCATACATCCAACACTAGTAGTTTAGATAATCCGACAAAATGGATTGGTATTTTAATTGAGGATCAAAAAGATCTTACAATTGAGGGAAATGGATCTCTTTTTAATATGCATGGTGACATAATGGCAATTGCTGTTGTTCGTTCAGAAAATGTTGTTTTACAGAATTTTGTATTAGACTATGAAGTTCCTGATACGATGGATATTACATTTGTTGGACAAGGTGAAGAAGATGGAAAACCGTATACTGATATTTATGTTCCGGCAAATTATAATTATGAAATTTCTGAAGATAGAAAGCATATAACATGGTTAAGTGAAAATAGTCCATATACAGGGAAACCTTATTGGTCAGACCAAGATACTCTTGGTGGGTATCTAGTTATATATAAGGGCTATGATGAAACTGTAAGAAGACATCAAACTAAAGTAATATATGAGGGAAAAGAATATCTTGATGCGGATCCATTTGTAGGATTAGAAGAAATTGTTGAACAAGGCGAAAATATATTACGATTTAAATATAAAGATAGAAGACCAAATGATCAAGAGTCAGGTAATGTAGCATTGCTTAGCAATTCAGCTAGAAGAAGAACAGCAGGGGCATTTATTTGGGAAAGTAAAGATACATTAGTTAAAGATATAGATGTTCATTATTTAAGTGGATTTGGTTGGCTAACTCAAATGAGTGAAAATACTGAGTTTAATGGAGTTGATTTTCTACCTAGAGAAGGAACTGGGAAGTATACTACAAGTAATGCTGATCAAATTCATGTAGCTGGCGCTAGTGGATATTTTAATGTAATAGGTTGTAATTTTTCTATGGCACATGATGATCCTATAAACGTACATGGGACATACCTTCGTGTTGAGGAGGTAATAGATAATAAAACTTTAAAGTTAAAATATATACATTCCCAACAAGGTGGATTCCAACCATACTTTCCAGGAGATGAAGTGGCGTTTTATAGTAGACTAAATTTAGAAGTTCCGACTGGTGCAAATGAAGGTGATACTTTTACTGTAAAAGATGTGATTAATCCAGGTGAAGATTATAATGGTGAAAAGTTAAGTATGAGGGAATCAGTTGTAATTTTTGATGAGCCTTTTAATGAAGAGGTATTAAATTCACTAAAAGTCAAAATAAAAAGAGGAACAGATCCTAATGCGAATGTAGATGTGGAGCCATTATATGTTGCTGAAAATGTAACTTATGCTCCAAATGTTCATATAAAGGGAAATGTTATGCGATCTATACCAACAAGAGGTATATTATGTACAACTAGAAACGAAGTTATAATTGAAGACAATGTTTTTGAAAGTCTTGCTATGGCTAGTATATATCTTTCAAACGATGCTGATTATTGGTATGAATCTGGTCCTATTCGAAATATGACAATTCGAAATAATACATTTAATGTAAAGCCTACTGGTCAAACGGAATGGGGAACAGTAAGTCCGATATTTGTTGATCCGGTTGTAGTAAATCAGGCTGTTGCAGCTCCAGGATATACGCTACCAGAGGTAAAAGGAGATCCTATACATCAAAATATTACAATTGATAGAAATACATTTAATATGGCTGCATTTAATTTAATAACAGCAAAAGGTGTTAAGGGGATGAATTTCACTAATAATAAAATAGTTCGTGATGGTGCAAGCATGGGGTTAGAATTATCTGCTGACAATAATAACTTAGCTGTTGGAGAATCAACAAAGGTACAGGCTGTAGCAGATGAAACAATTTTAGATGTAGATGCATTTATATTTGAAAATTGTAAAGATATCAATATAGAAAATAATACTTATGATTTTGGTATAAATATGAATGTTAAACTTAAAGGAATGGATATCAACGAACTTAAAATTAAAGGAGATAAGCTTTCTGTAAATGGTCCTCCTAATATTACTACTGTAGATGATAAAATTCAATTAGCCTCATTAAATCCAGAAATAGTTAAAATAGATGAAGATAAAAATGCAGTAGCATTAAAAGAAGGGACTGCAGAGCTTATTGCTTATTATAATTGGGAAGGTCATTTAATAAAATCAGAGCCAATAGAAATAAATGTAGTAGGTGGATCAAAGATTGATTCTCTTACAATTATTGGCGATAAATTGATAAATAGTCGAAATGCAAGTATTAATCTTACTACAGATTATACAGGGGAAGAAAATATAAAATGGTCAGTAGAAGATGCTATAACTGGACTGAATACTAATGGAGCTTCAATAGATGAAAATGGAACTATAACTGGTTATAAAGATGGTATATATAAAGTTAAAGCTTCAGTAGCAGGAGTAAATGATACTAAGATTGTTGTAGTATCACTTCCAGATAGTTTTGGTATAAAGGGTGAAAATAATGTAGCTCTTAAAGAAGGATTTAATGTAGTTGGAGAAAATTCATCAAAATGGGATGGTAATGGAGAAGAAGATCAAGTGGTAATCACTGGGGAAATGGGAGATCTTTATGGTGGTAACAATAGTGCTAAGAATATTATAACTTATGATATCCCAGACAATATTCCGAAGGATGATATAAGGGTACAAGTAACAATAGATGGATTACCTAAAAATGGAGAAAGTTATAATTCGGCAGGACTATTGCTATATAAAGATAACGATAACTATGTTAGGGTAGGAACAAAAGGTCATCAAAGTAACATTGCATTAGATAATGAAATTGCTGCAAATGATATAGAATCAACATTTGGCCAAAAATTAACCGGTAGAAAGGCTACGTTTGAAATTGAAAAATTAAATGGAAAAATTAAAGTGCGTTATAAAGATGTTGATGGGAATGGAGAATGGTCATCACAATATACAGTAGGAGAAAATATTGGGCTTGGGGATGACTATAAAATTGCTTTCGTAGCATGGACTAAAGATGTAGTTCCAATGGTAGCAACCTTCTCAAATTTAAAGGTTGGAGTAGCTTCAGAAGTAGATACAGAAGATTTAGAAGTTCAAGATGGAGTTGCTATATTTGAAGGTATGATTAATAACGCACCAACTATAGAAAATGAAACTATTACTAGAAATCCAGTTATTGGAGATACAGTAAATGTAACTTATGACTATGTTGATGTTGAAAATCATGACAATAGATCATCTTTATATGCGTGGACATATACAAAGAATGGTAGTACTGTCACTGAATATACATTTACTCCGAGCTTTAAGACAAAAGCACTAGGTAAATTAGAGTGTGAAATTTATGTTACAGATAAATATGGTAAACCAAATAAAGAAGCTGTAACTTTAGTAACTGAAGTTAATAAAAATTCAGAAGAAAGCTATTTGTTAAAATCTTTATGTATTAATGGCAATGCAATAAAAGAATTTGATAAAGATAAGTATAAATATAACTATGATATTCCTAAAGAGGTAAAGAAGTTTAATTTGTCGTATGATCTTGTTAATGAATCCTTAGGAACAGTTAAGGTTGTAGATTCGAATGGTATCCCTTTAGTTGAAAAGAATGGAGCTTATACATTACCGGAAGATAAAATTGTTAAGATATTAAGATTAGATGGAGATGTAGTAAAAGCAACTTATGTAATTAATTTTGTATCATATTTAAGTAATAAAGCAGGTATTTCAAACCCTTCTATAGCTGGTGAGAAAGCTGAAGTAATTAAAGAAAATGTAGATAGTTACTTTGTTTCTTTATCAGATGATAGAAATATAGAGAAATTAAGCTTTGATGTAGATAATGGAGTTAATGATGTTAAAGTATATCGTTCGTTCTATATGAATCCAATAGGTGGAATATTAGAAGGAAATAAATATAGTACAGAAGATATTGATTTATATAGTGGGTTAAATATCTTTAATATTGATGTTACAGCTGAAGATGGTTTTGTTAGAAGACATAGAGTGCATGTATTCCGTTCAGGATATAACGATTCTTATTTAACAGGTATAAATATAGATGGTAAATTAATAGAAGGATTTGATAAAGATAAGACAGAATATAGAGTATGTATTAATTCTGAAGAAGCAAAGGAATTATTAATAGATGCATCAGCAGTTACTAATAAAGATGTTATGACAAGCATTACAGTTAATGGAGTAAGAACTGAAGGGGAAAGTAGATTAGCAGATAACCTTAAATCAGGGTTAAATACTGTTGTTATTTCGGTAAAGGCAGAAGACTTAGTTACAACTACTAATTATACTTTAAATATTATTGTTGAATCAGAAGAAAATGCTAATTTACTAGATATTACTTCAGATGATATAGTATTTTTACCTAAGTTTAATCCAGAAAATTTAAATTATACTGCTAAAACAAATAAAGAAGAGTTTAAACTTACAGCAACAACACAGCATAGTGATGCAAAAGTGGAGATTATAGCTGGTAAAGAAAAGTTTGAAGGTGTATCTTCAGTAACTGGAACAATTAAGTTATACGAAGGATTGAATGATGTGTTGGTTAAGGTAACCTCACCTAATAATACGGTTAAGACATATACTATAGTTGTAGATGCAAATGGATATCATTATTTGTCAGACTTAAAAGCAGATTTCGTTGAAGTTGGCTATGGCAATTTAGAACTTGATAAAAGTAGTAGCGGTGGAACAATTAGATTGCCAGATGAAAATGGAAATGCCATATCTTATGAAAAGGGATTAGGAGCTCATGCAACATCAAGGTTAGTTTATAATATTGAAGGTAAAGGATATACAAGGTTTAAGAGTTTTGTAGGAATAGATTATTATCAATATGAGAATCCAATAGCTACAAGTTCAGTAACATTTAAGGTTTATTTTGATGAAAATACTGAACCAGCTTGGATAAGTGAAGAGATGAGGAGAGATTCGGCAGCGGTAGAAATCGATCTTGATATAACTAATGTAAATAAAATTACATTAGTTGCAGATGCAGGTTCTAATAATGGATATGATCACGCTAATTGGGCAGATGCTAAATTTGAGAAAAGTATAAGTAAAGCACCAATAGAGGAATTAATTGCTGAGTTGGAAAAATTAATAGAGAAGGCAGATGCAATTGATGAATCTTTATATACTACTGAGAGTGTAAAAATATTTAAGGGAGCTATTGAAAGATCAAAAGAGGTATTGATAAATACTAAAGCTACTTATAGTGAAATTGGGTTAGCAATAATTGAATTAAAGGAAGCAATGGATAACCTTGTTCCTAAAGATGATACTCAAGTAGAAGCTGATAAGACAGTATTAGAAATGGTTATAGATTATGCTGAGGATGTGAAATCAAAAGGAGCTCTTAAAGATGTTGATCCAGCAGTAGGTAAAGAGTTTGAAGAGGCATTAGAAAATGCTAAAGCTGTTTTAGCAGATAAAAGTGCTACAGAATTTCAAGTTGATGAGGCTTCAAAGAGATTAGTTAGTGTAATTAATATGCTAGAGTTTAAGAAAGGTGATAAAGAACAACTTGAAAAATTAGTTACAATAATAAAAGCTTTAAATGAAAGCAGATATATACCATCAACTTGGTCTAAACTTCAAGTTGAACTTGAAAAAGCTAATAAAGTAATATTAGATGAAAATGCAATGGAAGCAGAAGTAAAAGATGCGTACAATAAGTTAATTAAAGCTTATTTAGATTTAAGAATATTACCAGACAAATCTAAGTTAGAAGAATTAATAAATAAAGCTGAGTTAATAGACACATCTAAGTATACTAAGGAAAGTGTTGATGAACTTAATAAAAGGCTATGTTAGCTATCTTCGTGATAGATATGACATAAAAACAACCACGCCTTAGATTTTTCAATACATTGAATTATAAGATGTGGTTGTTTTTATGACTTATTATAAATTCTTCGTGATATAGTAATATTATTAAATCTAAAGATTATAATTTATCGCTAATTTAAAAATTTTCATATTCTTTAGGTATCGGAATGTTAAATTCTTTACATAATAATTTTACATCATGAATATCACTTTCTCCAAATTCATACCCTAAGTGAAATAAGACTTGATTTTTAGCATTTATACAAGAAACCATAATATTTCCTATTTTTCCAACACCATCGAATATATTTTTTTGAAAAACTTCGCCTTCATAACATATGGTTCCATCACAGTTATCTTTAAACATGTGTAAATCAATAATTCGTAATTTATTATCAGACCAAATAGTATGCACTTCACTTGTATACTCCACTACAATTTCATTAAATCCTTTATTTTTAATTATTTCAATAAATTTATTATAGTTTTTTTCTTCTACAAATAAATCAATGTCATTATGCTGACGTGTTTCTTTTCCAAGTAAAGCATCTACACCCCAACCACCATCTAACCATATTTCTATATTATTATTATATGCCCAACTCAATATTTCACAAGCATCATTTATTCCAATCACTTTATCACCTCTAGAAATTTCTATTTATATATAATATTAATAATATCTTCACTTCACATTATATAACAATTGTGAACTTAATTATATTATACAAAGTATTCGATTATTTTCCAATTATAAAATGGTTTCATTAATTCTAAGTAAAGTTCCTTATTTTATATTAACTCAATGAATCTATTTCTAATAGTGGCTCTAGTTACATAAGTATCCTTAGTAGCTACATTCACTAGCATATCTTTAATTCGGTCATTCTTTTTATTTTTCTTACTTAGTTGTAGAAATTTAAACCAAGCCAAATAATTATTGATATATTTTGTGGATACACCATTAAAAGTCATTAACCATCTCTTAAAGCTACTGTGAAGAGCATTTATATGCTGTAAATGATAAACACTATCTATCATTGATTTTCCCCTAGGAACTTGCTTTAACTCTATATTCAACTTATCCTTTATTGCCATATATGATTTATGTGAATCTACGCAAAAAGTAGCATCTTCACATATTTTATTGTCAAAGAAGTTAATTATTTGATTTGTTGTAATTCTGCCATTACAAACAGCACTCATAAGGATATTTCCTTTTCTATCAATTGCTGTCTCTATGCAAATCTGCTCTTTTGATATTCCTCTTTTCTTCTTATCATTTTTACCTTTACCTCTTTTTCTAGGATTTCTAGGCATTACAAATGTAGTACTTTTAGAATGATTCCCTTTAAAAGACTCCTTAATAAAGCATTCATCTACTTCAACTATACCTTCAACTTTATCATTTTTTAATGATAAATTGATTACATCAAGTATCCTATGACGCATGTAAAAAGACGTTTTAACACCTACTCCTACTTCTTCAGCACATTTTCTTATAGAAAGTCCTAATATCATTAATTCGCAGTATTTTATCCATTTATCTAACCCTAATTTTGTATTAGAGAATGGGGACATAGTAAACTCATCAAAACTTGTACGACAACGTTTACATATATATCTTTGTCTTCCATTAGATTTCCCATTTTTATTTACATCTTTACATTGACATTTTGGGCACTCGTATCCTTTAGAAAATCTACTTTCTTTAACATTATCTCTAATTTCAGAAGAATTAAATAAAGTACTTAATACTTCTTGTGCTACTGAAATTAACTCTGTAAGTTCATTCTTTTTTAAATCTTTTATCATAGCTTTTATATCTATTTTTGACATAATATTAGGTATCCTTTCTGTAAATTAGTTGAAATATAGTCTATACCTATATTATAGCCTATTTTAGATATAATTAATCACAAAGTTAGCTAACATAGCCTAATAAAAAAATAAAAGAAGCTATTAAGGTTTTAGATAATAAAGAAGCTACTCAACAAGAAGTAGATGAAGCGTTAAAAGGCTTAGAGTTAGCTTTAGGTAGTTTAGAATTAGCACAAGGAAATAACAATAATAATAGCGGAAATACAGACAATGATAATACTAATAATGATAGTAGTGATAATAATGTTAATGATAACTTGCCTGCAACAGGTGATAGCTCGACATTTGCATTAGTAGTAAGTGCAGCATTACTTCTTGGTTCTGGATTTGTACTAAAAAAAAGAAAGTAATTTAAATTATTAGGGCCCTACAGATTTTTCTTTAGGGCCTAATTATTTACCAATAAATATTATGTAGATATTAATAACGATAAGAAAGATAAAAATAATAGATATAACAAAGTAAAAGGAAATAATTATTGTGAAAGGAAAAAATACGAATAAGAGTTAGCAAGAAAAAATAGTAAAAAAGAAGTTCGCAAAGCGAACTTCTTTTTTACTATTTTTTTGTACCATCTTTTTCAAATAAAGAACCTATTTGTGGAGTGTCATCAAATAATCCTATTATAAATAAGGTGTGAAATAAACCATCTGTTAATGTGGTTTCACTTATGAACTTACTTAATGCTGTAGCATCAGTAGCTTCAACTTTAAAATTATATATACCAGGAGATAGTAGATAATATCCTGTTGTCTCTAAATATTCAACACCATTGAATAGAGTATCACCATTTGGTAAAGATAATGTTAGTAAAGGTGAATCAGGTGATAAATTTATGAATCTTAAATAAGATTCATTAGCTGAACTTGTTGGAGTACCATCTTTTAGTTTTAGTAATTGTAATGTACTTTCAAGTAATACAATGCAAAGTGTTGAGGTTGTATTAGGTTCTATATCTATGGTTTCAGTATATATAGGATTGTCATAGGTACCAGCTTTATATATTTGAATCTCATTATTTCCAGGATTAATGTTGTAATATTCAGTTATATTGCTGAAAGATATATTCATAGCAAGTGGGTTACCATTACTATAAATATCAATATTGCCTGCACCGGGTGCAGCGTGTAATAGTCTAATTGTAGATGTTATTCTAGGAAGAAATTCATTAAACATAATTATAACCTTTCACCTACTTTTTACAATAACGCATTGTTATTTTAATAATACGCCTTATGATTAGTTTAGCAATTGGCGAGGGAATATTATAGGCTTCAAGCAAAGATAATATTCCAGGACAGTCATTTTCAATTTCTTTGTATAGCTTATTAATATCATCATCCTTACAACATCTAATTAAATCAATATCTTCATCAACGTCTAAATTCAAGCTTCTTAGTAACTCAGCTGGATTTTTAACGTTAGTGTTATTGGTGATATTGTTATTCATATTATTAGTAGATGTATTAGGCGTATTATTTGATGTATCAGTAGTATTTACATTTGAATTATTGTAAGAATACAAAATATCTGAACTAGTATCATCAGGATACTGAATACTTAAATCCTTGTTTTGAGGAGAGTTAGGGTTATTAATAAGATTTGGTGTATAGCCTGAATTATTAGCATAACTTGGGTTAGTACCAGTACCTTGACTTTGTGAATTCATGGTGTTCATATTATTAGCATTATATTTTGAAGAAGGTAATCCACCAGCATAGCTATTAGTATTATTGTTAGATTGATTAGAATAATTATTGTTATAATTAGCAGAAAGTTGTTCACCATACCCCATGCTACTTGGATTTGTATCTATTCCTTGATTGGTAGGAGTATTATTTTGTGGATTATAGTAAGCAGAAAGTTGTTCACCATAGCTCATACTACTTGGGTTGGTATCTATTGATTGACTAGGTAATTGCCATGTATTAATAGGTTTATTATATCCCATATAATTTTGATTAGGATATAAATTAGGTTGCTGAGGTTGCATATTCATATTTGGATTAACTCCTAAATTAGGAAGATTTAATTGAGAATTCATTTGAGGTGTCATAATCATACTATTAGGAATATTATTAACTGATGAACCATCAAACAGATTCTGGGGTGTCCATCCAATTAGTGGAGAAGGAGCAGTAAAAGGTACAAAAGTCAGGTCATCATCTGATTTTCTATAACTGGATGGCATATATTTTTCATCGGGTTTCATTTCTTACCTCCAAAAGAATGTTTAATATAATTATATGACTTAAAAAGTCACTTGTTACCTTAAATATTATGAGTTTGTAACCTTTCATAGAACATAGAACCTAAATATAGATTTTTGAATAAGATATAGTGGAGGAGATGCATATGAATGAAAAAGTGGTTAACTTTCATGATATATTAATGGGAGTAGACTCTAAGGTGGAAATCCTAGGAGGGGTTAAAATTAGGGCGGTAAATTTTGATAATGCAGCAACAACTCCGCCATTTAAATGTGTTTTAGATTCTATTATTAATTTAAGTGAGTATTATGGGTCCATAGGCAGAGGTGCAGGACAAAAAGCTGAAGTTACAACTAGAATCTATAATGAAACTAGAGAGTATCTATTGGATTTTTTTAATATAAAAGATAAAGAAAAATATACAGTAATATATGTAAATAATGCAACAGATGGTATTAATACTTTGGCAAGAGTTTTAATTAAAGATAAAAATGATGTTGTTATATCTACAAGAATGGAGCATCACTCTAACGATTTACCATGGAGAAGACAGTGCAAGGTAGACTACATTGAAGTAGATGAACTTGGTAGGTTAAAAATTCATGAGTTAGAAGAAAAGCTTATAAAATATAAAGGTAGAGTAAAGTATGTTACAGTAACTGGAGCATCAAATGTAACAGGATATATAAATGATATTCATAAAATAGCACAAGTTGTCCATAAATATAAAGCAAAGATAATAGTTGATGGAGCACAACTGGTTCCTCATATTAGGGTGGATATGAGTGGAAAAGATAAAGATGAAAGTATCGATTTTTTAGTTTTTTCAGGTCATAAATTATATGCACCATTTGGATCTGGTGTAATTGTTGGATTGAAGAATGAGTTTGAAGAAAAAGTTCCAGATAATGAAGGTGGAGGGACTGTAAATATAGTACTAGATAAATCTATAGAATATTTACCTCCCCCAGAAAAAGATGAAGCAGGGTCTCCAAATTATTTTGGAGTAATAGCAATTACAAAAGCATTAGAAGAACTTGATAAGATTGGTTTTGATAATATAAAGAACCATGAAATTCATCTAAGAGATAGGTTGTTATGTGGATTGTGCTCTATACCAAGAGTTAAGACCTATGGGGATATAGTAAATAGGGAAGATAGATTAGGTATTGGAGTATTTAATATAGATTCCATCTATCATCAAAAAGTTGCAGAAAAACTAGCAAAACATTATGGTATATCAGTAAGACAAGGTTGGTTCTGTGCACATCCTTATTGTAGAAGACTAATGAATATAAGCGAAAAAGATACTTTGATGTTGATGAATGATAAAGATAAAGGAATGCCAGGAATGATAAGAGCAAGTTTTGGAATATATAATGATATTAGTGAAGTTGATTATTTTTTAAATGCAGTAGAAGATATTTCTATGAAAAAATAGAAGCTAAAATTTTTTGGGGGGAGGGGTATGACAAAGAAATGTGAGAGATGTCTGTATAATATAAGTATTGCCCAAGTATTAGAACAAGAAAAAGTTAACGAAATTATATGTCCTAACTGTGGTAGAAAACTAGTGGCTACAGATTTAAGTAAAGTTGTAACTCTAAGCTTTTTTTTAATGCTTTCTGTAATCTTTTGGATACTTCCCTTGAAAATTATAAGTAAATTATGTATTCAAATTGTATGGGCTATAATTTCCGTATATTACTTGCCAGTGTTTTTATATATTTATAAAGAAAAAGATGAAGAGGATTAATAAATCCTCTTCAAATTATATGTGGTATTTATTTAGTAAAAACTTTATACTGTGGAACGTTGTTAGTTCTGTATAAAGTAGGAACACCATTTAATAAAGGCATAAAGTACTCATAAGCTTCTTCTGTTACTCCATTACCTTTTTCGTTTATCCATTCTTTAGGGAAGTATTTAACATTGTTAGCTATTTTATTTGCTTCTACTAAAAAGAATGAAGTTGAGTAAGGAGAATTACTTTCTCTATTTATTGCTACCATGTATCCATTATGTCCTTCAGCTGCATATTTTAAAGCCTCATATCCAGCATTAAATGCTTCATCAATATCTATTTGAGATGCACAGTGCATTGCACATCTTTGTAGAACTCCTAATTCTAAAGCTTTAACTCTTGTTGTTATTCCAGCATCAAGTATTAATTGTCTTAAGTGTTGTCCAACTCCACCAAGTTGAGAGTGACCGAAGTTATCTTGAGAAATTACGTTCATTTCTGATAAGAATTTTCCATCTTCTGTTTTTAGACCCTCAGAAGCAACTATAAATACTTGATTTTGTTCCTTAAATTTAGCTCTTACATCACATAAAAAGTCTTCAACATTAAAAGCTTTTTCTGGAAGATAAATAAAATCTGCTACAGGTTTACCATTATATCTAGCTGTACAAGCAGAAGCTGCTAGCCATCCAGTATCTCTACCCATAGTTTCAACTATAAATATACCATTATTTATGTATACAGAAGAATCTAAATATGTCTCTAAAACAACTGTAGAAATAAAGTTTGCTGCACTACCAAATCCAGGAGTGTGGTCGGTATACATTAAATCATTATCGATTGTTTTAGGAATACCTATAAAGTTTATATCTAGTCCATTTTCTTTAGCGTATTTTCCAAGTTTAGCTGTAGTATCCATAGAATCATTTCCGCCAACATAAAAGAAGGCTTTTATATCTAAACTCTTTAAAATATCTAAAAGTCTGTCGTATTCTTCAGTAGATTCCTCTATGTTTTTCATTTTATATCTACAAGAACCTAATCCAGAAGATGGAGTAAGTTTAAATATATCTATATCTTCAGAAGATATTTGGGATAAATCAATAATGTTTTTATTTAAAATTCCCTCAATTCCGTTTAATCCACCATAAACTTTATCGAATATCTTGAATTCTTCGTTAGCTCTAATTAATCCAACAACACTAGAATTAATTACAGAGGTAGGTCCACCTGATTGGGCTATTATACAATTTGGCATATTAACTCTCCTTATATCTATAAATTTATACTAATATCTTTAAATGTGATATACTATTTAATAAAACATCTACTCTATTTAATACTATACAATAAAAAGTAGTAATAATAAAGTCTTTTTAAAATTTTTTGCATAATAAGTTATATGTGTAACTATTTATAGAATGTATAGATAAAATTATGGAGTTGAGGAAATGAGTATTTTTGGAGTTTTTGTAATAGGGATAGCTTTAGCTATGGATGCCTTTGGTATTAGTATAGGAATAGGAGTTAACTCAATAATAACTAGGAAAAAGAAAATAGGATATATATTGTCTTTTGGTTTTTTTCAATTTTTATTTACTTTGATAGGAGGAGGAGGGGGATATTATTTTGATACATACATATTGCCTATTCCTTCTGTACTTGGAGGAATTATTGTAGGTGCTATTGGTATACTAATGATAATGGATGGAGTTAAAGAAAAGGGAAATTCTCTTTTGATAAAAAATAGTATGGTGGTGATACTTGGTATCTCGGTAAGTATTGACGCTTTGATAATTGGTTTTACTACATTCCATCAGTTAGGAAGCTTGCTTATACTACTTATAAACTCTGTTCTTATTGGATTAATAACATTATTTTTTTGTACAATTGCATTTTTTTCATGTAGATATTTAAGAAAAATAAGTTTTATTTCAAAGTATGCAAATTTCTTAGGGGGTATAGCATTAATATTATTTGCTATAAAGATGATATTTTTTTAAATAAAAAAATATATTCATATGATATAATATAATAAATATACTAATTATTCTTGAATCGTAGGTGAGATGATGAATTTTGATGGCTTTTTAAAGAGTAAGGAACTAAAGGTTACTAAAGGTAGAATAGCAATTTTAAAAGTTTTATATGAGGCAGATAGAAGCTTAAGTGTAGAAAATATATTAGAAGAATGTAAGAAGTTTGGTGTGGATATTAATTTAAGTACTGTTTATAGAGGGGTAGAGGCCTTTGAAGAAAAGGGAATTATAGACAAGTTTTCCTTAAATGATGGAAGATTTTCATATAGAATTAAAGGAGATGAACATAAGCATTTACTTCAATGTAGTGTTTGCCATAAAGAGATTGAAGTTCCATGTCCTATGAAACAAATAGAAGAGTTAGTTCAAAGCGAAACAGGATTTACATTAACAGAGCATAATTTAATTATGAAAGGTGTATGCGAGGAATGTAAAAGGCATAAGTAAGTATGAAACCGCAAAGGCGGTTTCTTTTGCTGTATAGCAAAATATAAAATTCTAATTAGATATAAATAAAAGGTATTAGTACAATTTCATATTAAAAAAATATAGCGAACTAAAAAAACAGAAACTGTTAATCAGTTCCTGTTTTATCAATGGTCCAATCATATTTTCCATCAGGCAAGTCGATTATATGAGAGTTTATAGAAACTGTATCATTATCAATCCATTCTATATTGGCATCTCTAATATGATAATCACTATAGATAGTTTTAGATTTTTTATTATCTACAAATAAAATGCACTTCACACCAAAATCTGTTGTAGCTCCACTATCAACTAAATAGGCCTCAACTTTATATTTATTATCAGGGGAAAAGGATTCTGATAGTAACTCTTCATTTTGAGGAAACATTTTAACGGTAGTTGATATTAGTTCATATAGTGCAAATATGATAAGTGATATTAATATACATAAAGATACTAGTGTACCAATAAGAACTTTTTTCTTGGATTTTTTTACTTCTTCATCTGTTAAAAAGTCTTCGTTAAAGTAGTCGTTCATATATATTCACCTCAATAAGAATATAACATATGTTTACATAAATTGGAACAAAAAAATAAGACTACTTCAAAGTAGCCTTATTTTTTTAATTATCATTTCTTTTTAGTATTAAGGTAATTACTAAAACTATTACTGATGTTAATGCAATAGTACCGCCAGGAGCACTATCAAAATGATAGGATAAAAATAATCCAAGTAGAATATCAATTAATCCAAATAATACTGATAAAATTAAAGTTTTATTAAAATTCTTTTTTAGCTGAATAGCTGTAGCAACTGGAACAACAATAATTGATGAAATAACTAATATACCCATTATTCTTATAGAAAGAGAAATTGTTGCACCTACTAGAATAGTAAATAAGTAATTAATAAATTTAACGTTAATACCAGCAGTTTTTGCACCTTCTTCATCAAAGGTAATGTAAATAAGTTTATTATAAATTACTTTAAGTATTAATAGACAAATAATACCGGCTGTAGCTATAATAAGTAAATCACTTTTTGAAACAGTTAGTATACTACCAAATAAATATGAATTAACATTAGCATTGGCTTTTCCTGTGCTAATTAAAATTATTGCTATACCTAAACTTAAGGTTAAAACTATTGACATAACTAGTTCAGCATATTTTTTATAATATCCTCTTAAAAATTCAATTATAACTGCACAAATAGTAGTGAATAAAAATGCTGATATAATTGGATTCATACCAAAAACTAGCCCAATAGCAACTCCAGCAAAGGATGAATGTGATAGGGTGTCACCTATCATTGAATTACGTCTAAGTACTATAAATAAACCTATGATTGGACATAAAATTGAAACAACTACTCCCGCCATAAAGGCATTTCTCATGAAATCAAATTCAAACATAATTAAGCCCCTGGAAGTGTATAGTTTTCTCTAAAATCTTTGTTAGATTGAAGAGTTAACTTTCCATTGTTTATTGTTAATATATGTGTAGAATATTTTAAAGCTATGTCCATATTATGTTCAATTGAAATTATAGTTGTCCCTTGTTCTTTATTAATTTTACTTAAAAGAGAGTATATTTCTTGTTGATTTTTAATATCAACACCTGTAGAAGGTTCATCTAAGATTATCAAATCGGGATTACCTATAAGAGCTCTTGCTATAAAAACTCTTTGTTGTTGTCCTCCTGATAGGTTACCAATTAGGTTTTCCTTAAACTTTACCATATTAACCTTTTCTAAAACATCCATAGAAGATGATTTAGGATCTAGTTTTAATGATTTTGCATGTATTTTTAATATTTCATAAATTGAAATAGGAAATTGTGAATTAAATCCATCTAATCTTTGAGGTACATAAGCAATATTATCTGTATTTACAGTTATTGACCCAGATATAGGGGTTAGTAGTCCTAGTATTAGTTTTATTAGTGTAGTTTTGCAGCTACCGTTTTCTCCTACTATAGAAAGATATACCCCCTTAGGAATATCTAAGTTTACATCCTTTAATAGTGGAGGAGTATTCTTGCTATAAGCAAAACTTAAATTATCAATTTTTATCAAGTTATCAGCTCCCATAATATCCTTTCTTAACAAAATAATAGACCAATATGCTATATATTATGCATTATTGGTCTATAAATACGCATAAATTGGATTAACTAACCCTATTATACACCTATTTGCGAATTGTTTGCAAATACTAACTAAGAGTATTTAATAAAGTTGTGCTCTCTAAATCCCAAGAATCTAGAGAGTCCTTCCTAAACATACCTTCAACAGCACTTTTTTCATGTGGTTCTTCTTTTGAAAGACCATAAGCTTTAACTATTGCTGTAGTATCATCAGAGAAAACCAGAGTCATATTTTGCACTCTTAGTAATCCGTTATCTGCTTTTTTTGAAGTAAGATAGTGTTCAACAGCATATCCAAGGTCTTTACATTTATTTTTTATGTAAAGTTTATAACCTATAAAGAATCCAATTCCAATAACTAATACACCACATATTAATAAGGATATTCTTCTTTTTCTTTTTTGTTTTTTTAATCTAGCTACTCTTGATATATTATTTTTTATTACTTTTTGTTGTTTTTCCATAAATAACCCTCCTAATTGTTGCATAAGAAAATATTACCATATTTTTACAAATGATGAAATGATAAATATTTTTCAATATTTAACAATTATTTCGAGTATCTTTTAAAAAAGTTGGATTTTTATCATATTTTTATTGGTACTATTGCCTAATTTGACTAATAAACTCTATAATAAAGGAAGATAATATAATGTAAGCAAAATTGAAAGGAAGAAATTATATGGATTTTTCAAGTTTAGTTTTAATGGAGAAAGATAAGGAAACAGGATTTATAACTAAAGAGCTTGGAAGCTTTGAAGTTAATGAAGGAGCTTTATATGTTAAAAAGCTATTTGTTTTAGATAATGAAGTGAATTTATATTTTGATACAAATAAAGATGTTGAGGAATGGGAATACTCAGCAATATATGATCTTTTTAATATAAAAAGATTTGAAGAAGAAGGTTTTAAAATTAAAGAGGAATTAGATGAATATAACCCAACGTTTATTCTTAAGTTCCCTTATAAAGAAGAACATTTAGAAATGAAAGATGTATTAGATAAGGTTGTAGAATTAATCAATGAAGAAATGAAAAAAGTATTTTTAGCTATAGAAGGCAAGGAAGAAGAATACATATAGAAGGTAATATATGAAGGGAGGTAGCCTTTAATTTAAGGCGAAAATATGGAAGATAATAAAGTTGTAAAGAAAAGAGAAGAGATAAACTTAGAAGATAAGTGGAAACTAGAAAAAATTTATGCAAATGAGGATGCTTGGGAAAAGGATTTTAATATCTTAAAGAAAGAAAGTCCAAAGCTAAGAGAGTTTGCTGGAAAATTAAATGATAAAGAAGAAATTCTTAAATATCTAGAGTTAAATGAAAAGGTATCAAGACTTGGAGAAACATTATATGTTTATGCTCATATGAAATCAGATGAAGATACTTCAAACCAAAAGTATCAATCATATATGAATAAAATTGATGCTTTTATGGCTGAGTTTGCAAGTTATGGAGCTTTCTTTGTGCCAGAGATACTTGCATTACCTGATGGATTTATTAAAGATCTTATAAAGAATGACGAAAGATTTAAGCTTTATGAGTTTATGTTAATGGATATTTTAAAAGAAAAGCCACATATATTAACTAAGGAAATGGAAGAATTACTTGCATTAGCATCTGATTGTTTAGATGCACCATCAAGCATACATAATATGCTTACTAATGCAGATATGACTTTTGGAAACATAAAGGATGAAGATGGAGATGAAGTAGAGCTTACAGAAGGCAATTACTCAAGTTTTATAAAGAGTAAGGATAGAAGTGTTAGAGAAGCTGCATTTAAAAGATTGTTTGGTGAATATAAAAAGTTTGATAACACATTAGCTACTACATTAACTTCATCAGTTAAGAGTTTTAACTTTAGTGCAAGGGTGAGAAAGTATTCATCACCAATTGAAGCATCACTTTCTCCTAATGATATTCCAGTATCAGTTTATGAAAATGCAATTAAGACTATTAATGATAATCTAAGTTCTCTTCATAGATATGTAAAGATAAAGAAAAAGCTTTTAGGTTTAGAAGAAATGCATATGTATGATTTATATGTACCAATAATTGAGGTGGAGAAAGAAAAGATATCATTTGATGAAGGTGTTAAGCTTGCTAATGAAGGTCTTAAGCCACTTGGAGAAGAATATTTAAATCTATTTAATGAAGGTATTAATAGTGGTTGGATTGATAAATATGAAAATAAGGGTAAAAGAGGTGGAGCTTATTCTTGGGGTGGATATGACACCATGCCATATGTACTACTAAATTACCATAACGAATTAAATGATGTTTCAACTCTTGTACATGAAATGGGACACTCACTACACTCATATTATTCAAGAAAGACTCAACCATATTACTATGCAGGGTATACTTTATTCTGTGCAGAAGTTGCATCAACAACAAATGAAGCACTTCTAATTCATTATTTAATTGAAAAAGAACAAGATAAGAAAAAGAAGCTTTATTTAATAAACCAAGAATTAGAGCAAATTAGAACTACTGTATTTAGACAATTAATGTTTGCAGAATTTGAACTATATACACATAATGCATTAAATGCAGGGGAAGCTTTAACAGCTGCAGATTACTCAGCAAAATGGCATGAGTTAAATGTTAATTACTTTGGACCAGATATGGTAGTTGATGAAGATATAGATATGGAATGGGCAAGAATACCTCATTTCTATTCAGACTTCTATGTATATCAATATGCTACTGGATATGCAGCAGCATCAGCATTTGCAAATGCTATCTTAGAAGGTAAAGAAAATGCAGTAGAAAAATATAAAGGATTTTTAAAAGCTGGTGGAAGTAAGTATCCAATAGATATTTTGAAGGATGCAGGAGTTGATATGACAACATCAGGGCCCCTTGAAGCTACAATTCATAGATTTAATGAATTGTTAGATATGTTAGAGGAGTTTTAATAAGAAATATTAATTATATAAAAAGGGGCTCTTATAGCGTCCCTTTTTATTATTTGTTATTAAGATATATTCACAATATTAGGAAGGATGATTTTATGAATATTTGTATTGTTGGAGCAGGAAATATAGGTACATATTTAGCTACGTATATATCTATGAAAGAAGGAAATAAGGTATGGCTTCATACCTCTAAGCCAGAAGTTTTTAAGGAAGAAATAACTTTAGTAGAAGAGGAAAAAAATTAAGACATAATGTTAAGGTGCATTCCATAACATCAAGTTATGAAGAGGCAGTTAAAAATGCAGATTATGTATTAATAACATATCCATCTTTTATGATAGAAGAAACATTAAAAAAAATAATTCCATATTTAAATAAAGGAACTGTAGTTGGAGTTATACCAGGGTTTGGAGGTAAGGAATATTTAATAGATGAATTGCTAGAGAAAGGTTGTATTTTCTTTGGAAGTCAAAGAGTACCTTCAATTATTAGATTAGAAAAGTACGGTGAGTGTGTTCTGTTAAAGCAAAAAAATGAATTTATGAAGTTAAGAGTTATACCAAGCAAGTATTCTGATAAGGTATGTGAGGTTATGACAAGCTTTATTGATATTCCATGTTTACCTTTAAGTAATTATTTAGCTATAACATTGTCCCCATCAAATCCAACAATGCATCCATCAAGATTATATGAATTGTTTAATGATTATGTTGAAGGAGAAAAGGTATATCCAAGAAATCCATATTTTTATGAAGAGTGGGGAACTTTAGCTTCTCAAACATTATTAGATTTAGATGATGAATTAACAGAAATTTTTAATTCATTAAATTATAATAATGAGTTTTATGAAGAAGATATGGAAAAAATAAAGAAGAGATACGGAATATCTATAGCTGAAGAATTGTCTAAAAAAATAAATACAGCTCCAGGATTTCAAGGAATAGATTCACCAATGGTAAAGGTAGAAGGAGGGTTTATTCCAAATAAAAATTCTAGATATTTTGTTGAAGATATTCAGTTTGGCCTTTGCATAATTAAAGCCTTTGCTGAACTGTGTAATGTTAAAACTCCAACTGTTGATAAGATTATTGAATGGGGACAAAAGTTAGTAGGAAAAGAATATTTAGTTAATGGACATCTTAATGGAAGAGATAAAGGTGAATTAATGATACCACAAGCCAAAGGGATAAAAACTAAAGAAGAGTTAATAAAATATTATAAAAACTTATAAAATTAAAACTAATAATAAAGCTTGCAGATTATAAATGTGAGCTTTGTTATATTAAAACTTTTTTAAGATTCCAAATATGAATTGTAATTTTTAAATTTTGACAATATAATTAAAGCTAGTGACAAATTTTAAAATATGTAAAAATAGTAGTAACGGAGGAAGTAAGAGGTGTTCATTATTAATTTTATAAGAGGCTTTTGTATGGCACTAGCTGATAGTGTTCCAGGGGTTTCAGGTGGTACTATAGCATTTATATTAGGATTTTATGATAAGTTTATTAATTCATTAAATTCTTTAGTTTCAACAAAGAGTAATAAGGAAGAAAAATTAGAGTCATTAAAATTCTTAATAAAGATAGGTATCGGATGGGCTGTAGGTATGGTACTAGCAGTGCTATTTATATCATCAGTGTTTACAACACATATTTATAAAATAAGTTCTTTATTTTTAGGGTTTATAATTTTCTCTCTACCATTAATATTTAGAGAAGAAAAGTCAGAAATAGTAGGTAAGTACAAGAATATAATTTTCGCAGTAATAGGTATTTTAGTAGTTGCTGCGATAACATATTTTAATCCAGCAACAAGTGGTGGAACTGGTACAAATCTTTCATTAGACAATTTAAATATTGGGTTAATAGCTTATGTATTTGTAGTTGGAGCTATAGCAATTTGTGCCATGATATTACCTGGTATATCAGGTTCAACACTATTACTGATATTTGGAATATATGCTCCAATTATGACAGCTGTAAAAAGTGTTATTAAATTTGATTTTAGCTATTTACCAATAGTTATAGTTTTTGGACTAGGAGTAATTACAGGTATAGTAAGTATTATAAGACTTCTTAGATATTTATTAGCAAACCATAGATCAAAAGTAATATATACAATTATTGGTTTAATGATTGGGTCATTATACGCAGTTGTTATGGGACCAACTACCTTAGAAATTCCTGAAGCTCCAATGGGATTTGGGGAGTTTAGTATTTTATTCTTCTTATTAGGAGGAGGATTAATACTTGGTTTAGAAAAGTTAAAGAAGGTTTTAGATAAGGGTCAAGAATAATAAAGGGGTGTTACAAAATGATTGATAATCTTGTAACACCTTTTCACTGTCTAGGAAGGTATAAAATTTCAATTAGCTATAAATCAAAGGTATTATTACATATTCATATTAAAAAATATAAAATAAAGGATAGTAATTTTATAATTTCCTTACCATTAGTACGCGTGGGGTGGATATTTGTTTTGATGTGACTTGAAGCTTGCGACGGAACAAGCAAAATAAATATCCGCTACACTTTTTTTAGTTTAATAATAAGGCAGGAGAAGTAGATGAACATAGCAGAAATATATAATGAATATAATAATTTAAATAATATGTTAGTTATTTATGTAGAAGATTTAGCTAAAAAAGAGTTTGAAGGTGAAGATGAAGAAACAGTAATTAATATGTTGTCATCTTTCAAGAGTAATTTAGAGTATCTGTTTGATAAATGCAATGCTATAGAAGTTGAGGATGATAATATAAAAGATTTAAAATATTTTTTATTTGATGCATTATTATTTACAAGAGATGTAATAGCATTTTATAAAGTTAAGGAATTTGCAAGAATAAAAATGAGAATAACTAATTATGTAGCTAAGAAAAGAAGAGCAGAAATGTTCCAAAGATAGAAAGTAATATATTTAATAAATTCTGAGAAACTGTTAAGGCAGTTTCTTTTTTTCTTACTTTTAGTATGAGTGGGGGGATATTTGTTTTGATGTGACTTGGAGAGCAGTGACGGAACAAGAAAAATAAATATCTACCCAACTTTTTTTATATAATCAATTAATGGTAAAATAATAATGAGAATTTATATAGGAGGATACTATGGGAATAATTGATAAGTTAAAAAAGAGGAAAAATATTAAGGAAGAAGTAAAAGGGGAGAGAAGCATAAAAGAAGAAACAATAGAGTGTTATGATGCTTATGGAAGAAAGATAGTTATCTCTAAGAATGAATGGAGAACTAAAATATTACCTGATCAGTTAAAGAAATACAAAGATGATGATAATGCACTATACAATATAATACTATCATCTATAAATGATGGATTTATAGATGAAGTAGTTGAGTCTGCTGAACATTTAAAAGAAATAGATAGGATAAAAGAAAGAGGATATACTATTTTAGCTATAGTATATATGAAGTTATTACAATATGATAAATCTGAGAAGGTATTACTAGAGTATATAGATAAGTATGGGAAGACAGGGACTATACTTACTAACTTAGCAAAAGTATATTATGGACAAGGGTATGAAGATAAGGGATTAAATACTTTATGGGAAGGTATATATTTAGATCCTAATCAAACTAATGGATTAATGTGGCTTAAAGCGCTTTATAATGAAAAAGAAGGTAAGGAAGCTGAAATTAAAGTCTTAGATAAGGTAAGTAAGGTAAGTGGAAGTTGGTTTCCTCAAGTTTTAAAAGGGAAAATGTACTTAGATAATAAAGAAATAGATAAAGCATTAAAGGAATATGAGAGCATAATGGAAATAGTAAAGGATAATGGTTATGCCCTTTCTATGATTTCAGGTGATTTAGGGGCTTCTGGATATGCTGATATTATGGTTAGAATGATATCTCCAATATATAAATTAGATATTCATGGGATTGATTTGGGAATGAATTTGCTAAGAGGTTATTTAGTTACAAAAGATATTGAAAATGGAGAGAAACTTTTAAGCACACTTTTAAAGTTGGAAAGACCTGATTTAAAGAACTATCTTATGAATATATATAATGAATTTGAAAAAATGAAGGGTGAATCAACAGGAGAAGAGTTAGGTGAAATATCTATATCTTTACTAACATATGTTTCTCCTTTATGGTACTACTCTTTAGGGGATCCAACTTGGTTACTTCCTAAAAAATCTAAGGATTGCAAAAAGGTTGTAGTTTTATCTTATGCAAATGAAGGAATAAAAGAGGAAAGTAAAGGTCGTATTCAAAGAGAAGACTCAATAGGAAGGTTAACAAGAGCTCTTCCATTTTATTTAGGAGAAAAAATACAATATGAAACAGAGTTATCCTTAAATGTTATAATACCTACAATAAAAGATGTGGGACCGGTAGTATCAAGAAAAGTATATGAGGATAATTATATAAGGGATTTATTGTCTAAAAATGATGGTGATTATATAGTAACAGGCGGCATAAGAGAAGAAGAGGATTCTATTTATATAGAAAGTTATATTTATGATAAGTTTGAAAATAAGCTTAAAATAAATAAGAATTTAAAAAAGATGAGCTTTGGTAGTGAATTTAATGAGATGATTAAGGAAATAATAGATAGCTTAAAGGTTGGGGGGGGAAATTATAGCGAGAATTACAAAACTCCAAAAGATAATTTAGTTAGCCTATATATACAATCATTAGCTCAATTATTAAGCCAAAATTTAGTGAGAAATGAATACTGTAAAAAGGATTCCTTATGGGGAGAAAGAAATATTCTAAACTTGTACTTGAATAAAGCAGTTGAAAATAGAGATTATCCACATTTTAAGCTTATTTTGTTATCTGGCATAGCTACTGCTAAGGAATATGGTTCTTCAATATACTTAGAATTGAAAAATCAGGTTTTAACCTTATTTAAGGAGAAGGATGAAATTGGATTATCAGAGAAAATGATGCCATTAGTATATAAAATATATGATATGAATACAGAATTTGAACATTGTAGAAAAGAGCTGATATTAAAAAATAGTGATGATAGTGAGTATATAGAATGGCTACAGAAACTATAGAAATGTAGAAAAGCAGGATATATATATTGAGAAGGGGAAATATCAAAGTATATAAAATAAAAATTCAATAGCCTTAATGTATATGATATAATATCTAAAGATTTTCATATTCATAAGGAGGATTTTTATGTTTAGTAAGGAAGAACTTTTGGTTATAGAAGATGCTTTAAAAATTGCAGATAATGAATATATGAGATTATTAGAAGAGAATAGAAATAATAAAAATAGGATGGTGGCTTATAATAGAAAGCAAAAAAGTCTTTGGCTAGTTCAAAACAAGTTAAAGAAAATATTACAAGAAAACAGAGAAAAGTAGTTAGAAATAATATTATAATATAAGGGATGTAGTATAATCTACATCCCTTATATTATTTATATGTTGTGTGAGTTGAAGGTTCATCTTCTCCGAAAGGACTTTTTTGATGAGCCTTATTATTCATTTCTTTAGAATAGTTTGATGAAGTAGGGTCAGACTTAGTTTTTTTATGTTTACAACCACAATTACATGACATATTGATTCCTCCTATTTATTATGAGATAACTTAGATCTCTTAGTGTATTTTTTACCATTAGCATGGGCACCTATTTTCTTACCATTTTCGATACCTATTTCAGATCCAGCTTCAGAATACATTTTTCTAAGTTCAGCATTAGATTTAGGATGATCTTTAAGCCTATTTTTATTATTATCCATAAAATTTCCTCCTAGAACAGCTAAAAGTTTGTACACTAATAGCTTATCCATTCTTAAAAGAAATATTATAATATAAGAACGAAAGTACCTATGGTAATAAGTAGTCCACCTATTAAAGTTTTAGCTGTTATGGCTTCTTTTAGGATTACAAAGGCTAAAACCATGCTGATAACAACACTAAATTTATCTATAGGTACAACTTTTGAAGCTTCTCCTAATTGAAGTGCTTTATAATAAAATAACCAAGATAGACCTGTTGCTATTCCAGATAATATTAAGAATATCCATCCTTTAGTTGTAATATTGCTAATTCCATATTGTTCACCTGTAAGGAAAACTAGTCCCCAGGCCATAACAAGTACAACAATTGTACGAATTGCAGTGGCCAAATTAGAATTTACACCATCAATACCTATTTTAGCTAGAATGGAGGTTAATGCCGCAAAAAGGGCAGATAATAAAGCAAAAACTATCCACATTTTATTTCCTCCTTTTATAGAAGATATCTTTAACATAAAAACATCCCTTTCTATTATATAACTATAGTTTATTATAGTATTATTTTAGTATCATTTCTATTGGAATTCACTTAAGTGTTTCCAATATCTTATAGGCATCATACGTTTTTGTAATTTTGGATTTTTACGTTCGTTTATTGTAGTAGATTCAAAATAGCACTTCCATAAATCTACGTATTCATCTTTAGTGCTTTTAAAAAGATTATAGTCATCTACTGTCATATGAGTAATTTCCCAGGATCTTTTGTTATATATTAAAGCTTTTTCACGATTTATGTCATGAATTATAAAATACTCATTAGAAAATCTAGAACTAAAGTGGGGGGCAATTAGTTCTAAGATATCATTATCAGGTTCAATAGAAGAATATAAGAATTTATTTTCAATTAAAGAAAAACGTATAAATCCTTCAAATCTATGAGCTTCTAGATAAACCCTTCTTCTAATATCTTCTACCATTTTAACTATATCTAAATTAAGAAAAGCATGAATATCCTTTCCGAGCTTAAAAGCAGTTTTTGTGTATTTTAGTGCTATAGTACTAGCATCTTTGTTATTACTAAGAAATATTATATACAAGTTTTGTAAAGTTTTAGAATCAATTTTTGTTATTATTGCATTCATTACCTTTTTGGCTTTGATTTCATCAGTTTTTATATAAATAATTTCGTCTAATAATAGAGCGCTGTAGTTTTCAGATTTAAAGATACCAATAGGAGGAACTTTTGAGTAAAAGCTATCATATATAGCTGTTAATAATCCTTCAAAGGTACCATCATATAAAAATGTCTTCATAAATTATAACTCCCCGTTAAAAGATGATAATTTATCACTTAATATATCAATATTAGTTGATGGAAGAATAATTCCAGATGATGTGGAATTATCATGACTATAGTCATCAAAAAAAGAAATTTGATTTGGCTCAGGTGAATTTTTCTTTATATTTTGAGATAATAATTTTTTCTTTATTTTATAATCATCAAAGGCTATATCTCCATAGTATTTACCTGAACAGGTTATAAAGTATTTAGCTCTTTTTAAAACAATTCCTAATCTTTTTAAATCCTCATAAGTTAATCGGCAAACCCTTCTGGTTTTAATTATTCTTCTTGCAGATGTTACTCCAATTCCAGGGATTCTAAGTAAAGTTTCATAAGATGCTTTATTAATTTCTACAGGAAATTCATTAAAGTTATTTAATGCCCAATAGGTTTTAGGATCAAAATTTAAGTCAAAGTTATCATTCTCATTTTTTAATAATTCACTGGCTTTAAAACCATAAAATCGTAATAACCAATCAGCTTGGTAAAGCCTGTGCTCTCTAACCATAGGAGGATGAGTGATTTGAGGCAAAAGTGGGTTATCTTTTATAACTGGTACATAGGCAGAGAAATATACTCTTTTTAACTTGAATCTATCATATAAAGATTGAGTTAAATTTAGTATTTTATAATCACTTTCAGGAGTAGCACCTACTATAAGTTGAGTACTCTGTCCTCCAGGAACAAAAAGAGGAGTAGATTTAATACTCTTCTTTAATTCTGTATGGCTAATGATAGAATTTTTAATTGTTTTCATTGGCAAAAGTATTTTTTCTTTACTTTTTTGAGGAGCTAGTAGTTTTAGGCTATTACTTGATGGTAATTCTATATTGACACTCATTCTATCAACATATAAACCTGCCTCTTTAATTAAGTATTCATCAGCTCCAGGAATAGCTTTTAAATGTATATAGCCATTAAAGTTTTTTTCTAACCTAAGCTTTTTTACTGTTTTTAAAAGAAGCTCCATTGTATAATTTGGATTTTTAACTATAGCTGAACTAAGAAATAATCCTTCAATATAATTTCTTCTATAAAAGTTTATAGTTAAGTCACACACCTCATTAGGTGTAAAACTAACTCTTTGAAAATCTTTGGAATATCCATTTATACAGTACTTACAGTCATAGATACAATCGTTAGAAAAAAGTATTTTTAATAAAGATATACAGCGACCGTCAGGTGTAAAACTATGGCATATTCCACTTTCTGATGCATTACCAATACCGTTAATCTTGTTTTTTCTTTTTGATCCAGAAGAGGAACATGAAACGTCATATTTAGCAGCGTTAGAAAGAATTTTTAATTTATCCATAAGGTCCATGGAAAAGGTACCTCCTTAAGTGAGAATGTATGTTCTTATATTAACTAATATTATATACGAATATACGTTCTTTCTCAAGAAAAATAAAAAAGCTGCTAAATGTGAAAATATATTATAGAGTATTAGTATATTTTTAAATATTTTATTAAGTTTATTTATTTTGATATATATTCTCCTTAAAGGAGATCTATTATATAATTATATAAAAAGTGTTACATAATAAAGTGATGAGGAGAGGAATATGAATAGATTGAAAGATAAGTTCTTTAGTTATATTACAGCTAAAGAAGGTTTTTATGTAGAATTTTATATCAGTCAGTATAGGAATACCCAAATGACTATTGCATTAAAAAGATTTCCCCAAGGTATTTATGCAATAATACTAACAGATGATAAGTATGAAAATATAGATTATAACGAAGCCCTATATTACCTTAAGCAAAAGGGGGAGGCTTTTAGTTTACATACTATAGTTTTTACAAGTGAGAGTATATATAATCCTTCATATTCTATTACTAATAAAGTTGTAGTAGATTATTCATCTGAGAAAATCTTATATTGTGATCAAGGGTGTGAACCTATTGTAGGAATAATAAGAAATGCTACAGGCAATGATGAAAAGATAGTGAGTGAGTTTAAAAGATATTATATAACATATACACTTATAATTATTAATGTAGCTCTTTTTATTATATGTGCTTTAAAATCAAGAAATATTTTTGATATAAATCCTTACGTATTATTAGAGATGGGAGCAAAGTATAGGCCTCTTATGTATTTTACTAATGAATGGTGGAGATTAATAAGTTGTAATTTCTTACATGGAGGAATATTGCATTTAGTATTTAATATGTATGCACTATACATTATAGGAAAGCAAATAGAAGATTTATACGGTAAAAAAGCATATATTATAATTTATTCATTATCAGGATTAGGAGGTAGCATATTAAGCTATTATTTAGCTCCAACATCTTTATCAGTTGGTGCTTCTGGAGCTATATTTGGTTTGTTGAGTGCGCTTTTAGTATATGCTTATAATGAAAGAGGAAGAATACAAAAAGGAGTAATTTCAAATTTACTATTTGTTATTGGTATTAATCTTTTATTTGGGATAAGTATGCCTAATATAGATAATTATGGACATATTGGTGGGATAGTTATTGGAGGAATATCATCCTACTTGATTTATATCCTATTAAAGAAGCAAGGAAAAGTTGTTTAAATTACCTTTATACATTATTATATAAATGTAATAGAAATATAGGAGATTAGATATGAAGAAGAGGTTAGGTTATCATTTATTATGTACATATATCTTTTATGTACTTTTAGCAGTTACTTTTGTATGGGATTATTTCTATAGAGATGGAGAAAAGTTATGGCGAATTGGGCTAATATATATAACTATATTTGCTGCAAGATTTTTATTTTCAAAAACATTTTTAAGAAAATCTAAAGGGGCTTATGTTGTTACATTAGTATTTATATTCTTTGCAATGTATTTAGCTAATGTAATGAACTTTTATGCATTTGAATCATATGATAAGATCTTACATTTTACATCTGGAATATTATTAGCATTCTATGGACTTATTTATTGTGTGTATCTATGTGGAGATCATAGCAATAAATCTATTAACCAAATAATTTTAGTGGCATTCCCATTTTTATTTTCTGTTGCTTGTGCAGGTATATGGGAATTATGGGAGTTTGCAACTGATAGTATATTTGGATTAACAGCTCAAAACGGATCATTAAATGATACTATGTGGGATATTATTTGCGGAACTATTGGAGGAATGATTTCTTGCACATTTATTTATATACATATTAAGTTTAAGAATATAAAATTTATTCAAGCCATAATGAATGAGATGAAGTAAACGAAGCGCCGTTATTGGTGCTTCTTTTTTTACATTTAGTATGAGTGGTTTGGATATTTGTTTTGATGTGACTTGGAGCGTAGCTACTGAACAAGCAAAATAAATATCCAAACCACATTTTTTATACCATAAGGAATATATTTTTTAAAAGAATATATATTCTTTTAAAATAAGAATAATATATATTCTTTTATAATATAAAAAATAAAAATAATATAAATTTAATTATAAAAAAAATATGAGTTTAAAAGCTCATAGCAAAGATATTTTTGTGCAAGCTTATGAAGATATTCTTTAGCTTTACTATAGTTTCTTTCATTTTTTAATTTGAAAAAGTGATTTGTCTCACGAGAATTTATATTTTCTTCAATTAATTTAAAGCCTTCAACTAATGCTTTATTAGATGAAGTAGAAGTTGGTTTCTTATAATAAAGACTATCTACATATAGATAGAAGTCTTTTATGCTATTAAATAAAATTATGTCCTTAGCTTTCTCAAATGTATCTTCTCCTTTTTCTGTAAAATATAGCTTATAACGTTCAATTTCCATTAATATATCAATTTCTGTTAAAGTATTTTGGGATTCTTTTATTAGATTTATAATTTTAATAGCAGAAAAGTCTTTATCTTTTACCTCTAGCATAATATCTAAATCATAATTTTTTGCAACTGAATAATATTTAAAGAAGTCCTCTATAAAGATAGTGGGAGAGTGGGAGCCTTTTTTCTTTTTTATATCTTGTTGACTATAATGTACCTTCATATTACACTTCTCATTTGTCCAAGTTGATTTTGCTAGTTCAAATAGTTTATCTAGAGTATAGTTATTATCTCCAAAACATTCATTATGAAGATTATCAAAGACCATAGGGGCATTAATAGTTTTACAAATGTTTAATACATCACTAAATGAATAATTCTTCTCATCATTTTCAATAATTAATCTATTTCTTATTGATTTAGAAAGTAAAGTATAGTTATTCATAAATCTTTCTGTTGACTCAATCTTTGAATCGTATACTCCTCCTACATGAAGAATAATTTTATGGTCATCATTTAATCCCATAGAATCTAATAGAGAAGTATGGTAATTTAAATCCTCAATTGCCTTATGAACTATTTCATCATTAGTAGAATTGAGAACTGTGTATTGACCGGGGTGCATAGAAACTCTCAAATTATTTTTTTTAATAAATTCACCTATGGACTTTAATTCGTCAGAGAAATACTGAGACCAATTGAAGGTATTTATACTATGACTTCCAAAGGGAATTATATCTGAACTAATTCTAAATAGTTTTATTCCAAGCTTATTATTAAACTCTAATATTTTGTATAAATCTAATAAATTATGAGATATTGTAGTTTTAAGTATGTCTTCATTATATGAGTTTAATGTAAATTTTCTCGTAGTTTTTAATGATGTTGATAAAGGCGTACATGCATATCCTATTTTCAATTTATCACCTCTTTGTTATTTTTCTTCTAAGATTAGTATTTGTTATTTATTAAAAGAATATAAAGGGAAAGCATCTTGTTATTAAATTGATATTTTGTTAAATAAATTATTAAATAAGTATGAAATTCGTTAAAAAACAGTCCTTTTAATATTTTTTTGTAGTAATTATAAAGAAAATAATGTATTATTAAGTTAAATTAAAATTAAAAAGGGGATGGAAAAATGAACGGTAAGCAATATGTTGAATCTGTTCTAGAGAAGGTGGAAAGCCGTAACAAGGGAGAAAAAGAGTTTTTAGATGCAGTTACTGAAGTTTTAAATTCATTAGTGCCTGTATTTGATAAACATCCTGAGTTCATAAAAGCGGGGCTATTAGAAAGAATGGTTGAACCAGAAAGACAAATAATGTTTAGGGTTCCATGGGTAGATGATGAAGGAAATGTTCAAGTTAACAGAGGTTTCAGAATTCAATTTAACAGTGCTATAGGACCTTATAAAGGTGGCTTAAGATTTCATCCATCAGTTAATGCAAGCATTATTAAATTTTTAGGGTTTGAACAAATATTTAAAAATTCATTAACTGGTCTTCCTATAGGTGGAGGAAAAGGTGGATCAGACTTTGATCCGAAAGGAAAATCTGATAATGAAGTAATGAAGTTCTGTCAAAGTTTTATGGCTGAGTTATATAGACATATAGGATTAGACACTGATGTTCCTGCAGGTGATATTGGTGTTGGTGCTAGAGAAATAGGATATATGTATGGATATTATAAGAAGTTAAGAGGAGCTAATGACCAAGGTGTTTTAACTGGAAAAGGCTTAACATATGGTGGAAGCTTAACTAGAAAAGAAGCTACTGGATATGGATTGGTTTATTTTACTGAAGAAATGTTAAAAGACAATGGAACATCATTTGAAGGGAAAACAGTAGTTATCTCAGGTTCTGGTAATGTTGCAATATATGCTACAGAAAAGGCGACTGAATTAGGAGCAAAGGTTGTAGCATTAAGTGATTCTAATGGATATATTTATGATCCCAATGGAATAAATCTTGATGTAGTTAAAGATATTAAGGAAGTTAAAAGAGGAAGAATTAAGGAATATGCAGATAGAGTTCCAGGTTCTACTTATACAGAAGGATGCAGAGGAATTTGGACTATAAAATGTGATATAGCATTACCTTGTGCAACTCAAGGAGAAGTTAATGCTGAAGCAGCTAAAATATTAGTTGCTAACGGAACAATTGCTGTATCAGAAGGTGCTAATATGCCTTCAACATTAGAAGCTATAGAAGTATTCCAAAGCAATGGATTAATGTTTGGTCCAGCAAAAGCAGCTAATGCAGGTGGTGTTGCATGTTCTGCTCTTGAAATGTCACAAAACAGTATGAGATTATCTTGGACATTTGAAGAAGTAGATGAAAAGCTTCAAGGAATAATGAAGAATATTTATAAGAATGCAAGTGCTGCAGCTAAGGAATATGGAAAAGATAAGAATATTCTTATGGGAGCTAATATTGCTGGATTTATGAAGGTTGCTGATGCAATGATGGCTCAAGGAATTGTTTAATTAAATAAGTTTATTTTCAAAAGGAAATCTAACAAAAAAGATTTCCTTTTTTTTTTCAATATACCTCTAAAAATTTTTATATAGTAATAAGAAATAGGGAAACTTAATAATGAAAGACAAAAAACAAATATAAGGAAAAATACAAGAAATTAACATTAATTTAAAATTAAGATTTTTGCCCTTGATTTTTTGATATAATTGAACTAGTATTAATAAGAACGCATTAACGAGAAAAAAAGACAACAATAATATAATGGGAATTTCTCATTTAATATTAGGAGTGAAAATAATGGAAAAAGTAATGTATACAGCAATAGCGGTGTTTCAAGTGTTCGCATTTGTAGTTTTATGCTATTACTTGATATTGGGGTTATTTGGAACCTATAGAAAAAAAGAAAAAAAGGACTATGCTCCTAAGCGTAAATTTGCTATGATTGTTGCTGCACACAATGAAGAGGTAGTAATCGGGAAATTAGTAAAAAGTATATTAGGACAAAATTATCCAAAGGAATTATTTGAAGTTTTTGTAATAGCTGATAATTGTGATGATAATACTTCCAAAGTTGCGAAAGAAGCAGGAGCAAAAGTATTTGAAAGGTTTAATAAAGACCAAAGAGGTAAAGGATATGCATTAGAGTGGATGTTCGATAAAATTTATAATATGGATGAAAAGTTTGATGCCATTTGTATATTTGATGCAGATAACTTAGTGCATCCAGACTTTTTAAAAGAAATAAACTCTAAGATGAAGGAAGGCTATAAAGTTGTACAAGGCTATATAGATAGTAAAAATCCTGAAGATTCATGGATTGCCACTTCATATTCAATAGCATTTTGGTCACAAAATAGAATGTTCCAACTTGCAAGAAATAATGTTGGATTCTCTAATCAAATTGGTGGTACTGGATTTGCAATTGATTTTGATACTTTAAAGAAATTTGGATGGGGAGCTACATGTTTAACAGAAGATTTAGAGTTTACATGTAAGGTTGTTCTAAATGGTGGAAAAATAGGTTGGGCACATGATGCTAAAATTTATGATGAAAAGCCATTAGGATTAAAAGCTTCTTGGGTTCAAAGAAGAAGATGGATGCAAGGGTTTACAGATGTTGCATCAAGGTATTTCTTTAAGCTTGTTAAAAAGGCTATTAAGGAAAGAAAATGGTATATATTTGATTGCGCATTATATGTTTTACAACCATTTGCAACTTTATTAATGGCTATATCAGCAATATTGACTTTAATTCAAGCAAATGCGCCAGAAGGAGCTAATATATTTATTATGAGTGATCTTCTTGGAAGTGCTGGATATCAAGCTATAACATTAGTTCAGTTTGTTATAACACCATTAGTATTAATATTAGATAAAAAGATATCTAAAGGACTTTTTGCGTTGATTGTATTATTCTCTACTAATATTTTTATAATGCCTATTTTATTAGAAGGTGTTACTGATGGATTAATTATTACAGCAGCTAATTTTGGGTTCTATGCAATATTCTTAGTTGCCACATTTATATTCTGTGGGAAGAAAGGTTTAGTTTTCTTCTTTAGATTCTTATTATATGCTCTATATACTGTTACTTGGGTGCCAATTACAATCCAAGGTATATTAAGAAAGAATAATAAGGAGTGGAATCCAACTAAGCATGTAAGAAATGTTGAAATTTGTGATGTTTAGATAAGTAAATATTTAATAAATTTAAAGTGGAAGTTAAGAATATTAGCTTCCATTTTTTGTTCTTTAAAGAATTGCACTGTTGGATAGAGTGTTAAAAATTTTCATAGATACATAATGGTTGTTGTGATTTTTATAATATCTTTAAAAAATATGGATAAACTAAAAAAACATTTATAATAAATAAATTTTGACATAGTAAATAAAAATAAGTATATTTTAATGTAGACAACTATAGAGATAGAAAATATATGTGGAGGGCAAAAGTTTATGAAGAATAATACTACTTATGATGTTACTGATTTGACTTCCTTAGAAAAATTAGAGCCTGTTAGAGTAAGACCAGGTATGTATATAGGTTCAATCGGAAGTAAGGGTTTACATCACTGTGTATGGGAAATATTAGATAATGCTATAGATGAAATTTCTAATGGATATGGGAATAAGGCTCAAGTTATTTTAAATAAAGATAAGAGTGTTACTATAAAAGATAATGGAAGAGGAATACCAACGGGAATTCACCCAATTAAGAAAAAAAGTGGGGTGGAAATGGTATTTACAGAGCTTCACACAGGAGGAAAATTTAATAATAAGAATTATAAAACTTCTGGAGATGGGTTGAAGTTGAAGTTTATCAAAGCGGAAATATTTATCGTCAAAGGTTTGAATATGCATATGATAAAGAGCTAAAAAGAGATATGCCAGGTACCCCTGTTACAAAACTTGATATAGTAGGTAAAAGTAAGGAGACTGGGTCTAAAATTACATTTATGCCAGATGGAGAAATATTTTCTACAATAGATTTTAAGTTTGATGTAATTGATGAGAGATTACAAGAATTAGCTTTCCAAAATAAAGGTATTAGGCTTGAATTAATAGATAATAGAAAAGATGAAGAAGTTAGAAAAGAATATTATTCTGAAAGAGGACTTTTAGATTTTATAGATTATTTAAATGAAAGTAAAACTAAGCTTCATGAAGCACCTATTTTATTTGAGGGTGAGAGAGAAGTTGGTGGACTTCAAATGTATGGAGAAGTATGTATTCAATTTACTGATTCAACTACAGATTATATTGCAAGCTATGTTAATAATATTCCAACAACAGAAGCTGGAACCCATGAAACTGGTTTTAAAACTGGTATGACTAGAGCTTTTAAGGAATGGGCAAGAAAGCTAGAGTTAGTAAAGGGAAAAGACAAGGAATTTGAAGGTGATGACCTAAGAGAAGGTATGACGGCCATAGTTAGAATTAAAATAACTAATCCTGTTTTTGAAGGACAAACTAAAACAAAGCTAGGAAATAATGAAGCTTATACTATGATGAATGATTTAGCTTACACTAAGCTTGGTGAGTGGATAGAGGATAATAAAGAGCTTGCAACAATGATAATAAACAATGCTCTTGCTGCTGCTCAAAGAAGAGAAAAAATAAAAAAGATTAATGATGCAGAAAAGAAAAAGATTGGAAAAGGTACAGCACCTCTTGCAGGTAAGGTTGCGGTGTGTACTTTGAAAAATAAAGATGTAAATGAATTTATAGTAGTTGAGGGAGATTCCGCTGGTGGTTCTGCAAAACAAGCTAGAGATAGAAGATTCCAAACAATAATGCCTTCAAAAGGTAAAATAATGAATACTGAAAAGCAAAAGCTTGAAAATGTATTAGCATCTGAAGAACTTAAGATTTTTAATGCTGCTGTAGGTACAGGTACATTAGATAATTATAATGAAGATGATTTGAAATATAATAAAATAATTATTATGAGTGATGCCGATGTAGATGGCTATCATATTAGGACGCTTTGGATGACCTATATTTATAGATATATGAGGCCTTTAATTGCTAATGGGCACTTATATTTAGCGCAACCGCCTCTGTATAAAGTATATAAACATACTAAAAAAGGAGAGGTTCAAAAGTATGCTTATAGTGATGAAGAATTAGAACAAGTTAAGAAGGAAATAGGTAAAGGGGCTCTTATTCAAAGATATAAGGGACTTGGAGAAATGAATCCAGATCAATTATGGGAGACTACATTAAACCCAGAGTCAAGAACTTTACTTCAAGTAACTATAGAGGACGCTGCAAAGGCTGAAAGAATGATATCTCTACTTATGGGAGATGTGGTTGAACCAAGGAAAAAATATATGTACAAATACGCAGAGTTCTAGAAAGGGAGGGATAGTTTATGGCTAAAAAAGTTAATAATAATATTCCAAAAGATAATAATATAATTCCAGTACTTCTTGAAGAAGCTATGCCAGACAACTACCTACCTTATGCGGTAGAGGTTGCAAAAGAAAGAGCTCTTCCTGATGTAAGAGATGGTTTAAAGCCAGTTCATAGAAGAATACTATATGGTGCATATTTACTTAAAGCCTTTCCAGATAGACCATACTATAAGTCAGCAAGAATAGTTGGGGATATTTTAGGTAAATTTCACCCACATGGAGATAGTTCTGTATATGACGCATTAACAATATTAGCACAAGACTTCTCCACAAGAGAACCTTTAATAGACGGTCATGGAAACTGGGGATCTATTGATGGTGATAGTGCGGCAGCTATGAGATATACTGAAGCAAGATTAACTTCTATTGCAATGGATATGCTAAAAGATATTGATAAAGACACGGTGGATATGGTACCTAACTATTCAGATAGTGAATTAGAGCCAAGAGTTTTAACAAGCAGATATCCTAATCTTTTGGTTAATGGGTCTTTCGGTATAGCTGTAGGTTTAGCTACTAATATACCTCCACATAACCTTGGAGAAGTAACTGACGGTGTTCTTGCATACATAGATAATCCTGAAATTACTACAAAAGAGTTAATGAATTATATTAAAGGACCAGATTTACCTACAGGTGGAGTTTTAATTGGAAAAAAATCTATGATTTCTGCTTATGAAACAGGTGAAGGTAAGGTAACATGTAGAGCTAAAACTTCTATAGAAAAATTAGAAAACGGAAGATTAGGGATAGTAATAACAGAATTCCCTTATAGAAGAAATAAGGCAAAACTGCTACAAACTATATCTGAAATGACTGGTGATAAGAGACATCAAAAGGCATTAGAAGCGATAACAGATATAAGAGATGAATCTGATAGAAGTGGTATTAGAGCAGTTATTGAACTAAAGAAAGCTGCTGATGAAGCTACTGCAGACAAGATTTTAAAATATTTATTTAAAAAGACTGATTTACAATGTAATATAAGCTTTAATATGGTTGCTTTAGCAGATGGTAAGCCAGAAACTATGGGACTTAAGACTATTTTAGGTCATTATATAAATCACCAAAAAGAAATAGTTACAAGAAGAACAAGGAAAGAATTAGAAATAGCGGAAAAGAGATTTCATATAGTTGAAGGATTTATAAAGGCAATAAATATCTTAGATGAAGTTATTGAAACTATTAGAGAATCTAAGTCTAAGAAGGATGCAGGGGAAAACTTAATTAATAAGTTTGGTTTTACAGATGTGCAAGCCACTGCAATCTTAGAGTTAATGCTATACAGATTAACAGGGCTGGAAATAAGTACATTCCAAAAGGAATATAAAGAATTAGAAAAACAAATAAAGAAGTTTAAGAAGATTTTATCAGAAGAAAAAGAACTTCTAAAAGTAGTGAAATCTGAACTTAAAGAAATAACAGATAAATACAGAAATCCTAGAAGAACTCAAATAGTTGAAGATGATAGTGAGGCAAAGATTGATCTTGAAGAATTAATAGTTGTAGAAGATGTTATGCTTACTATTTCAAAGGATGGATTTATAAAGAGAATTCCGTATAAAAATTACATTAGAGCAAATGCAGAACCTTCTGAAATTGAATATAGAGAAGGGGATGAACTAAGATTTTTAGTTAAGTCTAATACTACTGATAATATTCTTATATTTACAGATAGAGGAATAATGTATCAACTTAAAGGAATAAATGTTCCAGAAGGAAAGTGGAAAGAGAAAGGTGAAAGGCTTGATACATTAATCAAAGCTCTTAACCTTGATGAGGAAAAAATAATTGGAGTTAATTCAGTTAATGTAATGTCATCAGATAGATTTGTACAATTTGTAACAAATAGTGGGTGCATTAAGAGAAGTTCTTTAGATAAATTCCAAACTAATTACTCAAAGGTTCAAGCTGTTAAGCTTAGAGATGGAGAAAGAGTGGTTAGAACGGATATTTTAGAAGGAGAAAATAAATTCTTAAAAATTTCAACTAAGTTAGGGTTAGACTTTACTCTGGAAATACCACAATTAGAAGATTTACCTAGAAATATATTAGGAACTCAATTATTTAACTTATCTTCTAAAGATGAGGTTATAAATGCTGAATATGTAGAAAGTATGGAGTTTGTTGAATATACTTTAGGAGTTACAGCTAAGGGAACATTAAAAACTTTTGCAAGAGCCAATAAAAATGATTCATTAAAAGTAACTACAGACTCTTCATCTGAATTATTAATGTTTACTAATAAAGGTAACGTTATAAAAATAGCATCATTTATGCTTCAAGAAGCAATTAAAAATAGTGAAATTTCTATTGAAGATTTAGTTTATGGACTAGGTAAAAAAGAAAGAGTAATTGCAATATACTCTATAAAATCTTATAGCGAAGAATATGCAGTATATACAATTTCTAATAAGGGATTAGTTAAAAAGACACTTCTTAGTGAGTTTGCAGGAGACTACTTAATACAACAAGCGTACAAATTTAAGAATGAAGATGATGAAGTGGTTAGCATAGATATATCTAATGAAAAAATAGGTCACATTGTATTATTTACTAAAAAGGGGATGGCTATAAGATTCCCTGTATCTAATGTTAATGCAATGGGTAAAATAGCATCAGGTGTTACAGGAATAAGCTTAAAGGATGAAGACGAAGTTGTTTATGGTAAATGCTTTGTAAATATAGAACAGGACTTAAATGGAGAAATTGCTATTTCATCATTATCAGAATATAGGTTCCAATTAGTTACAAAGAATAAGGAGACAGCAGAAATTAAATTATCTGATGTTAAACTTCAAAATAGAGCAGGTAGAGGGTCAGGTGTTATGCTAGTTTCTCTTGATGATGAAATAAAGAGTATAAATATAATCTAATATATGGCTTTTAGGAGGGATTCTTATGAAAAAAGTAGCTGTAATGCTAGCTAATGGTTTTGAGGAAATTGAAGCTTTAACAGTTGTAGATATTATAAGAAGGGCTAATATTACTTGTGATATGTTTAGTATATCTGGTATGGAAGTAAAAGGTGCTCATGATATAGTTGTTAAAGCAGATAAACTAATAAGTGAAGAAGTTAAGGAATATGATGTAATAGTGCTTCCAGGAGGAATGCCTGGTGCTACTAATCTAAGAGATAATGAAGAGATAATTGCTTTAGTAAAATGGTTTAATGATAATAAAAAAATAGTAGCTGCAATTTGTGCCGCTCCTATTGTTCTTGGAAAAGCAGGAATTATTGAAGGAAAGAAGGTAACTTCCTATCCAGGATTTGAAGATGAACTAGTAAAAGGAAGTTATTTAGAAGATCATGTAGTTGTTGACGGTAATATTATTACAAGTAGAGGTCCGGCAACTGCTATGCTATTTGCCTATAAAATTTTAGAGTTATTACAATGTGATAAATGGGAAAACTTAAGTGAGGGAATGTTATTTAACTCCTTAATGAAATAGAGAAGAAATGAGGGAGAAGCTTTGAAAGAAAAGTGGATGGTAATTAATAAAAAAGAAGATTTTATAAAACTTACTAGTGAATATGAAATTAATCCACTAATAGCAAGATTATTGGCCAATAGAGGAATTGTAAATAAAAAAGAAGCTTCTCTTTTTCTAAAAGGTACAGTTAATGATTTAAATGACGCATCCTTGATGAAGGATATGAAAAAAGCAGTATCTATAATTAAGGATGCTATAGAAGAAAAGAAAAAGATAGTTATTTATGGTGATTATGATTGTGATGGAGTATGTAGTACAACTATTCTCTATAGAACCTTAAAGAAACTAGGAGCAAACTTTGATTATTACATACCTAACAGAGAAGATGAAGGTTATGGTATGAATAGTGATAGAATTAGAAAGCTTAAATCAGAAGGGGCAGAAGTAATTCTAACTTGTGATAATGGAATATCTGCTATGGAGCAGGTTGAAGTGGCTAAGGAACTAGGTCTCACTGTAATTATCACAGACCATCATGATATACCTTATATTGAAAAAGATGGTAACAGAATAAATGTTGTTCCTAATAGTGATTGTGTTATAAATCCTAAACAAGGAAACTGTGAGTATCCATTTAAAGAACTTTGTGGAGCAGGAGTTGCATTGAAATTTTCTATGGAATTAGTTAATGAAATGGGAAGAAGCTTTTTGGAATTTTATGATTTGTTCCAATATGCAGCTATTGCAACCATTTGTGATGTTGTAGAGCTTTTAGGTGAAAATAGAATAATTGTTAAAGAGGGATTAAAGCTAATCAATAACACCTCTAGTATAGGGCTTAAAGCATTAATAAAAGCAACTGGTCTAGACGGAAAAGATATAAGTGAGTACCACTTTGGATTTGTACTTGGACCATGTATAAATGCTACAGGAAGATTAGAAACAGCAGATTTATCAGTAGAGTTATTAATAACTGAAGATGAGAAATATGCAGAAGAACTAGCTAAAAAGCTTTATGAATTAAATGTAGAAAGACAAGAATTAACTTTTGATAGCGTTGAAAGTGTTATTTCTAAGGTTGAGGAAGAAATAACAAATGGAGAAAAGGTTATACTTGTATATGATGAGGGGATACATGAAAGTATAGCTGGCATAGTAGCAGGTAGAGTGAGAGAAAGATTTAATTTGCCAACAATAGTTATGACAAGAGGAAAAGATATGCCAAAAGGCTCTGCTCGTAGTATTGAAGGATATAATATGTTTGAAGAATTAAATAAGTGTAAAGAATATATAGAGAAGTTTGGAGGCCATCCTATGGCAGCAGGTCTATCTGTAAAGGAGGAGAATATATCTCTTTTAAGGAAGGCTCTTAATTCTAAATGTACTCTTTCAGATGAAGATATTATTCCAGTTATAAAAATAGATTCTCCACTAGAAATTAAATATTTAGATGAAGGCTTAGTAGAGAAAATTGAAAATTTAAGACCTTTTGGAAAAGGCAATGGTAGTCCATTGTTTGCTGTGAAAAATATCAAGGTTTCAAGAGTGTTTTTCATAGGAAAAGAGAAGAATTTTATGAAGTTTAGATTTGTTGTTCCAGGAACATTTGGATATGTTGAAGGACTAAACTTTGATAAATATGAAGATTTTAAAGATATGTTTACAGATAAGTATGGGGAAGAAAAGTTTTTGCACTTGGTAGATAGTGGATATGCAGATTTTTATATGGATATAATTTATTATCCAAGTATTAATGAGTTTAATGGAAAAAGAAATATACAACTTAATGTTAAGAACTTTAGGTTATAATTTGAAGAGGATAGCTTGAAGCTATCCTTGATTTTTAAGGATTAGAGAAAATTAAAGCCCTTTTTCATGTTGTTCCACAATTCTTATAACCATTTCTCCACCAACACTACCGCATTGTTTAGATGTAAGATTTCCGTTGTAGTCAGAGAAAGGTACGTTCATTGCACTAGCAACTTCGTTTTTGAATTTAGCTAATTCTTGTTTTTATTCTGGAACTAATGATTGGTTTGATATTTAAATTCACCTATCCGCATCTTTGTAATCATAGCTTGTGTAATTTTTTTATGATTATTTTATATAATTAGAGGGAAAGGTGGAAAAGCTATACAAGTTGTTTATAAAATAAAAGTTTAGGAGTTGATTTTTTGAGTAAGTATAAAATTATAATGACAGGTGGAGGTACAGCAGGGCATGTAACTCCAAACTTAGCGCTAATACCAAGTTTAAAAGAAGCTGGTTTTGAAATTAAATATATAGGAAGTAAGGATGGAATAGAAAAAGAAATAATAGAATCAAAAGGAATTCCTTACTATGGAATATCATCAGGTAAGTTAAGAAGGTATTTTGATATTAAAAATTTTACTGATCCATTTAAAGTATTCAAGGGAATACTTGAGGCTAAAAAAATATTAACAAATGAAAAGCCTAATATAGTTTTTTCTAAAGGCGGTTTTGTTGCAGTACCTGTAGTTATTGCAGCTAGTATAAAGAAAATACCAGTGGTTGCTCATGAATCAGATATAACTCCAGGACTTGCTAATAAGTTATCAGCACCATTTTGCGATAAGCTATGTGTTACTTTTAGAGAAAGTTTAAGTTTTGTAAAAGATAATAAGGGAGTTTTAACGGGAAGTCCTATAAGAAGCGAAATATTAAGTGGAAGTAAGTTACAAGGAAAGCAAATATGTGGATTTAAAGATGAAAAAGAAATTTTATTTATTATGGGGGGGAGTCTTGGATCAAAGGTTATAAATGATGTAATTAGAGAAAATTTGGATGAAATTTTAACAAAGTTTAATGTTATTCACATATGCGGAAAAGGAAATTTAGACAGTAAATTACAAAATTATATTGGATACAAACAATTTGAATTTGTAAGTGAGGAGCTACCTCATTTAATGAAAGCAGCAGATTATATAGTTTCTAGAGCAGGAGCTAACTCTATTTTTGAGTTCTTAGCATTAAAAAAGCCAACACTACTAATACCATTATCTAGAAAAGCTAGTAGAGGAGATCAAATTTTAAATGCAAATTCTTTCAAAAAGGAAGGGTATTCTCTAGTGCTTGAGGAAGAAGAGATAACTAAAGAAAGCTTTTTATCACATTTAGAGGAATTAAGGACTAGAAAGAGGGAGTTAATTAGTAAAATGAATGCTAAACAAGGGGAGGTTGGAACCCCTGCTGTGATAAAGACAATTATGGAAGCTATGAGTAAGTAGTACAATTTGCAGAAAATTTATAATATTACTTAAATGTTTTTAATTTACAATTCCCTTGCAAAATTGATATTCTGATATATAATTATATACGTAGGTTTGTTTTACTAGGAGATACAAAAGTTATTTTTTTAACAATGTGGTTATTAATATATTTAATACCCATTACTAAATTAAATGAATAATTCGGTGTATTTTTATGTTAAAATACACTCTACAGTTTAAACAAACATGTTTCTTATTAATTTTTATATAAAGAAAGAGGGGTCTACGCGATGAGAAAAATGAAAACTATGGATGGTAATACTGCAGCTGCTCATATATCATATGCATTTACTGAAGTTGCAGCTATCTATCCTATCACACCATCATCACCAATGGCTGAACACGTTGATGAATGGGTAGCACAAGGAAGAAAGAACATATTCGGTCAACCTGTACAAGTTATGGAAATGCAATCAGAAGCAGGTGCTGCTGGTGCAGTTCATGGATCATTACAAGCAGGTGCATTAACAAGTACTTATACTGCATCTCAAGGTTTATTATTAATGATTCCAAATATGTACAAGATTTCTGGTGAAATGCTTCCAGGAGTATTCCATGTTTCAGCAAGAGCATTAGCTACTTCAGCTCTTAATATTTTTGGTGACCACCAAGACGTTATGGCTGCAAGACAAACAGGTTTTGCAATGCTTGCAGAAGGATCAGTACAAGAAGTTATGGATTTATCAGCAGTTGCTCACTTAACTGCAATTAAGTCTAGAATACCTTTTGTTAACTTCTTTGATGGTTTCAGAACTTCTCACGAAATTCAAAAGATCGAAGTTCTTGAATATGATGAATTAGCAAACCTAGTTGATTGGGATTCAGTTGAAGCTTTCAGAGCTAGAGCGTTAAATCCTAACCATCCAGTAACTAGAGGTACTGCACAAAATGCTGATATCTACTTCCAAGAAAGAGAAGCAGTTAACAAGTTCTATCAAGCAGTTCCTGATATAGTTGAAGGATACATGGCTGAAATAACTAAGTTAACAGGAAGAGAATATCACTGCTTCGACTACTATGGAGCACCAGATGCTGATAGAGTAATCATTGCTATGGGTTCTGTAACAGACGTATGTGAAGAAACTGTAGATTACTTAAATGCTAATGGACAAAAAGTTGGTGTTGTTAAAGTAAGATTATACAGACCATTCTCAATTGAAAAATTAATGAAAGCTATACCAGCATCTGCTAAGAAGATTGCTGTATTAGATAGAACAAAGGAACCAGGATCAGCTGGTGAACCATTATACTTAGACGTTAAGAATGCATTCTATGGTAAGGAAAATGCTCCAGTTATCGTAGGTGGTAGATTCGGTCTAGGTTCTAAGGATCCAAACCCAGGTCACATTGCTGCAGTTTATGAAAACTTAGCAAAGGAAGATTCAAAGGATGGATTTACAATAGGAATCGTTGATGACGTGACAAATACTTCATTAGAAGTTCATCAAGATATAGATGCTACTCCAGAAGGAACTACAGCATGTAAGTTCTGGGGATTAGGATCAGACGGTACTGTTGGTGCTAATAAGAGTGCTATCAAGATTATAGGTGACCATACAGACATGTATGCTCAAGGTTATTTCTTCTATGACTCTAAGAAGTCAGGTGGTATAACAGTATCTCACTTAAGATTTGGTAAGAAGGCAATCAAGTCTCCATACTTAATAAACAAGGCAGACTTTGTTTCATGTTCTAACCAATCATACGTTCATAAGTACAATGTACTTGATGGATTAAAGCCAGGTTCAACTTTCTTACTAAACACTATCTGGACTCCAGAAGAATTAGAAGAAAAGTTACCAGGTTCATATAAGAGATTCTTAGCTAACAACAACATTAAGTTCTACACTATCAATGCTGTTGGAATAGCTCAAGAAATAGGTCTTGGTGGAAGAATCAACATGATAATGCAATCAGCTTTCTTTAAGTTAGCTAACATTATCCCAGTTGAAGATGCTGTTAAGTACCTTAAGGATGCAGTTGTAACTTCTTATGGTAAGAAGGGACAAAAGGTTGTTGATATGAACAACGCAGCTATCGATAAGGGTGTTGAATCAATCGTTAAGATAGATATTCCAGAATCATGGAAGGATGCTAAAGACGAAGAAGTTGAAAACAACCACAAGATGACTGAATTCGTTAAGAATATAGTTATCCCAATGAACAGACAAGAAGGAGATTCTCTTCCAGTATCTACATTCATGGGAATGGAAGATGGTACTTTTGAAGCTGGTACTGCAGCTTACGAAAAGAGAGGAATTGCAGTTAATGTTCCTGAATGGGTTCCAGAAAAGTGTATTCAATGTAACCAATGTGCTTACGTTTGTCCACACGCTGCAATTAGACCATTCTTATTAAATGATGCTGAAAAGGCAGCTGCTCCAGAATCAATGAAGTTAGTTCCTGCTAAGGCATTAAAGACAGAAGAACCATTAAGCTTCTCAATTGGAGTAACTCCATTAGATTGTACTGGATGTGGAAACTGTGCTCAAGTTTGTCCAGCTCCAGGAAAAGCTTTAATAATGAAGCCACAAGAATCTCAACATGATCAAATGGAAGCTTGGGATTATGCAGTTGAAGAAGTTTCAGCTAAGAAGAACCCAATGAATAAGAATACAGTTAAGGGAAGCCAATTCGAGCAACCATTACTTGAGTTCTCAGGTGCTTGTGCAGGTTGTGGAGAAACTCCATATGCTAAGCTTATAACTCAATTATTTGGTGACAGAATGATGATTGCTAATGCAACTGGATGTTCATCAATCTGGGGTGGATCAGCTCCTTCAACTCCATACACAATTAACCATAAAGGACATGGTCCAGCTTGGGCTAACTCATTATTCGAAGACAATGCTGAATTCGGATTAGGTATGTTCTTAGGTGTTAAGGCTATAAGAGAAAGAATAGCTAATAACTTAAATGCATTATTAGAAGAAGGTGTAAATGACGACGTTAAGGTTGTTGTTGAAGACTGGTTAGCTAATATGAACAATGGTGAAGGAACTAGAGATAGAGCTGAAAAGTTAGAAGCAGCTTTAGCTACAGTTAATTCAGAATTAGCTAAGAAAGTATTAGATGAAAAAGACTACTTCGTTAAGAGATCTCAATGGATCTTCGGAGGAGACGGTTGGGCTTACGATATTGGATACGGTGGGGTTGACCACGTATTAGCATCTGGAGAAGATGTAAATATATTCGTATTCGATACAGAAGTTTACTCTAATACAGGTGGACAATCTTCTAAGGCTACTCCAACAGCTGCTATAGCTAAGTTTGCAGCTTCAGGTAAGAAGACTAAGAAGAAAGACCTTGGAATGATGGCTATGAGCTATGGTTATGTATATGTTGCTCAAGTAAATATGGGTGCAGATAAGAACCAAACTCTTAAGGCTATTGCTGAAGCAGAAGCTTACCAAGGACCATCATTAATCATCGGTTATGCTCCATGTATTAACCACGGTATTAAGATTGGTATGGGTAACAGCCAACAAGAAGCTAAGAGAGCTACTGATTGTGGATACTGGGCTATGTACAGATACAACCCTCAATTAAAGGGAACTAAGAATCCATTTGCTTTAGATTCTAAGGAACCAAAGGCAGACTTCAAGGAATTCTTAATGGGTGAAGTAAGATATGCTTCATTAGCTAAGGCATTCCCAGAAGCAGCAGATGCTTTATTTGAAAAGACTTACAATGATGCTATGGAAAGATTAGCAGGATATAAGAAGTTAGCTGAACAAGAATAATTTCTTTAAATATGAAAAGCTGTATCATTTTATGATACAGCTTTTTTTAACATCTAGACCAGTTATGAAAATTTTGAGTAGCAAAACCTTATGGATACAGAGTTTGAGTGGTGAAAATGTGTTAAGGTATTAAAAATAAAAATCATAGTGACACCACAGAATACCAAAAGTAACTTTTTTATCACATACGGAATTTGTGAAAAATTAAAAACCAGTAAAGGTGTATTGGTAAGTTTTTATTCAATAATATTTAGTTTATTTGCTAATGTTTTTAATTACATAAAATAAAATTCTATTTATTTTAAAATTTAGCTTTTAATTTATAAGAAATAAGGGTAAAATTAAAACAACTACTTATTTAAAAGGAGGATTTGAAAATGAGTGATGAATTAAATAAATGTGGATGCGGACATGACCACGGCCATGAAGGATGTGGGTGTGGACACGATCATGATGAACATGGTTGTGGATGTGAAGAGCATGAAAGCTTTGTAATTGATTTAGAAGATGATAACGGAAACGTAATATCTTGTCCTATTATAGATGCTTTTGAATTTGAAGATAAGGAATATGTTTTAGCTCAAAGCCCAGAAGATGACTCTGTATACTTATTCAGAGCTGATGGAGAAGAGTTAGTAGTACCTGAAGAAGAAGAGTTCGACAGAGTTGCTACTTATTACAATGATGAATTAGTAGAAAAGTAGAAAGAGAGTGGTAAAACCACTCTTTTTTTAATGTCTAGGACATTATAAAATTTTAATCAGCTATAAATCTAAGGTATTATTACACTTTCATGTTAAAAAATATAAAATCAAGGATAATAATTTTATAATTTCCTTACCTTTAGTACGAAGGGAATAGATATTTATTTTTCTGTGACTTGGAGTTTGCGACGGAACAAGCAAAATAAATATTTACTCCACATTTTTTATTTATAAAAGTATAAGGTATTAAAATATTTTATATTCATATGTTAAAAACTATAAAAGTATTAAAAAAGAACTATTGAGACAATAGAAAACTAAATGGAAAATTATAATAAATGATTTACAAGGTAGTTCATTAATGCTATATTTTTTATAGATAGGAAGGAAGGTGTACAATATGAAATATGCAGATTTACATATTCATTCTTCCTACTCTGATGGAGTATTAACACCAGAGGAAATAGTAGAGTTAGCTAAAAATCAAGGGATTAAATATATATCAATAACTGATCACGACTCTATTTCTGCTCAGTATATTATTAATAAAAATAATACTGGTGTGAATATTATACCTGGAATTGAATTTAGTACGGAATATAATGATTTAGAGATACATATTCTAGGGTATTTTATTGATATAAATAATAGAAGGTTAAATGAAGTTGTAAGTGGATTAAGAAGATCAAGGGTAGAGAGAACATACAAAATCTTAGAAAAGTTAAAAGAAAACAAAGTATATATTGATATAGATGAAATAGCAGTTGATAAAGATTCATCTATAGGTAGGGGGAATATTGCAAAAGCAATTGTAGACAAAGGCTATGCTGAAAATTATAAAGAAGCATTTTCTAAATATTTAATAAAAGGGAAATCTGCCTATGTGAAAGGTGAAAAACTTTCCTATAAAGAAACAATGCAGGTTATTAATGAAGCTGGAGGAGTATCAGTGCTAGCTCATCCTGGTAAGATATATAGAAGTATGGAAATAGAGAATGTAGTAAGAGAGTTAAAATGCTATGGTTTAAATGGAATAGAGGTATATCATCCAAGTCATAGCAAAGAACAAATAAATAGTTTCTATAATTTAAGTAAGAAATATAAATTGTTGATAACAGGTGGTAGTGATTTTCATGGATCTTGTAATAAACCTATTTTATTAGGCACACAGGGGATAAATGAACTACTTTTAGATAAATTAATTATAAGCAAAAGCAATAAATGGAGGAGATAAAATGAATTATTCAAAAAAGGCTATGAACATAACTCCATCAATAACCCTTGCAATTACTGCCAAAGCTAAAGAGCTTAAGGAGGCGGGAGTTGATGTTGTAAGTTTTGGGGCAGGAGAACCTGATTTTAACACACCTAAAAATATAATGGATGCAGCTATAAAATCTATGGAAGAAGGGAAAACAAAGTATACCCCTACTTCTGGAATAATAGAGTTAAGAGAGGCAATATGTAAAAAACTTAAAGAGGATAATAATTTGTCCTATAATTCTAATGAGATAATTGTTTCTACAGGAGCAAAACAATGTTTGGCAGATGCTTTTATGGCCATCTTAAATCCAGGAGATGAGGTTATAGTACCAATTCCATATTGGGTAAGTTATCCCGAATTAATAAAACTTGCTGACGGGGTACCTGTTTTTGTTGAAGGCAAAGAGGAAAATGATTATAAATATACTTTAGAATCTTTAAATAAAGTAGTTAACGATAATACCAAGGCAATTATTATAAATAGTCCTAACAATCCAACAGGAACTGTTTATTCTATAGAAGAGCTAAAAGAGATAGCTGAGTTTGCCCAAAAACATGATTTAATAATTATATCTGATGAAATATATGAGAAGTTAATATATGATGGTAAAAAACATGTAAGTGTAGCTTCTCTTTCTGAAGATGCTTATAATAGAACAATAGTAATAAATGGTTTTTCTAAATCTTATGCAATGACTGGATGGAGATTAGGATATGCAGCAGGAAATGCAGAAGTGATTAAGTTAATGACTAGTGTTCAAAGCCACATTACTTCTAATACTAATTCAATAGCTCAATATGCAGGAGTTGAAGCTCTAAATGGTCCAAAAGATGAAATTGAAAAAATGGTTAAGAAGTTTGAAGAGAGAAGAAACTTAATGATAGATAGAATTAAAAACATTACTGGATTAAGCGTAATTAGACCAGAAGGTGCATTTTATGTAATGATTAATTTGAAAAATTATTTAGGAAAGAGTATAAATGAGAATGTCATTAATAACTCAGTAGATTTTTCAAGAGAACTTTTAGAACATGAAAAGGTTGCTGTTATACCAGGATCTGCTTTTGGGTTAGACAAGTATATTAGGTTGTCTTATGCGACTTCAGAAGAATTAATATTAAAAGGTTTAGACAGAATTGAAAGTTTCTTAAATAAATTAAAGTAAAGAGGTGGCTATGCCGCCTTTTATTTTTTTGAATAGATATTATATAATAAACACAAAGATATATGGAGGAATAAAATGAAAAAGTTAGCTATATTTGATATTGATTATACTATTACAAAGAAAGAAACATTAATGGAATTTTATAAATATTCTTTAGAAGAAGATATAAAAAATATTAGGTTTTTACCAAGAGCTTTATATAGTGGCTTAATGTATGGTGTTGGTATATATGATGAGAAAAGGGTTAAGGAGTGTTTTTTAAAGTTTATTGATAATATTGAAGAAGAAAAATTACAAGATTTAGTGAAAAGATTTTATAAGAATAGGCTAAGTAAAATATTATATAAAGATGCAGTAGATATGATGTATAAATTAAAAAAGGAAGGATATGATATTTATTTAATATCTGCATCCCCTGAATTTTACATAAATGAGTTTTATAACATTGATGTTGTAGATAAAGTTATTGGAACTAGGTTTGAATTTAAAGAAGGAAAATTTATTAGAAAGATGTTAGGCTGCAATTGCAAAGGTGAAGAAAAAGTAAGAAGGTTAAAGGAAGTGTTATCAAAAGAAAATATTGAAGTGGATTTTAAAGAATCATATATGTTTTCAGATTCTTTATCAGACAAACCACTTTTAGATTTGGTTGGTAAACCTTATTTAATTAATTATAAGAAAAAGCATGAGATAGAAATATTAAAATGGATTTAAAAGGAGGAATAAAAAATGGTTGAAGCTATTAATGAATATTATATTGATAACGGCCAATTAAGAAAGGTAGAAGAATGGAGAGAAGAGGAGAAAGGAAAACTAATATATGAAGTTATTAGAATAATTAATGGGAAACCACTATTTTATAAAGAACATTATGACAGAATGATAAACTCATTTAAATTAAATAACTATAAAAATGATATTACATATGATGAATTGTTGAATTATATAAATGACCTAGTAATATCAAATGGTAATACTTTAGGAAACATAAAAATAATTTTTAATACTGATTCTAATGAATTTAAAATATTTTTTATAAAGCATTCTTATCCTACAGACGAAATGTATAAAGAGGGGGTAAAAACGATACTGTATTTTGGAGAAAGAGAAAATCCAAATGCAAAGGTTATTAATAATAGTTTTAGGGAAAAGGTAAATAAAGAAATAAAGAAAAATGATGCTCATGAAGCCATTCTTGTTGATAGAAATGGATGTATAACAGAAGGTAGTAGGTCAAATATTTTTCTTATAAAAGATTCTAATGTTTATACATCTAAGGTTGAAGCTGTTTTACCTGGAGTTACTAGAACAGAAATAATTAAGGTGGCAAAAGAAAATAACATTAATATTATAGAGGAAAATATAAGATATACTGACTTAGAAAAGTTTGATGTGTTGTTTATTTCGGGAACATCACCTAATATTTTACCAATAAGAAAGGTAAATGAGTTAGAGTTTGATGTTGAAAATTATTTATTAAGAAAATTAATGAGTTTATTCGATGAATTAATTTGTAGAAATACGATAAACTAAATAATTTTCATATATTTTACAAAGTATTCTTATATGATATACTTAATAAAAGGGTAAAATGGGAGATGATGTATATTAGTTGTAACTTTATGGGGAAAAACCTAGAAGAATGTTTATGTGAAGCAGAAAGACAATCATCTATCCCAAGGAATAAACTTGTATATAAGATAATAAAAGAAGAGAAAAGTATATTTAGGAAACATTGTGAAATAAAAGTTATAGAGAAAAGTAAGAATAGTAATTTAATAGATATAGTGGATAACAAAATAATTATAGAAGTAAAAGCAAAAAGAGAAATAAAAATGGACACATCAGATAAAGTACAAGCTAAAATATTTATTTTATATACTCCAGAATATAGGCATGTTTTAAAGTATGAAAATGTTGCAAGTAGAATTAAAATGAAAAAGGAATTTGAGGATGGAGAGTTTCCTCCTAAATACACTAAAGAAGATATATTAGAAGTGTTGTCTTTAAGGCAAATAGTTTATGGTATTAATGAAAGTGTTATTACAAAAGTAGTAGAGATGAAAACTCTATTGAAAATTAAGAATATATGGAAGTGTAATTAGTTCCAATGTAACTGCAGGAACTAAAGATTTAGATAGGCAGTTATATATAGATAACTTGAGAAGTTTAAAGAGGGACTTAGAACTGTTAATTTCTTCAGTTAAACAAATAAAAGAAAGTAGTATTATAGGTACGGAAAAAGAAGATGGAGAAATTATTAAATTATTAATTGAAACTAAATTTAATTCTGTTATTAGAGTTTCTATTCTAATAATGAGTATATCAAGTAGCTTTGGAAATGCCTCTAAATATATATATATGACTTTATTAAGGAAAAACTTATTGGATTAGGGCCTTTAAAAATTAAGTTTGTCAATGAGCTATACGATTTTATTAGAGCTATAGAAAAAGAAGTTGAAGTTAATGAATTGGAAACAATAATACCAGTAAATATTGTAGCTTATCAAAATACAGTTTTCTGTTTTGAAGAAAGACAATATATATTAGAAGCTCATTCAAAAAACATAAAAGCCTATCTAGATAAAGATGGGGAAATAGTTGTAGAAAAGTTTGTATTTTAGGAGGCGTATATGGATAATATAGAAAGTAAAATACTAATATTTAGGCTAGGAGAAGAACTTTATTCTACTAATATTAGTGAAATAGAAAGAATATTAGAATATACTGAAACCGTACATATTCCAGATTCACCAAACTTTGTTGAAGGGGTAATAAATTATGAGGGACATGTTATACCTATTATAAATTTATGCAAAAAGTTTAATTTGGATTGTTGCAATAATGATTTTAAAGACTTTAAAATTATTGTGGTAAAAAGAGAGAATAGAAAATTTGGTGTGATTGTAAATAATGTATATGAGGTTTCCAATGTTAGTAATGAAATGGTAGAAAAAGTGCCATCTATAACTTTATCGGAAAACAATAATTATATAAAAGGGTTAGTCAAGATTGATGGGAAAATAATAATTCTTTTAGATATGGAAAGGATTTTATCAAAAGAAGATAGTGATCAAATATTTTAGGGGGATTTATGGAATATACTGAAGTTAAAGTTGGAATATCAGATTTGAATGTAGTTCTTCCTCCTCAGAAAATTATAACTATAGGGTTAGGGTCTTGTGTGGGAATAGGACTCTATGAGTCAGAATCTAAGGTAACAGGATTAGCACATATAATGTTGCCTGATAGTACCCAATTTAGAAAGGTAACGCAACCTTTAAAATTTGCAGATTTAGCCATACCAATATTGATAGAAAAAATGGTATCAAAAGGATGCAAAAGAAAAAATATAGTTGCTAAAATTGCAGGTGGGGCATCTATGTTTAATTTTAGTGATAAAACAATGATTAGTGATATTGGTAAAAGGAATACAGAAGCAGTAAAACAGTCATTAAAATTACATAAAATTCCTATATTAGCTGAGGAAACTGGAGGTAACAAAGGGAGAACAATGATAATTGATTCTAATAATGGAGAGGTTACAATTAGAATTATAGGAAAAGGAGTATTAACTATATAAAATACATATATTTTATGAAAGCTTTAGTTAATTAGAACTAAAGATGAACTTAGAGAGGGAGATAAAAAGTATTATGGAATTCAATGATTTTCATAAGTGGGTTCATAGAGAGTATGGGATGAATTTATCTGCTTATAAGTCAGAGCAGTTAAATAGAAGAATATCTAGTCTTATGGGAAGAATGGATATTTCAAGCTTAGATGAATATAAAAAAGTAATAGTTAGTGATAAAGAGCAAAGAGAGAGGTTTTTCGATTTTATAACGATAAATGTAACTGAGTTTTTTAGAAATCCTGAGCTTTTTAAGGAGTTAGAACAGATAATAAAAAAGTCATTAATACATAAAAATGAAAGCTTAAAAATATGGAGTGCTGCTTGCTCCATCGGTTGTGAACCCTATAGCTTAGCAATAATGTTAGACAAGTTATCCGTTAAAAATAATGTGAAAATAATTGCTACAGATATAGATAGGAATGCATTAGCTAAGGCAAGAAAAGGAATTTATACATTTGATGAAATTAAAAATGTAAAAAAAGAAGATTTAGATAAATATTTTGAAAAAATAGACGATAATTATTGTGTATGTAAAAAAATAAAATCAATGGTTACTTTTAGAAAGCATGATTTAATAACAGAGAAGTATGAGGGTGGGTTTGATTTAATTGTATGTAGAAATGTAGTTATTTACTTTAAAAGAGATGCTAAGATGGAAGTGTATAGTAATTTATCTGATGCCTTAAATAAGGGTGGTTTCTTATTTGTAGGAGGCACAGAGAGTATATATGACTATAATAAAATTGGTCTAGAACGAGTGTCTACATTTATTTATAAAAAGCTATAGGGGGGGGATATGAATGGATACATCACAATATATGAATATGTTCTTAGAAGAATCCATGGATAATCTTCAAACATTAAATGAATCATTATTAGAATTAGAAAAGAATCCTAATGATGTTGATAAGATTAATGAAATATTTAGAGTGGCCCATACAATTAAGGGAATGGCTGCAACAATGGGGTTTAATGATATAGCTGAATTAACTCATAAGATGGAAGATGTTTTATCAAAATTCAGAGATGGTCAGTTAAATGTTACTCAAGAAGTTATTACAGTATTATTTGATTGTCTAGATACATTAGAAAGAATGGTAAGTAATATTGAAGATGGCACAGATTCTAATATAGATATAGATGCAATAATAAAATCTTTACATAATATTTCGAAGGTAAAAGATGTAGCTGAAAACAAAGAGGTAGAAACTTTAGTTACATTAGAAAAAGATAATTGTAGTATGGAACTAAATGATTATGATGTGTCAATAATAAAACAAGCCCAAGAAAAAGATTTTAATGCTATAGAGTTGAGTATAACATTAAGTGAAAATACCTTATTAAAATCTGCTAGAGCTTTTTTAATTGTAAAGGATTTAGAGGAGATTGGTGAGATAATTAAATCTAAACCATCTACAGAAGATATAGAGAATGAGGATTTTGAACTTCAATTAGATTTCGTTTTAATTACTACAAGCTCAGAAGATGAAGTTAAGAAGTTAGTTGAAAATATTTCTGAAGTTAGAATGGTTAAGACTAAATTAATAGAGTTCCAAAAGATAGAAGAGAGTGCAGTTAAGCCCCAAGAGATTAAACTGGATTCCAAAGAGGTTTCTCAAGAGAAGAAAAAAAATATAAAAAAAGAAGGGCGCAAGAAATCACATCAATCAGTAAGAGTTGATCTAGAAAGAATAGATAAACTTATGAATATGGTTTCTGAATTAGTTATATATAGGACAAGACTTGAGCAAATAGTAGTAGACCATAAATCATCTGACCTAACAGAAACTTTGGAGCAAGTGGGAAGAACAACTACAGACCTTCAAGATTTAGTTATGAAAATTAGAATGCTTCCTTTAGATACTGTATTTAATAGATTCCCAAGAATGATTAGAGATATATCAGTGGAATTAAATAAGGAAATTAATTTTGTTATTGAAGGTGCTGAAACAGAACTAGATAGAACTGTTATAGATGAAATTGGTGAGCCATTAATACACTTATTAAGAAATGCAGCAGATCATGGAATTGAAACTAAAGAAGAAAGAATAGCTAAAGGAAAACCTGCAGTAGGTACAATTAAGCTTGTTGCATATCAAGAAGGAACAAAAGCTTTAATAAAAGTAATAGATGATGGTGCAGGAATAAATGTTGAAAAAGTAAAAGCTGAAAGAGTTGGTATTAATACAGAAGGCTTAAGTGATGATGATATTAAAAATTTAATCTTTGCACAAGGATTTAGCACTAATGAAGTTGTTACAGATATATCTGGTAGAGGAGTAGGAATGGATGTTGTTAGGGCAAAAGTTTCAGCTCTTGGAGGTACTGTAGATTTAATTAGTGAAGAAGGTAAGGGATCAACATTTGTAATTAGGTTGCCACTTACATTACAAATAATACAAGCATTACTAGTTACTGTTGGTGATGAAACTTTAGCAATTTCTCTAGGATTTATAGATAGAGTTATTGATTATAAGAAGGATAATATTAAAAAGAGCAATGGTAAAGAAGTAATAATATATAGAGATAATGTAATACCATTGGTTAGACTAAATGAAAGATTAAGTATAGAATCTGTAGATACAGAGAAGAAGTTTGTAATTATTGTTAAGGTTGGTGAAAAGACTATTGGACTTCTTGTTGATTCATTAATGGGACAACAAGAGATAGTAATTAAGCCATTAGGTAAAACATTAAGTTCTTTAAAAGAGTATATAGGTGCAACTATATTAGGTAATGGATTAGTTACATTAATTCTTGATGTAGGAGCCTTGATATAAAAAATATATTAGGAGGTACGTAATGGATCATGTGAATTTAAGCAATATACAGCTTGATGCATTAAAAGAAGTTACTAATATAGGAGCAGGAAATGCAGCAACTGCATTATCAATGATGCTTGGAAAAAAGATTGACATGACTGTACCTTCAGTTAATATGATAAAGTTGAGTGAAATGTACAATGATGAAGCAGAATCTTTGTTCTGTGGAATTGTAGTTAGAGTACTTGGAGATATTCAAGGAAATATATTAATTATTTTTAAAGAAAGTGTAGCTCACGATATTGTGGAAATGTTAACTGGAGTTAAAGAAAATGAGATATCAGAATTAGGTGATTCAGCCCTATGTGAAATAGGAAACATTCTTTCTGGATCATATATGAATGCAATAACGCAATTCACTGGATTATGTGTTATACCATCAGTACCAGCTGTAGCTCATGATATGTTGGGTGCAATTTTAGCAACAACTTTCGTGGAGTCTGGTCAGTATGACGAAAATATATTAGATATAGAAACAGTATTTTCAGATGAATTAAATAGTAATATAGGAGCACATTTTTATTACATACCTGTTCCTGGTTCGTTTGAAAAGATATTAAAATCAATTGGAGTATATTAATTTGGAGGTTAAAGATATGGCAAATAAAGTATTAATAGTTGATGATGCAGCTTTTATGAGAATGATGATAAAGGACATTTTAGAGAAAAATGGATATGATGTTGTTGGAGAAGCTAGCAATGGGCTAGTTGCAGTAGACTTATATAAAAAGGAGAAGCCAGACGTTGTTACTATGGATATAACAATGCCAGATATGGATGGTATTGAAGCAGTTAAGCAAATAAGAGCATTTGATCCTAATGCAAAGATTATAATGTGTTCAGCTATGGGACAACAATCAATGGTAATGGATGCTATAAAATCAGGAGCAAAAGATTTTATAGTTAAGCCTTTCCAAGCAGATAGAGTACTTGAAGCAATTAAAAAAGTAATAGGCTAATTATCCTAATTATAGGAGGGGTACAAATGCAAATAGTAGTATTTAAGTTAGGTGATGAACATTTTGCTGTTGCAACAGAAAAGGTTCAAGGAATAAATGATATGATGAGTATAACTCTAGTACCTAAAGCGCCTAATTATATTAAAGGGTTAATTAACTTGAGGGGGAGTATAAAATCATTGGTTGATATTAATCTACTTTTAAATGTAGATACATCTGATAATCAAGAAAACATAATAATTCTTAATGTTGGAGAAGAGGAAATAGGAATTTGCGTAGATGAGGTAGAAGAGGTTTTAGATATAGAAGAAACTTCTATCCAGAGACTAGAAACAGAAGTTGAATATCAATATATAAAGGGCATTTATAAACATGATGAAAAACTTCTTACTATAATTGATATAGACAAACTATTAAATATATAGAAAAGAGGGACAAGTATGGCAGATGTTTTATCACAAAGCGAAATAGATGCCTTGTTGTCTGCCTTATCTACAGGATCGTTAGAACCGGATGAGCTTCAAAAAGAAGAAGAAAAACATAAGGTAAAAATATATGATTTTAGGAGTCCACAAAAATTCTCAAAAGATCATATTAGAACGTTAGAGTTAATTCATGATAATTATGCAAGAATAATATCTAATTTCTTAACAGCACAATTAAGAAAAAACGTTAAAGTGAAAATAGAAACTGTAGAGCAGATAACCTATGAGGAATTTATACATTCAATACCAAATCCAACAATAATGACTATGTTTAGAATGCAACCACTAACAGGAACTATATTATTTGAAACGAATCCACAATTCTCTTTTAAAATAATAGATGTACTATTAGGGGGAACGGGAGAAAGAAATACGGTTAGTAAGGAATTTTCAGATATAGATAAAAACATAATGATGCAAATTATTTCAGGAATGATTTCTAATTTGAAGCTTGCATGGGAAGACATATTAAGTGTTGAACCAGAAGTTGAATCTTTAGAAACAAATCCAGCTATAAATCAAACATTAGCACCAAATGAACCAGTTGCTTTAGTTACTTTTTCTGTAGAAATGGGTAAGAGTAATACATTTATTAATATATGTATTCCATATCTAAGTATTGAAAAGGTACTGGATAAATTAGTTGTTCAATATTGGTTCCAAAATGAAAAAGATGCATCAGGTGATGAGGTAAGAGAAAAGATTGAAGAGGGACTTAATACGGTAGAGATAGAAATGTCAGCAGAATTAGGGTGTACTCATTTAACAATTGATGATTTCTTAAATTTATCTAGAGGAGATATAATAAGATTAGATAATAAATGTACTAGTCCTATAAAGATATATGTAGAAAATCAAGAGTGTTATTATGCAAGACCAGGAATTATTGGTAAGAATTTGGGGATTGCAGTATTGGATATAATAGATAAGGATGTGAATGAGTATGAGTAACAGTTTTTTATCTCAAGAAGAGATAGATTCACTATTAAATGGAAGTGATGACTCTCCAAGTAATGCATGGGCTAATGATAACTCAGTTAATTTGTTAAGTGATATAGAGAAGGATCTTTTGGGGGAAGTAGGAAATATATCTATGGGATCTGCATCAACAGCTCTTTATCAAATAATAAATCAAAAAGTAAATATAACAACACCAGTTGTTTCAATTACAACATTAAAGGAAATCAAAGAGACCTTTGAAACACCAACTGTTGTATTAGATGTAGAATATACAAGTGGAATAATAGGAAGAAATATACTTATTATTAAGACTGAAGATGCTGCTGTTATAGCTAATTTAATGATGGGCGGCGATGGAGTTGTTAAAAATCATGAACTATCAGAAATAGAAATTAGTGCTGTACAAGAAGCTATGAATCAAATGATAGGTTCTGCAGCTACATCAATGGCTACTATGTTTTCAAGAGAAGTAAACATATCACCACCCATATCTAAGATATGGAATAATAATGAAGAGCCGCTTTCTAGTGAAATTCCAGAGGAAGAAGCAATTGTAAGAGTTAGTTTTAGAATGACAATAGGAAATTTAGTTGATAGTAATATAATGCAAATACTTCCTGTTGAGACTGCAAAGAAAATTGTATCTATAATGATAGGTAAAGAAGATGAAAATAGCGATGCTTCTAAACAAAATTATAGTACTGTAAATAATGAGATTTCAGTTGAAAGTTATAATAAATCATATGAAGAGGTTTATGAAGTAAATCAGCCTGTATCAGAAAAAACAATAATTGAAACTCCACAACCACAGGTGGAAGTACATAAAGCTAGTTTTGAGCCTTTAGTAGAAAGTAAAAGTTCTGGAGTATCTAATAAAAATATTGATTTAATTCTAGATGTTCCATTAGATATCTCTGTGGTTCTTGGTAGAACAAAAAAGAGTATAAAAGACATATTAAACTTTTCTACAGGTTCCTTAATAGAATTGGATAAATTAGCAGAAGAACCTGTTGAGGTACTTGTAAATGGAAAAACAATTGCTTTAGGAGAAGTAGTTGTGGTAGATGAAAACTTTGGTGTTAGAATAACAAGTATAGTAAGTAACACTGAAAGAATAAATTCATTAAAGAAATAATGATGCAATAAAAGCTATGTTGATTAAAATCAATGTAGCTTTTATTGTGTTCCAATAATTGTAAAAACAAATGCTAAAATTGACATAAAACTATAAATTATATCGTCGTATATTCGATAATAAATATATAGGAGCTACTTGGGAGGTAGGTATTATGAATATTAATGGGATAAATTCTAATAATGTTATTAATCTTTATTCAAAAAATAAAAATAGAGTATCTCAAACAAAGAAAGTAAATAATGTTTCTGACAGAATAGAAATATCTAAGTTAGGAAAGTGTTTGACTAACTATACATTAGAAGGAGTAAATGTAGATAATTCTAAAAAAATTCAGGAACTAAAAAATCAAATTAATAATGGGACTTATAATGTTGATGCTAAGTTAACTGCTAGAAGTATTCTAGATACAATTAAGGAGAACGGTTTAAATGATTAATGAGTTAACTATAGTTATAAAAAATGAAGGAGAAGCTCTAAAGAAGCTTTTATCATTACTAGAAAAACAATATAAGCATGTGATGAAAAAGGAAGTTTTTGAGCTAGATGCTTTAGTTGATGAAATAAAGTTGGTAAATAAAGAAGTTGCTCAAGCAGAGGTTGAGAGAAGAAAACTAGTTGGGCAAAGAAGTATGAGAGAAATTGTGAATACTTCTAATGATGAGGAACTTGATAACTCATATAGAGAAATTAACAGGATAATATTAGCTGTAAAGCAACAAAAAGAAACTAATGAATTGCTGATAAGACAGCAAATGAGTTTTAATAATCAAATATTAAATATAATAAATCCAAGAAGAGAAATTAAGACATATAATTCATATGGAAATCTTTCAAGATAGGAGGAAGTTACATGACAGGATTGTTTGGAACTTTTAATATAGCTAAAAGAGGAATTAATACATCGCAGGCTACCATTGATGTAACTTCTCATAATATTTCTAATTCAAATACAGTTGGATATTCAAGACAAAGAGCTAAAATAGTTACTTCAAGACCTATGACTGGAACAGCTGGGTACGGGCAAGTAGGAACAGGTTCACAAGTTCAAGCTATAGAGAGAGTTAGAGATGGTTTTCTTGATTATCAGTTAAGAGGAGCAAATAGTAGTTTAGGTTCAAGTGATATAAGAAGTAATTTTTTATATGAGGTAGAAAATATTTTTAATGAACCATCAGATACAGGAATATCAACTTTGATGGGGAAATTCTTTGATTCATTTCAAGAATTATCTAAGCAGCCTAATAGTTCCAACGCGAGAACTGTTACTGTTCAACAAACTTTAGCTTTAACAGATGCTTTAAATCATACTTATACAAAGCTAGAAGAATTACAACAAAATGCTAAGCTTGCGCTAAAATCAAATGTGACTGATATAAACAGTTTATTAAGTCAAATAGATGGTTTAAATAAGCAAATAATGAGTGTGAAAAGTTCAGGGCAAATGCCTAATGATTTAATGGATCAAAGAGATACTCTTTTAGATGAATTAAGCTATAAGTTTAATATTACAGTAGATACAAAAGAATTTGAAGGAATCGATATAAGACCAACTGATACTAATGGAATGAAAGTTGCTAACCTAGTATCAGCTTCACCTAATACTGATTCACTAAGATTATCCTATATATCAAAGGTGGAAAAGGATCCTACATATCCTAATATTCATGTTATAACATATCATAAGTTAGGGGATATGAATAATCCAGATAGTACACAGACAATTAGGGTATCAGGATTAAATGATGCACAAGTAAAAGAATTAAATTCTAGTAGGATAATATGGTCCAATCAAGAAGGACAAGCAGTAAAGGGTGATGGATATCCAATAAAAAATAATGATATTATCAATGCATCAGAATTACAGTTATTTAAACCATCAGATGGTGAAGTGGCTGGAAATATTACTGTTCAAGATGATGTTCAAGTATATATGGATGAACTAGATAAGCTTGCTAAAGCAATAGCATTTTCAGTAAATGCCATACATAGTGGAATTTCTGATCCATTATATACAGGAGGCAATCCAGATAGAGATTATATGCCTTTCTTTGTAAATAAGAGTGTGGCTGAATATAACAGTAATAATATATTGATAAATCTTGATAATACTCTAACTCAAGAAAGCCATATTTCTGCTAAGAATATAACAATTAATAGAGAGATTTTATATGATGTTATGAAGTTAAAAACAAAAACTCATGATAATGATTATGATTATACCTCAAGTAATGATGTAGATGGGGAAGGCGATGGGGCAAGAGCTCTTGCAATAGCACAATTAAGGGATAGTCTACTTAGAGTTCAAGATTTTGGTTCAACAATAACATCTAGAGCAGATTTAAAATTATCTAATTATGGAATGACTATTGAAAGTGATACTAGTGGTATGAAACTAGATTCTTATTTTAAGGATATTATAGATAAGTTAGGTGTACAGGCTCAAGAAGCTTCTAGACAGGTGTCAACTAAAGAAGACTTGTTCTACGAATTAGAAAATAGTAGAGCACAGGTGTCTGGAGTTTCCATTGATGAGGAAATGGCCAACTTAATTCAATATCAACATGCTTATAATGCAAATGCAAAAATCATTTCAACAATAGATGAATTACTTGATGTGGTAATAAATGGACTTAAAAGATAAGATTAATTAATAAATATTAAGTTAATGAGGAAGTGAAGATATGAGAGTTACTAATAGAATGCTTGCAAACAATTATTTAAGGAATATGAATAAAAACTTAACTAATATGCAAACATTAAACCGCCAACTTAGCACTGGTAAAGAAATAAGTAGGCCATCAGATAATCCATATAAAACAGCAAGAAGTATGCAACTTAATACAGATATAAGTACAAATAAGCAATACAATGAAAATATAAAGGATACTATAAATTGGTTAGACTCTACAGATCAAGCATTATATCAAGCAACTAATACAATGCAAAGAATTAGAGAATTATTAGTATCATCAGGAAATGCGGCATATGGTTCTGATGAAAGAAATGCTATAGCAGATGAAATGAATGAAAGAGTAGAAGAACTAGCTCAAATTATGAATACAAACTTTGACGGTAAATATATATTTGGAGGTACAAAAGCTTCTTCAAAGCCTGTAGATATAGTAACAGATGCTATAACAGGAAATAAAGACATAATATTCATTGACAAAGAGGGCAATAAGTTAGATTTAAACAGTGACGATGTATATATGAAAAGTCAATTAGATATGCTTGGAAGTAAGCTGAATGTTGAAGTTTCTCAAGGAGTTACTATTGAATATAACGTTACTGCTAAAGAGCTACTTTCTTTTAAGAACGAAAGAGGAGAGGAAGTTAATGTATTAAATTTACTTGGAGATATAGTTGGTAATTTAAAATCAAGTGATGAGTTAGATTCAAATAAACTTATAAATGAAAACCTATCAGCAATAGATGATGTTATAACTAACCTGTTAAAAACAAGGTCAGAGGTTGGAGCTAAACAAAACAGAATGGAATCAGCTCAACAAAAGAATGAAGATGAAAATTTTAATATGACAGATATTTTATCTCAAACAGAAGATATAGATTTTACACAAAAAACAATAGAGTTTAGTATGGCACAAACAGTTTATACTGCTTCATTACAGGTTAGCGCAAAGATTTTACCGCCATCCCTGTTAGATTATTTATAAAATTGAGGTGAAATAATGAAAGTTACATTTAAAAAAGGTTTGCCAGGATTAGAGGAATATAACGATTATGAAATAAAAGAAATAGAGGGTGGAGAAGAATTCAAGTTGCTTCAATGTAATGAAAAAGAAGAACTTGGGTTAGTGATTATATCTCCATTTCAAATAGAAAAAGAATATGAAATAAAAATAACTGATGAAGTTATAAAGAACTTAAGTATAACATCACCAGAAGATGTACTAGTATATTCAACAGTTACTTTGAATTCAGATCCAAAGAAAATTACTGTAAATTTAAGGGCGCCAATTTTAATTAATGTACATACTGGGTTAGCAGAACAGTTAATTACAGAGAATGAAAAATATAAAATAAAGCATCCTATATTTAAGGGGTGATTTTATGTTAGTAGTTACAAGAAAACAAGGTGAGTCAATTTTAATTGGAGATGATATAGAAATTTCAGTTTCTAAAATTGAGGATGGAAGCGTAAAAATTGCTATACAAGCTCCAAGAGAAATGTCTATTTTAAGAAAAGAATTATACAAGGAAGTAGAAAAAGAAAATATAGAGGCAGCAAAAGTTAATCTAGATTTACTTAAGAACTTAAAAAAATAGGGGTGAAGTAAAATGGATATGAGGGTTATAGGTCAAGGAGGACAAACTAACCTTAATGTTATTAAACCAAACACGGAAGTTAATAATGTAGAAAAAGAATTAAACACAAATTCTGAAGATGAGAACAGATATACTAAGGAAAACTTAAATAAGGCAATAAAAAAGCTTAATGGTTTCTTAAAGGATGATAATGCTTATGCAGAATATAATGTTCATGAAAAGTTTGGAGATATAATGATAAAAATTGTAGATAAGGATACTAAAGAAGTTTTGGTTGAAGTACCTCCAAAGAAAATTCTTGACATGATAGCTAAGCTTTGTGAAATATCAGGTGTGGTTTTTGATAAGAAGGCCTAAACCATGGAATTTAGATTGAATAAAATTGATACTGATATTAGAAGAAAACTTGCTAAAGAGGTAAAAGAGAAAGAAGTGAATGGCAAAACTCGACCTGAGATAGATAATAAAGTTAAGAAACCTTTTGTAGAGTTAGATACTGAAGATAAAAATGACAGAAATAGATCTAAAAAATATATAACAGTAGAAGGAACATTGGAAAGTACCAAAAAAATTACCATAAATGCAGAAAGAGATGAAAATTATATTGAAAAAGTGCCTATTGGTAATGTAATTGATAGTGTTAAATAGGAGGGGAATATGTACAACAACGGATATAATGCTTATAAAAACAATAGTGTTAATTATGCATCAAAGGAACAACTACTTTTAATGCTAGTAGATGGAGCTGTTAAATATGCAAAAATAGGAAGAGCAGCTATTGAAGAGAAAAATATAGGTAAAGCACATGAAAGTCTTACAAGAACTCAAGATATATTTGTAGAACTTATGGCAAGTCTTGATACAAGAGCTGGAGAATGGGCAAAACAAATATTTAAGGTTTATGAGTTTATAAATTATAAGTTAGGACAAGCTAATTTGAAAAAGGATTTAAAAGAGATAGATGAGGTTATGCCTTTTATAGAAGATATAAGAAATATGTGGTATGAAGTGTATGAGAAAACAAAAGCTTCGGGGCAATAAGAGAATGAGGTGATAAAATGAGAATAACTGGGTTAGCTACTGGCTTAGATATGGATGAAGTCATAAAGGAAAGTATGAGGCCATATAGGATTAAAATTCAGCAGCAGCAACAGCAAAAAGAAATAGTAGAAATAAAGCAAAAGTTATATAGAGATGTATTAAAGGATAGCAGAGAATTTTATAATAAATATTTTGATGTGTCAAAAAGTGATAGCATAATATTAAGTAAAAATTGGAGCACAATTAAATTTGAATCTTCTGATAGTAATGTTGTGTCGGTTTCAGCCAATAGTGAAGCTACAAACAAAAACTTTACAATAAAGGGGAGTTCAGCTACTGCTACAAAAGCTACTTTAACTGAAGGAATAGGTGAGGGAGATAAAATAGTAGTAGATGGTAAAGAATTTACTCTAAGTGGTAGTACAGATAGGGAAAGAGCTTCTAATCTAAATAAGGAACTGCAAAAAGCAGGTATAAAAGTTTCAGTATCCTATACTGATTTTGCAGGAAGTGTAGATGGAGAAAATAAAAAAGGTTTAGTTTTTGAGTCTACAGTATTGGGAGAGAAAGGAACTTTTACACTAGGTGGAAGTATACAAGCGGTAAATATAGAAGAAGTTAAGGGAAGTAATGCAACAGAAGCTAAGTTTACTGGAATAACTATTGAAAATATAAAAGACTCAAAAGAAATAAAGATTGGTGATAAAGTTATTAGTTTAAACCTAGATTCTTCAAAGGAATATACTAAGGATGAACTAATTAGTGAGTTAAATAAGAAGCTTGAAGAGGAAAAAATAGATTTTAGAGCTAAAGCAAATGAGGATAATAATGTTACTTTAGTAAGTGCTAAAAGTGGTGAGCTTACTGATTTACCAACTTTAGAAATTACTTTAGAGAGTGGCTCTCTTGTAAAAGGAACTTTTGAAAATGGGAAAAATGCCACACCTTTAGTTAAATCAATGAACTTATCAGATGTGGAAGGAAAGGTTCTGTTTATTAATGGATCTAAAATAGAACTACCATTAAAAGAAGATGGCTCAATAGACAATGATGCTCTTAATAGTTTATTAGAAGAAAGGAAACTAAATGTTTCAGCAGAAATAAAGGATGGGAAATTATCTTTAATTTCTAAAGCAAATGGAGAGGGTCAAAGTATAGATGTAATAGTAGTTGAAAAACCTGCAGCAGGCTTTATTCCTGTTATTCAAGGAAAAGATGCTAATATTATAATAGAAGATAGTAAAGGTGGAGTTTATACTCACAAGGGGGATAGTAATACTGTAACACTAGATGGAGTTACTTTTAAGTTTAATGGGAAAATACCAGCTGATGGAATAAAAGTTACTGGTACAAAGGATGTAACTAAAACAAAGGAAATGGTAGTTAATTTCTTTAATGATTATAACAAACTTATGGAAAAGCTAAATACCCTTACAATGGAGAAGAGAGATAGAAGCTATAGTCCATTAACAGATGAACAAAAGAAAGAAATGTCAGAAAGTGAAATAAAACTTTGGAATGAAAGAGTTGAAAAAGGCCAATTAAGTAGAGATTCTGATTTAAGTAGAATAATAAATTCTTTAAAAAGTGCTATGACTACAATGGTAGATGGAATAGATATTAATTTGGAGGATATTGGGGTTAAGCCTATATCGGACTATGGTGGGGTTAAAAATGGAACATTTACAATAGATGAAGATAAATTAACTGCAGCATTAGAAGAAGATACAGATAAAGTAATGAGATTATTTACTGAAACTCCAACTGATTCTAAAAATTTAACATCAGCAGAGAAAAATAGTAAGAGTGGAATAGCTCAAAGATTAAAGAGTATATTGTATGATGAAACTATGACAGTATCTGCTAGGTTGCTTAAAAAAGCTGGTTACGAAGGAACTACTACTGTAACAAATAATGAGCTTACTAAGAGTATTGAAAAGTATGAAAGAAAAATGGAAGATATGGAAAAGGCCTTTAGCAAAAAAGAACAAGCTTTATACTCTAAGTATGCCACTTTAGAAACTATGATGAATCAATTAAATTCCCAACAATCCTATTTATTATCACAGTTAGGAATGGCTTAATATATGAGTTTAAGAATAATATTAGAGGAATATAAAAAGACTACAGAAATGCTTGTACAAGCTATAAAAAGTGGTGAGACAGGTGAAGTTTTTATAGAGGATAGGGGAAAGTTATTAGAGGATATTAAAGGTTGTGACTTTGATAAAAGTGATTTAAAAAAAATCTGCCAGGAATTAGATATATTAAATCTTGAGAAAGAAGCGTATAAGGTTTTAAATGATGAAAAGCAAAAGGTGAAAGAAGAAATTATAACATTAAAAAAACAAAAGCAAGCTAATAAAAGCTATGGTAATGCTATAGGTAAAATGAATTTCTTTAATACAAAAGTATAAAAATGTACTATTAAGAAAAAAAGTAAAAAAGTTGTAAAAAGGTATAAAGTTAATAACTTTTAATCCGAATATATAAATATAAAGCTTAAGCATAAAAAACTCTTAAGAGTATTTTATAAATAAAAAGCCAAGGATGGCGAAAATTAAAATTCAGGGAGGAATTTACTATGATTATTAATCACAACATGAATGCGTTAAACGCACACAGAAATATGACAGCTAATACTAACTCAGCTGGGAAGTCAATGGAAAAATTAAGCTCAGGTTTAAGAATAAACAGAGCTGGTGATGATGCTGCAGGATTAGCTATTTCTGAAAAGATGAGAGGGCAAATTAGAGGTTTAGATCAAGCTTCTAGAAATGCTCAAGATGGTATTTCATTAATTCAAACTGCAGAAGGTGCTTTGAATGAAACTCACAACATTCTTCAAAGAATGAGAGAATTAGCAGTGCAAGCAGGAAATGATACTAACAATACTGCAGATAGGGGACAAATTCAAAAGGAAATTGATCAATTAACTAAAGAAGTTGATAGAATATCTGAAACTACAGAATTTAATACTAAAAAGTTATTAAATGGTGCTGCTGGTATTAAGACTAATGTTACAGGTGCAAATGCAAGTAGTATAAACGTAACAGCAGGAACATCAGATACTAAAGTTAATGATGGGGCATCACTAAGTCTTACTGGTATTAATTCAGCTACTGGCGCAGAACTTACTTCAACAGAAGATTATTTGGCAACAGATAAATTAGCGAAAGATACTACAATAAGTGTAAATGGACAAAGTGTTACTTTTGCTAAAGATATGACAATAGATCAAATGAATGATAAATTTAAAGAATTAGGAATGAATGTTACGGTTAGTGCAGATACAAATAAACTTAAATTTACTTCAACAGAGACTGGTAGTTATTCTAAGTTAGATGTTAAAGTTGCTGATGGAACTAATACCGATACATTGTCTGGGGTTGGTAAAGATGCTAAAATAACAGGTGCTGAATTTATTGCTAATGGTAATACTATTAAAATAACAGAAGGTGATTATAAAGGATTGGAATTTGTAGTTGCTGATGGATTAACTGGTGGAGAAGCTGATATTTCTGTTGTTGGAAATGGAACATTATCTCTACAAATAGGTGCAAATAAAAATCAAAGCATGGAGTTATCAATTGGTGATATGAGTGCGGGTGCATTAGGTGTTAGTAATATAAAAGTAGATACAAATAAGTTAGCAGAATCTTCAATAGAAACTATTCAAAACGCTATTGATACTGTTTCATCTGAAAGATCTAAATTAGGTGCATACCAAAATAGACTTGAATATACAACTGCTAAATTAAACAACACTTCAGAAAACTTAACAGCAGCTGAATCAAGAGTAAGAGATGTTGATATGGCTAAGGAAATGATGAACTTCTCGGGACTGTAGATAGATTTGTGTAAATACAAATCTACTACAGTCCTTTTTGTATGATTAAGTGGTAGATTTGGAATAATATACTTATAAATTTAAGGAGGATTCTAAATGAAAGAAATTGAAATACCTAATATTGATTACAAGGCAGAAATAAAAAAGTGTAAGACAATGGATGATGTCGTAGGTAAAAATGGTCTTATGCAAAAGCTATTAAAGGATGTAATTCAACAGTTACTTGAAGCTGAAATGGAAGAG
>NZ_JAHAIF010000016.1 GCF_018372875.1 Clostridium sp. | reverse complement strand
TAATGGATATTTATGTATATTGGGAGATGCTTTTGCATCTCCTTTTATTTTTATCTAGTTTTTATTACTATCTCTGCCTACTAAAATTATACTCTAACTTATGATATAAATAAATTATTCATATTAGTAAATAAATATAATGTATAGATTTATTCTATGTAAAGTAATAAAATAGTTATAGATAAATAAGTAAATGGAGTGAGAAACTTTGGATAAGAAGAATATGCCTATTGGTTTTTTCGATTCAGGAGTAGGTGGATTAAGTGTCTTAAGAGAGGCTATAAAACTTATGCCAAATGAGGATTATATATATTTTGGGGATTCAAAAAATGCACCCTATGGAGTAAGGACTACTGAAGAAGTGAAAGAGCTTACATATAAAGCAGTAGATAAGTTATTTACTAAGGGGGCAAAAGCTATAGTAATAGCATGCAACACAGCTACTAGTGCAGCTGTTGCAGCGTTAAGGTTAGACTATCCTAATGTACCTATAGTAGGCATAGAGCCGGCAGTAAAGCCAGCAGTAAAAATGAAAAGGAATGGACCTATAATTATAATGGCTACCCCTATGACTCTAAAAGAGAGAAAGTTCAATAACTTAATGAGTAAATATAAAAATGAAGCAGAGATAATACCAATGCCTTGTGCAGGGCTCATGGAATTTATTGAAGCAGGTGATTTAGATAGCAATGAATTAAAGTGTTATTTAAAAGAGAAATTTAATAAATATGAAAATGCGGACATTGCTTCCATAGTATTAGGGTGTACTCATTACCCTTTTATAGCAGATAGAATACATGAAGTTATAGGTATGGATGTTCCAGTAATTGATGGTGGTTTAGGAACTTGTAAAGAATTAAGAAGAAGGCTGGAATTATGTGGTTTACTAACTGATTCAGAGAAAAAAGGTTCAGTGAATATATATAATTCATCAGAAGATGAAAAAATAATTAAATTAAGCAAAAGTTTATTGGGAATATAAAAAAGTTTATAAGAAGCAGTTGTTATTAATGGGATTACAACTGTTTTTTTTGCGTTATAAAATAAATATAGAAAAAAAGTTTGTTAAATAGTTGACAATAAAATTAGAAATTGGTATATTATATATAGAGAAGGAATTATCAGAAAATTTAAAAAATAAAGAGGGGTGTTATTTATGATAATTAATGTTAAGGAAGTATTAGGAGATAAAATAAATATAGAAGATGCAATTATATTAAGAGATATAATAAAGAGCAGTATAAACGAAGGAATTACATTAGACTTCTCAGGAGTTGAAAATATTCCATCGACATTTTTAACATGTTTATTTGGAGATATAATTAATCAATCAGGAAGAGAGATGATTTTTAATAATGTTAATGTTAAAAATTTATCAAATTATAATAATTACTCAAGAGTAGTATTGGGAACAGCTTTTATTAGCTAGGGTTTGAGTAGGAAGGAAAGATAATGAGTAGTTTAAATAAATTAAGGAATCACTATTTAGTATAATATCTAAATAGTGATTTTTTCTATTTTAATTTATTTATTATATTCAATGAATAAGATATAATTAAAACATGAATTATCAAGGAAAAGTATGATAATAATACTAAATATAATCAAAGAAAGGTAGGATAATTATTATGAAGAATCCAGTTGTAACTATAACTATGGAAAATGGAGGAGTTATGAAGGCAGAACTTTATCCTGAAGTAGCTCCAAATACAGTAAAGAATTTTATAGACTTAATTAATAGAGGATTTTATGATGGCTTAATATTTCACAGAGTAATTCCAGGATTTATGATTCAAGGTGGATGCCCAGAAGGAAATGGTATGGGAGGCCCTGGTTATGGAATAAAAGGAGAATTCAACAGAAATGGATTTAAGAATGATTTAAAACATACTAAAGGTGTTTTATCAATGGCTAGAGCAATGCACCCAGATTCAGCAGGAAGCCAATTCTTTATAATGGTTGAAAATGCGCCACACTTAGATGGACAATATGCCGCATTTGGTAAGGTTATAGAAGGTATAGAAGAAGCCGATAAAATTGTAACAACAAAGAGAGATTACAATGACAGACCTTATGAAGATCAAGTTATAAAGAGTATGACAGTTGATACATTTGGTGAAACTTATGGAGAACCTGAAATTATAGAATAAGCATTAGAAGGGAAGATAAAAGTGAGTAGAGTAGGGGAGAAGATCAAGGAAGCAAGAACAAAAGCTGGTCTTACTCAAAAGGCTTTAGGAAAAAAGTTAGGTGTATCTGATAAATTTATTAATGAAGTAGAAATGGGAAGAAGAGTTGCTCAAGAAGGATTTATAGAAAGAGCAGCAAAGATCCTTAATACGGATTTGAATGATATAAGTATGGTTGTAACAGATGAAGCATTAATGGAAGAAAGAAAGGTAGCAGAAGTTACTAAAAAGGAAAAGAAGATTAATGCCAAAATACTTGGAGAAACTTCACCTGTCTGGACTGATGCTTTCTCATCTGTATTGAAAAAGGTAATAATATATGACTATAGTTTAAAAAAGGAACTAGGAAATAAAGAACTTCCTATATATTCAAATAAGGTAGAAGGATATCCTGCAGATAAAGTTTTATATATAAAAGTAGAGGACAATAGTATGTCTGGATTCAGAATGATGAAGGATGATATAGTTTTTGGTCATTTAGTTAAAGAAGCAAGTAATAATGGGTTGTTTCTTATAGAGTATGACAATAAAAGAGTTATAAGACAAATAAAGAGTTTAGGTGGTCAAAAGTTATTACTTATAGGTAATGATGGGGCAGCTAAGACAGAAACTATACAAATGAATGAAGTAAAAATTATAGCTAAGTTAGAAAGGTTAGAGATACAGCTTTAGCTTGTTTAGGTGATATATGTTGGTAACATATATCACCTTTTTTTATATATTGGTAGTGAGATTTTATAAATAAAATTATTAGTAATCTTGTGAGGTTGATTTATTATAGAGAATATAAATAATGTAAGCAATTTACTTAAGAATGTACCTTTAGAATTTTTAGCTAAATTAAATACAACACAAACATTAAATGAGAATGCTCAAGGAGAGATTGAGGTAACCATTTTATATGGAGAACCACTTGAAGTGGTAAAAGCAATAGTAGAGAATCTAGGAGGCAGGATTGAAGACTTAGGATATGGGTATGCCATTGTAACTATACCAGCAACCAATCTTGTAAACTTAGCACAAAATAAAGCAATACAATATATAGAATTTCCTAAAAGTATGATCCTAACTGACCAAGGTAGTAATAGAGCAGCTTGTGTGGATAAAACTAGAAATACTTATTCTCTTAGTGGTGAAGGGATAGTAATAGGATTTATTGATTCTGGGATAGACTTTACTCATCCTGGTTTTTTAAAAGAGGATGGAACTACAAGAATAGAGTATATATATGATTTAACTCAAGATTCAAGTAAGGTTTATGATAAGGCTACTATAGACACTGCATTAAAGTCACAAGATCCATATTCAGTAGTGCCTTCAGAAGATTTAACTGGTCACGGTACTCATGTAGCTGGTATTGCCTGTGCTGGAGGAAGAATTGACAAAAGATATTATGGAGTTTCACCAAAAAGTTCAATCATGATGGTGAAAGCAGGTAGAGGTTATTTTTCTCTAAGTACTAGTATAATGAGAGGATTGAAGTTTCTAATCGATAAAAGTAAAGAGTTAAATATGCCTTTGGTTGTTAATATGAGTTTAAGTACAAATGATGGGGCACATGATGGAAGTAGTTTATTAGAATTATATATACAAACTATAGCTAATCATGAAAGAGTGACTATAGTAGTTGCAGCAGGTAATGAGGGGGATGCAGCACATCATGTTGGTGGTCTTCTAAAAAATAGTAATGATATTAATTTTGAGGTTGCTACAGGTGAAATAGCAGTATTTTTAAATTTATATAAGTCAATATTACCAGCGGTATCGATAGAGATTATAGCACCAACTGGAGCATCATCTGGAGAAATAGTAATAGAAGAAGGATATAAGGAAGGTGTTATTTCTGGTAATAGGTATAGGGTATTTACAACTGGACCTAAACCATTTGATATGGTAGGAGAGATATCAGTTTCCTTATATACAAATGCTCAGTATATTATTGAAGGAGTATGGAGAATTATTTTAAGAGTATTAAATGAATATAGTGGAGTATTTGATATGTGGTTACCTGTATCAGAGGGATTAAATGTAAATACAAAGTTTCTACAACCTAGTATAGATAATACATTAGGTATACCAGCTACAGTAGATAGTGTAATTTCAGTAGGAAGTTATAATTATTTAACAAATAATATTTCTTCATTTAGTGGAAGAGGAAGAACTAACATGTATTTTGAAGCAAAGCCAGAAATAGTTGCGCCAGGAGAAGGAATTACATCAACTATTCCTAACAGGTCATATGATACAAAGTCAGGAACTTCAATGGCAGCTCCCCACGTTTCAGGAATATGTGCATTAATAATGGAATGGGGAATTATTAAAGGAAATGATCCTTACTTATTTGGAGATAGAGTAAAATATTTTTTGGTAACTGGAGCAAAGAGAGAAAGAATAGATGTAAGTTATCCAAATATAAGTTGGGGGTACGGTGAAGTTTGTGCATATAATAGTTTACAACAGATATTGGATGTTTTAAATGTTATTAATATAAGCAATTTTAGGGAGAGTAACATGAATAGGCAACAAAAAAGGTTTGACACTATAGAAGAATACTTGAATTCATATGCGAATTCAGATGAAGTAGTTGGTATATTGGTAGAGTTTGTAAGTGAGGAACGCTTTAAAGAGCTTAATAATATTCCGAATACACAAGTAACAACTATATCGGAAAACTATGGAATAGTATATACGCCTATAAGTAACATTAAGAATATATCCCCATATATATCTGGAATTGTAGATGATATAAATCCTCAAATTTTTACGCTAACGGATGAAACTCCAGCTGAGGCAAGTAATGCATTAAATTATCATATTAATCCATACTTAAGTTTAAATGGAAAAGGTGTATTGATTGGAGTAATAGATACAGGAATAGATTATTTAAATACCGAATTTCAAAAAGAAGATGATACTACTAGGATAGTAAGGATATGGGATCAGACATTAGATAATATAGGGCAAGAGATAAATGGTTTAAAGGTGGGGATAGAGTATACAGAGGAACAAATAAATCAAGCTATATCTCTTAAAAAGTCTGGAGGTGATCCATATAGTATAGTTGCTACTAGAGATACAAACGGTCATGGAACAATGGTAGCAGGACTTGCAGCAGCAAGAGGTAAAAATCCAGATTTAATAGGTATAGCTCCAAACTGTAGTATAGTGGTTGTTAAATTAAAAGAAGCTGCTGATATAGTGCTTAGAACTGCTGGAGTAACAACAGTAGGAAATAATAGATATGATTATACTAGTATAGTAACTGCATTGAGGTATCTAACTTCAATATCTAAGGAATTAAATATGCCAACAGTTATGATAATTCCATTAGGAACAAATTATGGTGAACATAGTGGTAGAACTATAGTTAGTGGTGTTATTGATAGGATTGCTGGTACCTTAGGAAATGTCGCTGTTGTAGGAACTGGAAATGAGGGCGATACCGATACCCATACAGAAGGTAATATCAGAAGTTCTGGGAGTACTGAGGTAATTGAATTAAGAGTTGGAAAGAATCAAAATACATTGAATTTTGAAATATGGATAAGGCAGCCTAATAGTGCATCAATATCCGTAACATCTCCTTCAGGTGAAGTTATAGATAGAATATCTCCAAGGTCTGGAGGTAGAAGAAATATTAAGTTCTTATATGAAGGAACTATAATGTCTATAGATATAGATATGCCTAATGAAGCTACTGGTGATGAAAGAATAGTAATAAGAAGTATATATTTAAAAGAAGGCATATGGAAGTTTACCTTATATGGAGAATATGTAGTTGATGGTATGTATTGGGCTTGGTTACCACAAAGGGCTTTATTAGATCCAGACACAAGGTTTTTAAAGCCATCTCAGTATACGACTTTAATGTTACCTTCAACAGCTAATTCAGTAATATCTGTAGGTTATTATAATCAAAATAATAATGCTACAGTGGGAGCTTCAGGTAGGGGCTATACTACAGATGGAAGAATAAAGCCAGATGTTGTAGCAGGAGGAATTAATGCACCAATAGTAAGGCCTGGTGGAGGTGCAGGGGTAGCAAGTGGATCTTCAGTTTCAACAGCAATAGTTGGAGGAATATGTGCTTTAATATTGCAGTGGGCTGTAGTTGATAGAAATAAACCTGAAATATATGCTACACAGGTGAAGTCTTATATTATTAGAGGTACCCGTATGAGAGGTGGAGATGTTTATCCAAATAGAGAATGGGGATATGGGATTATAGATATGACTGGAATATTGAATGCTATGAGAGGAAATTATGGAGAAAATGTTGCTTTAAGATCATATCAAGAAATTTCTTATGATAATGATATTATTGATAATAAATATGAAGAATTTAATGTGGGAGGACTATTTATAAGAAAACCATTGTAGCTGTATCACATATAATTAGTACTAAGCATAATATATTATGAAACAATTTCATAGGAGATATTAATGGCTGATATAGGTCAATTAAAAGTTCAATGCTTTAGAGGAGAAAGCGCAGTACCAATAGATAACTGTAGAGTAACTATAAATCCAACAACTAGTGACCAAGTTCAAAACATAAATGCCCTTGGTAACAAAACTACAGCACCTAATAATGCAAGTGCAAGTAATATTAATACTACATTACTTACAGATTCTTCAGGTTCAACTCAAGTAATAGATTTATCAGCACCACCACTGGAGTACTCTCAAGAACCTACTAATAATGTACCTTATAGTCTTTATGATATTTTAGTAGAAAGAGATGGGTTTAATCCTATATCAATAAGAGGGGTGCAAGTATTTCCACAATCAACAGCCTTACAGAAAATAAATCTTCAAGAAAATGCAAATAGATCAAGTAGAGCTGAAATAATTATAATTCAACCAAATACATTGATTGGTAATTTCCCAGCAAAGATACCAGAATCGCCAGATAAACCTCTTCCACCGCCTACAGGAGGAGTTGTATTACCAAAGCCTGTAGTTCCAGAATTTATAACAGTGCATCAAGGAAGTCCTAATGATAACTCTGCGCCTAATTATAAAGTCCTATATAAAGATTATATAAAGAATGTAGCTTCGTGTGAAATATACTCTACATGGCCAGAGAGTACAATAAGGGCAAATGTATTTTGTATTATATCATTTACATTAAATAGAATTTATACGGAATGGTATAGAGGAAAAGGAAAGAATTTTGATATAACAAGTTCTACAGCTTATGATCATGCATTTAATTATGGAAGAAATATTTATGATAGTATAAGTGCTATTGTTGATGAAATATTCTCCACTTATATTAGGAGATTTGGAAGAAAGCAACCACTATTAACACAATATTGTGATGGTAAGAATGTAACTTGTCCTCAATGGTTAAGTCAATGGGGCAGTAAGTACCTTGGTGATCAAGGTTATATACCTTATGATATATTAACTTATTACTATGGAAATGATATTGAACTAACAACAGCTGAACAGGTTAGTGGTAGTCCATCTTCATATCCAGGATTTGATTTGACAGTTGGTTCAAATGGAGAACCTGTTAGGCAGACACAAGAGTTTTTAAATAGAATTGCACAAAACTATCCTTTAATTCCTAAAGTAGCAGTTGATGGTACTTATGGTGAATCTACTGCAGAAGCAGTTAGAGTATTTCAAGGAATATTTAATTTACCTAAAACAGGAGTTGTTGATTATGCAACATGGTATAGGATATCTGACATTTATGTAGGCGTAACAAGAATAGCAGAATTAAGAAGTGAAAATATATTCTATCCACCTAATTCCCGAGAAATGAGCAGAGGAAGTAATTCTGTACCTTTCTTTAATTATCCAAATTAATAGATATAAAAAAGAAACTCATATATAACAGTAAGAGTTTCTTTTTTGCTGTCTAGACCAATTATAAAATTTTAATTAGTATGAAGGGCATAGATATTTATTTTTCTGTGACTTGGAGATTGCGACGGAACAAGCAAAATAAATATCCATCCCGACTTTTTATTATTTATCTGATAGCACTCCTTGAAAGTTAAAGTTGGGAACGTATTCAGTTGTATTGGAACCTTCATCCTGAATAAATCCGTTAATTACTCCTAATTCACTAGCATAATCAATTAGTGAGTCGTAATGTTTTGGATTTAAAATTCTATTTATTTCTGGATATTTAGATGAGTTATGCATTGGTGTGTATTGATTCATTATGCTTATATAAACATCATCACCAAAAGTAGAATATATTTTATCTATAACTTTCTTAGAATCAAATAGTAAGCCAGGAAGCATTAAATGTCTTATAATAACTCCTTTAAGAATTCTACCTTTATCATCAAAGGATGGCTTACCAGTTTGCCTAACCATTTCTTTTAATATGGGAATTATTTCAGATGAATAATCTTTTGCCTTTGAATATTTTATAGAATATTTATCATCAAAATACTTAAAGTCTGGAAGATAAACATCTATATATCCATCTAATAACTTTATAGTTTCTAATGTATCATAACTATTGGTATTATAAAGGATAGGTAGTTTTAATCCTTTAGATTTAGCTATTTCTAGGGCTTCTATTATTTGTGGTACATAGTGGGTAGGTGTAACAAGATTTATATTATTTGCACCTTTATTTTGAAGTTCCAAGAAAATATTGCTAAGTCTATTTATGGTTATCTTAGCACCCTTATATTCCTGACTTATTTCGTGATTCTGGCAAAATACACATTTTAAATTACAATGTGAAAAAAATACTGTGCCTGAACCATTTTCACAAGATATAGGGGGCTCTTCCCAAAGGTGTAATTCTGCTCTAGCTACAATTAGCTTATCATCAGCAGCACATATACCTAGTTCACCATTTAGTCTATTAACACCACAATGCCTTCGGCATAAATCACATTTTTTTAATAGGTAATCATACTTCATTTTATAGCACCTCATAATTTATACTTATTAAATTATAAGACTGCTATAAAATACTATCAACTATCTAGTTGGTCATTTCTTTTCTATGTTTAAAATAAAAAATAATACATTGTGCTATGAATATTAAACTTAAACATCCAAACATAGGATAAAGTGTAGATATTAAGGTACCAAATCCAATTTGAGATATTGGTAATGCTATAGCTAAAACTATAACTATACCTAAGTTGAACTTAATTTTAAATGTTTGTTCTAATGTCTTTCCTATAGAGTATACATCTGAAACTTCTGTGGAGAACATCTCCAATAAAATAATCATTGATAATATAGCTTGTACTATTGGTCCAAAACGTTGAGCTATAAATAATAATGGTATTTCATACTCATATATATATGGTTGATTGATTAAAAGTAATGAGTTTATCGAAAGGGATAAGAAAGTTAGTCCTAATGCGCCTAATACTATACCTATAGTCATAGTTTTTGACTTTTTCATTTTGGTACTAAGGGGAACAAGAACACCTGAGCTACACAATATGTTATAGCCTGAATATAGTAATGTAGATATAAATACACCACTTTTTTTTGCTGGAGCATGAATAATGCTATCAATTGTCATTACATCATTACCAAATGCAATATACAAAGTAGTAATTAAAGAAATTGTTAGTATTAAACCAGGAACTATAAAACTATTTACTTCAATTAATCCTTCAGTTCCTCTAAGTAAAAAGAATAAGGATATACAAAGCATAATTAAAGTTCCTACGATTTTTGGAATATCAAAAAATTGATGTATTAAAGCTCCACTTCCAGCTAGTATAATTGATGCACTTGAAATAAAGTATAACGTAGTAATAATTCCAGTAAGCTTTCCAAATATATTAGGGCTGATTACTTGCATTACTTCGCTATATGAATTTAGTTTATACAAAAGACTTATTTTTGAGATTATAATCCCCATTGTTATATACAAAACTCCACATATTAAAATTCCAATAAAGCTCTTTGGTCCAAAGGAAGTGAAGAAGTTAGAGATTTCCTTTCCAGAAGCAAGTCCAGCACCTACGATTGTTCCAATAAACACAACAGCTACCTGAAATATTTTAAGCAATTCTTTTTTCAATTAAAAACCTCCTTTCAAACTTGTTCCTATACTTAATATATAATGTGGAATATTCAAATATTCTTTAGTAAATGTATAAGGGATTTTTTCTTAGGAAAACTAAGAAAGTATAATGAAGGGAGTAATTATTATGAAAAGAATAGTTTCATGTTTTTTATCTAGTATTTTAATCTTTTCTTTTGTAGGATGCTTTGGAAAAAAATTCAATGTAAGTTCAGATGTTTTTAATATAAAAAAGGCTGGGGAAATAGCAAGTAACTACATGGAAAATATAACCAATGAAAATTTTGACGAAAGTAATAAGATAAGTACAGGGGTAATAAAAGATAATGAAGAAATAAGAAAAATACAAAATGATAGTATAAATGGGTATAAATTAGATAAGCTTTCAGAAGGAGCAGATCATGCATATTTTACTTATATAGTGGTTAAAGAAGAAAAGGATGAAAGCAGAATTGATTTAGATAAGGTTGTAATAAAGGTTGTAAAGAAAGATAAAGAATATCTAGTGGATGAAATTAAATCAACAAATGAAAAACAGGTGTATAAAATTGAAAAAACTTTAAGGTTAAGGGATTATGAAGTAGGAAAGAGTCAATTGCTATTAAGAATGAAGGATTTGCCAAGGGAGGTATACCCTAATAGAGATAATGTTGTAGTAGATAAAGAGAGTGTTCCAGAAGGATCATTTAATAAGATGGGAATAGGGTTTTTGGGAAATAAAGTTGCATTTACAACCACAAATGGTTTAAGAACATTCATAGGTTTAGCCATTGTAGAAGATACTAAGCCTACAGCTGGAAATAATGAGGGTGGGGGAGATGCACCATCCTCAAGTGAAGGAAATGTTGATGAAGCAATTGAAGATGCGTTAGAGATGCCAATACTAAATAAGTTAGTGCCCTATGATGTAGTAGATGGATCTATAGTGGAAAAGTTACTTTTTTCAAATGATGATGGAGAATTAATAGTTCAAATTAAAGAAGAGGGTAAAGGAAGTGGAATTAGAATATATAAAAATCCAACAGGAGAATTATTAAAATTGAACTTAAATGAATATTTTCCTGTAGAAAAGTATTCATCAGATGTAGTGAGAATTGATGATAATGGTGTTTTTATTACAGTTAAAGCTATAGGAGATGATAAAGAGAATGAGGGTACATATAAAATAGATGTGGAAGATTTAAAGGTATTTAAAGAATAGAAGATAGAAAGTTAATCAATATATTGGTTAACTTTCTTATTTTTTAGCAATTAAGAGTTAATTTAAAGATTACTTAGGAATACATAGAAGTTTAAGCTCTAATTACAGCAGAGCATGTTAAAACTTAATAAAATGGAAAATTAATGGAAATACAAAGGTTTATAAAAAATAGAAAGTATAATATAATTATGCTAACAACTTATAAATGAAAATAAGTTGTTAGAGGGAGGGGAAATATGATAGAGTTTAAAGGTATAACTAAACAGATAGGGGATAAGGTTATATTAAATGATATAAATCTTCATATTAAAGATGGTGACTTAGTGGTATTAATTGGACCAAGTGGTTGTGGTAAAACAACAACATTAAAGATGATTAATAAGTTAATAAAGCCTACAGAAGGATCTATATTCATAAATGGAAATTCAATTGCAAGCCAAGATACTATTCAGCTAAGAAGGCAAATAGGGTATGTAATTCAAAATGTAGGATTATTCCCACACATGACAATAAAAGAAAATATAGAATTAATACCTAAGTTAAAAAAGGAGCCATTAGAAAAAATAAATAAAAAGACAATTGAATTATTAAATATGGTGGGACTTAATTCAGATGAGTATACGAATAAGTACCCTGCTCAGTTAAGTGGTGGTCAGCAACAAAGAGTTGGTGTTGCAAGAGCATTTGCTACTGATGCTAACATAATATTAATGGACGAGCCTTTTAGTGCGTTAGATCCAATTACACGTAGTTCTTTGCAAGATGAATTACTAACTCTTCATCAAGAGCTAAAGAAAACAATAATATTTGTAACTCATGATATGGATGAAGCTATAAAGATAGCAGATAAGATATGTATTATGAATGGAGGAAAGATACAACAGTATGATACTCCTGAAAATATATTAAGAAGACCAGCAAATGAATTTATTAAAGAATTTATAGGAAGTAAGAAAATTTGGGATACACCTGAATTTATAAAGACAAAGGATATTATGATACAAGATCCTATTAAGGTAAAGCCTTTTAGAACTATAGTTCAATCTATTGAAATGATGAAATCCAATAAAGTTGATAGCTTACTTGTAGTAAATAAAGAAAATCAACTTATAGGTCTTGTTACATTAAAACAAATAAGAAGAGAGATACCATTAGATACAAAGATTGAAAATGTAATGGAAAAAGAGTTGTTATATGTAAAGGATGATGACAATTTAGTAGATGTATTAACAATAATGAATGAAAACTCTGTAGGATATTTACCTGTAGTTAATGAAAATAAAGTATTAGTTGGTTTGGTTACTAAGAGTAGTTTGATTTCCGTTTTAAGTCAGCAATACTTAGAAGAGGAGGAAGAAACTAATGAGTAACTTTTTTAGTTTTATTTTAGAAAGGAAAGAGCAAATATTATCATTATTAATAGAGCATACATTTTTAACTATGTTAGCAATTGTTTTAGCTATATTAATAGGAATTCCTTTAGGTATACTTATTACAAATATTAAGGTTCTAAGAAAGCCTATACTAGGATTAATAAATACATTGCAAGCAGTGCCATCTATGGCTTTATTAGGATTGTTAATTCCGTTACTTGGAATAGGAACTGTTCCTGCTGTAACTACTGTTGTCTTATACTCTCTTTTGCCAATAGTAAAAAATACTTTTACTGCATTAACTAATATAGATGAAAATATGTTAGAAGCTGCAAGAGGAATGGGATTAACTAAAAGACAAACATTAATTAAGATAAAGATACCAGTATCTTTACCCTTAATTATGTCTGGAGTAAGAATATCTGCAGTAACATCAGTTGGGTTAATGACATTAGCTGCTTTTATAGGAGCTGGAGGATTAGGATATCTAGTATTTACAGGTGTACAAACAGTAAATAATAATATGATTTTAGCAGGAGCTATACCAGCTTGTGTTTTAGCTTTAATTATAGATTTTATATTTGGAAAGATTGAGGTTGCAGTAACTCCTGTTGGACTTTTATCAAATGGAAAGAAAAATAATAAGATGCTTAAGGTAGTTGGAGCTATACTAGCTATTTTATTAGTGTTTACAGGTGTATCTAATATATTTAATGGAAAAAAAGGTGACACAATTGTAGTAGGATCAAAAAATTATTCAGAACAATTGATTTTAGCAAATATAGTTGCAGATTTAATAGAAGAAAAAACTGACCTTAATGTAGAAAGAAAGTTAAATTTAGGAGGAAGCTCTGTTGTATCATCGGCTATACAAAAGGGAGAGATTGATATGTATGTTGACTATACAGGATGTTTACTCTTAAATATATTAGGCGAACCATTAATAAGAGATAAAGATGAGGTTTACAATAGAAGTAAGGAGTTAATGGAGGAGCGGTATAATTTAACGTTATTAAATCCTCTTGGTTTTAATAATACTTACACAATAGCAACAACTAAAGAAATTGCAGAGAAGTATAATATAAAAAAAATATCTGATTTAGCTAAATATAATAATAAATTTGTAATCAGTCCTACAATGGAATTTGTTAATAGGGATGATGGATTAAGTGAATTAAGTAAATTATATGGATTGAAGTTTAAAAGTGTAAAGGCTATGGATGGAAGCCTTAGATATTCAGCATTAAAAAATAGTAATTGTGAATTTATTGATGCATTCTCTACAGAAGGATTATTAAAAGCTTTTGAGTTACAAGTTTTAGAGGATGATAAAGAATTCTTTCCGCCATATAATGCAGTTCCTGTTATAAGAATGGATACCTTAGAAAAATATCCAGAGTTAAAAGAAGTTTTATCTGTACTAGATGAAAAAATAGATGAAGAAACCATGATAGATTTAAATTATAAAGTTGATAAATTAAGTAAATCTCCTGAAGAAGTGGCTAGAGAATTTTTAATATCAGAAGGTTTAATAGAATAATATATAAAGGAGCTGTTGCGCTAAATAATAATTAGTGCATAGTTCCTTTTTTTATTCTTTAGAGGAAATTATATCTACCTGCAAGATTTTCCTCAGGCAAGCTTCGGAAATGCAGATGGGCGAAAAAAATCGACGGCTCCACAGTCGCCTTGGCGATTTTTTTATTCTTTAGGAAATTATAATTGAAATTAAAGTATGGATAAAGATCTATGAGTCTATTTACTTTTTATAGTTTAATTGTTTTATAAAAAATGTGTCCATAAAAATATACTAACACCAGAACTTAAGAACTTAAGAACTTAAGAACTTAAGAAGTTATAGTAAAAATGCGGTGTTGAATGGATTTTGGTGAGATAAACTCTAATTAGAAATAATCTACTTTTAGTGAAATACATAAAAGGAGCTATGGACGGAACAAGCAAAATAAATATCCGCTACACCTTTTTTATCTGCTAATGTAACAGTTCTTATTTTTTGGAAACACTAGGATTTTAATTTTTTAAATTAATTTGTTATCATAGTAGATGATGTTTTATCAAAAGAGGAGGAGATTTCCATGGTGAAAGACTGGGGAGGAAAGAGATATAATAATTTAAATTATTTTCTTAGAAATAAATTTGGGGAGAAAGTATTTAAGATTTCACTTGATGGGGGATTTTCTTGTCCTAATAGAGATGGAACTATTAGCAAAGGTGGATGTTTATTCTGTAGTGAAAGAGGATCGGGAGACTTTGCAGGAGATAGGGACTTTTCTATTGAGAAGCAATTTATAGAGATTAAGGACATGATGAATAAGAAGTGGAAGAAAGGAAAGTATATTGCCTATTTTCAAGCGTATACTAATACCTATGCACCTGTAGATGTCCTAAAGAAGAAGTATGAAGAAGCTTTAAGCCAAGAGGGGGTAGTAGCTTTAGCTATAGCTACAAGACCTGATTGTTTAGGAGAAGATGTATTAGATCTTTTGGAAGAGATAAATAAAAAGTATTATGTTTGGGTAGAACTTGGTTTACAGACATCTAATGATGACGCAGCTAGAAAGATAAATAGAGGATATAAACTAAATGTGTTTGAAGATGCTATCACTAGATTAAAAAAGAGAAATATAGATTTTGTAGTTCATGCTATTTTTGGATTACCAGGGGAAACAAAAGAAGATATGTTAAAGACAGTAGATTATATTGCTCACAGTGGTGCGCAGGGTGTTAAATTTCATTTGCTGCATTTAATGAAAAATACACCTTTAGTTAAAGTTTATGAAGCTGGAGGGTTAGAATTCTTATCTCAGGAGGATTATATTGATTTATTATGTAAATCCGTTTGTATGTTGCCACAGGATATGGTTATACATAGACTTACAGGTGATGCACCTAGAGATTTATTAATAGGTCCAATGTGGAGTTTAAAAAAATGGGAGATTTTAAATGCTATAGATAAAGCATTCATAGATAATGATATTTATCAGGGGAAGACATTTAAATAATTAATTTTTGGGGATGAGATTATGAAAATAGATATTATTATTTCAGCTGATTATATTAGAAAAGATATAATTGAAAATAAGGTAGTAGTAGTAATTGATATGCTTAGAGCAACTTCAGTAATTACTACTGCATTAATGAATGGGTGTAAGAAAGTGATTCCAACATTAACAATAGAAGAAGCCCTAAAGTTGAGAGCTTCTATTGGAGATAAAGACTGTATATTAGGTGGAGAAAGGAAAGCATTAAAAATAGATGATTTTGATTTATCTAATTCACCATTAGAATATACAAAAGAAGTGGTAGAAGGAAAAACTATAGTAATTACAACTACTAATGGAACGAGAACATTAACTAGTTGTTTAGAGGCTAAAAGGATATTTGTTGCTTGTATGTTAAATGCATCAGCTATTGCTGAAAAGTTACTTTCGTTAAATGAAGATGTTGTTATAGTTAATGCAGGGACTAATGGTCAGTTCTCAATGGATGATTTTATTTGTTCAGGTGTTATTATAAAAGCTCTTATAGAAAAATGTGATAAATTAGAGTTAACAGATTTATCAAAGACAGCACTACTTTCTTTTGAATGTAATCCTAATATTATTGATTTTATCAAAGAAGCAAGACACTATAATGTTATGATAGGTCTAGGATTAAGAAATGATGTAGGTTACTGTATAAAAAAAGATCTAACAACTATAGTTCCGGAATATAAGGATGGAGAAATAATTTAGCTTAAAAATATAAAAAACTAAGAAAGCCCTGGAAACAGGGCTTTTTAATTTCACTTAATTTATAAAAACTCATATTATAGGAATAAGTTAAACATTTACAAAGTAATTATTAGTAATATACGATCAAAGGGGAGTAGTAATGTGCAGATGTAAATATCCTAAAATTATAAGTAAAAAAAATATTAATTTAGTTGAAGATGAGTTTGGAGATAGATGTTATAAAACATCATTTACACTTGGTAATGATGGAAAGAATGTTTTAATAATATCAAGAGCGCCAAAAGGTATAGAGAGTGATAGTTGTAATAGTGAGTATAGAAGAATAATAAAATATTTGAATGATAAAAGTTCAGAGCTTAAAGGTATTAAGAAAATAACAATAGTAAATTTATTTGTATTTTATGAAGTTAATAAAGATGATTTATTTAGAGAGTATTTATTAGAGGGAAAAGAATATGTGGAAGGTAATGATAATGAAGTTATCAATGATAAAATTATACGAGATGAAATTAAGGAAGCAGATTATATATTCTGTGCATGGGGTGAGCCACCAGAAGGAATGTATGATTTGTATTCAAGTAGAGTAGAAACAGTTTTGAGGATATTAAGGGAAGAAATAATGTCTAGTAAAAATAAGAAGTATGCATTAAGAGTTGGTGAAATCAGTAGAAAGGGATATCCTAAACACTGCTTAGCATGGTCTTATAAAGATGAGATAAAGAATTTATTAGAGTGAGAGTTTATTTTTAAACTCTCACCCTGAAAAGTTATACAACTTGGAATATAAAGAACTTTAAGTAGTAGCTTTCATCCGAGTTCCAAAGTATTGGGTGGTCAGCTGACTGTGTTCTAAATTCTACTTGTCTTAAGACTCTACGGGCATCATGAGCAGCTTCATTTATTGTTGATTTTAATAAGTCTTCACTCATGTAGTGAGAACATGAACAAGTAATGAAGTATCCGCCTGGTTTAACCATTTTTAAGCCTCTAAGATTAATTTCTTTGTATCCTCTTTTTGCTCCATTAATTGTATTTCTTGATTTAGTGAATGCTGGAGGGTCTAGTATAACAACGTCAAATTGTTTTCCTTCCTTTGACCAAGATGATAAGACATCAAAGGCATTGTGGCATTCAAATTTAACTATATCTTGTAGGTTATTAAGTTTAGAATTTCTAGTTGCACAATCAACAGCATGCTGAGAGACATCAATACCTAAAACTGATTTAGCACCAGCAATACCAGCATTAAGAGCAAATGAACCAGTATGAGTAAAGCAGTCAAGCACATCCTTATCTTTACAGATTCTGTGTATTGCAGCTCTATTTTCTTTTTGATCTAAGAAGAAACCTGTTTTTTGTCCGTTTTCTAAGTCAACTATATATTTAACACCATTTTCAGTAATTTGAACATTAGTATCAAATGGCTCTGTTAAAAATCCTTTAGTTTGTTCTAATCCTTCTATTTCTCTTGTAGCCAAATCACTTCTTTCATAAACTCCTTTAGCTCCAAAGTCATTTACTAAGATATCAACAATTATATCTCTATATTTATCCATACCTAAAGTTGAGATTTGAATTACATAATAGTCTTCAAATTTATCAACAGTAAGACCAGGTAATAAATCAGCCTCTCCAAAGATAAATCTACAAGAAGAGGTATCTATTACAGTTTTTCTGTATTCCCAGGCAGAATCAAATCTCTTTTTGAAGAATTCTCTATTTATTACTTCATCTTTATCTCTTGTCATTATTCTTATAGTTATCTTACTTCTGTCATTGATATAACCTTTGCCTATGAAATATCCTTTATGATTATAGACTTCAACTATATCACCATTTTCATAGTCACCATCATATTCATTAATTTCATCTATATATATCCAAGGACGACCATTTTCAGCTTTTTTATTTTTACCTTTATGTAAATAGAATTTACTATTCATATGAAAAACTCCCTTCATTAAACTCTTTTCGATTATACCAGTAATATTATTATTTTTATAGGGAGTTAAAATAGAAAATAAAAATTTATTTGCATTACTATTGAAAAGTATGAAAAATTTGGTAGAATAGATTTAAAAATATTTTAAAGTAGATTAATAAAAATTGGGGGCAATAAAAAATGAATAAGGTGGTTACGAAGTTTGGTGGAAGTTCTTTAGCAGATGCTTCACAATTCAAGAAGGTAAAGGAAGTTATCCTTGCAGATGATGCTAGAAGGTATGTAATACCGTCAGCACCAGGAAAGAGACATGGGAAGGATACAAAGATAACAGATCTTCTTTATCTTTGTCACATGCATGTTGAGACAGGTATTTCTTTAGAAGATGTATTTAAGCATATAGAGGAGAGATATACTGGAATAGTTAATGATTTGGGGTTAGATTTAGATATAAGAACTTATCTAGATGTAGTAAAAAAAGATATTGAAGATGGTGCATCTAAGGAATATGCAGCTAGTAGAGGAGAATACTTAAATGGTATTATCTTAGCTAATTATTTAGGGTATGATTTTGTAGATGCAAAAGAAGTTATATTATTTAATGAGGATGGAACATTAAATAGTGAGGAAACTAATAAAAGATTAAAAGATAAATTATGCAAAATTGAAAGAGCTGTTATTCCAGGATTTTATGGAGCAGATGAACAAGGTGAAATAGTAACCTTTAGTAGAGGTGGGTCTGATGTAACAGGTTCTTTAGTTGCTGCAAGTATAAATGCGGATTTATATGAAAATTGGACTGATGTTTCTGGATTTTTAATGGCCGATCCAAGAATAGTTGAAAATCCTAAGACTATAGGTAAAATTACATACAAGGAATTAAGAGAATTATCATATATGGGGGCTTCAGTTCTTCATGAAGAAGCAATATTTCCTGTAAAGGAAGCTGGAATACCAATTAATATAAAAAATACTAATTTACCGGAAGATAAGGGTACTATAATAGTTCAAGACACTGAAAATGAAAAGTGTAAAACTATTACAGGCATTGCAGGTAAGAAGAACTTTACTGTTATATCAATAGAAAAAGCAATGATGAATAATGAATTAGGGTTTTGTAGAAAGGTGTTATCAATATTAGAAATGAATAATATATCTTTTGAAAATATGCCTGCAGGGATAGACACAGTGTGTTTAGTAATAGCAGATTCAGAGCTTAAGAAAAAGAAAGATATAGTTATTGAAGAGATAAGAAGAAGCTGTAATCCGGATTCTATAGTAGTGCATCCTAATATGGCTATGATAGCCACAGTTGGTAAAGGTATGGCTAAAAACAAGGGGGTAGCAGCTAAGGTGTTTGGAGCATTAGCAAAAGCTAAGATAAATATTAGAATGATTGATCAAGGATCATCAGAGATGAATATATTAGTTGGAATTGAAAATGAAGATTTTGAAAGAGCAATAAGGTCTATATATAGTGCATTTAATTAAGTAGTAATATGAGAGACTTATTAACAGTTGATTAATAGGTCTCTTTTTTACTTGAAAAAATATATAAAAATAAGCCAATCTGTGGGGAACAGATTGGCTTGGGGAGATATAATCAGTCAACCAATAATATTTGGGGAAATACCTATTGATCGATTGAATGTGCTTCGATTAACTCTTGAATTTTAGGGATACATCTACATCCTTTGCAACCACCTTTTGTAGCTCCAGTAGCTTTAGCTACATCATCTACAGTTTTTGCTCCAGATTCTATAGATTCTTTAATTTTAGATCTTGGTATCGCCTTGCAAACACATACTTTTGTGATTTTATCAAGGATTTTTTCGTTTATATTATTTTCCATTTAGTTACCTCCTAAGTTGATGACTAAGGAAAATAAGGGGATTAGATAACTTGTTGTTATCTTGACTATATTAAAACATATCAATCAATAAAAGTCAATACTAATTAATAAAAATTATTAATTAGTAAAATAAAAACGTATAAAAGTAAGTATATTGTAGTAATTGACATTTATTTCAGGAATGGTATATAATAAATAATATAAAAACTGTGATTAGGAAAAGTAATTAAGATTTCTACTTTAAGAGAGTAACTGGTTGGTGTGAAGTTATATAGTGTCTTAGTGAAAATCACCTAGGAGTTGGAAATTGAACAGCTTTGCTTAGTAGGTATTCCCGTTAGCCAGCGTTAATGGATAGAGCATGATTGTGCTTGAGATAAGTACCCTGAATTTATCATAGGGGTATACTTTGCCATAGGTGGTATAGCGAATTCAACTTCGTCCTTTTGGATGGAGTTTTTTTTATTTATTAAAATTAGATATGACTAGATATCTAATAAGAGAGAATACTTAAAATATCTGATTATACATGAGAAAGGAGCAAATAAGATGTACAAAAAAGTTGAACTTTCAAAAGGTTTTGTTGGTATGGAAGAAGAAGTAGCAAGCCTTTGGAAAGAAAAGGATGTTATCAAAAAGAATTTTGATATGAATCAAGATGGTGAATACTTCACTTTCTATGATGGACCTCCAACGGCTAATGGTAAGCCACACGTAGGTCACGTTTTAACAAGAGTTATGAAGGATATAATTCCAAGATATAAGGTAATGAAGGGGTATAAGGTAATTAGAAAAGCCGGTTGGGATACTCACGGTTTACCTGTAGAGCTTGAAATAGAAAAGAAACTTGGAATATCAGGTAAGGAACAAATTGAAGAATACGGTGTTGAAAAGTTCGTAACAGAATGTAAGGAGAGCGTATTCAAATATGTTTCTATGTGGGAAGAAATGACTAATAAGATTGGTTATTGGGTAGATATGGATGATCCATATGTAACATACCACAATCCATATATAGAATCAGTATGGTGGGCTCTAAAGCAAATGTGGGATAAAGGTCTTTTATATGAAGGTCATAAGGTAATGCCTTATTGCCCAAGATGTGGTACTGCATTGTCTTCACATGAAGTTGCTCAAGGATACAAAGATGTTAAGGATTTAACTTGTATTGCTAAATTTAAGGTTGAGGGAGAAGAAAACAAGTACATATTAGCTTGGACAACAACTCCTTGGACATTACCATCAAACTTAGCTCTATGTATAAATAAGGCTTATACTTATATAGAAGCAAAGGTTGGAGATGAAGTATATATCTTAGCTAAGGATCTTGCTGGTAAGGTTCTTGGAGAAGAATTTGAAATAGTTAGAGAATTTAATGGATCAGAATTACTAGGAACTAAGTATGAACAATTAATGCCGTTTGGAAAAGTTGAAGGTAAAGCTTTTGAAGTTATTCATGGTGATTACGTAACATTAACAGATGGTACTGGTATAGTTCATATTGCGCCAGCTTATGGGGAAGATGATAATCTTGTTGCGAAGGCTAATGGAATCACTTTTATTAACTTAGTTGACAAAGAGGGTAAATTCGTAGAAGAAGTTACTCCATGGGCAGGTAAGTTTGTTAAGAAGTGTGATGAAAGCATTTGTAAGTGGCTTGAAGAAAATAATAAGTTATTTAAGGCAGAAAAGCACCTTCACTCATATCCACACTGCTGGAGATGTGATACTCCACTTCTTTACTATCCAAAGGAGAGCTGGTTTGTTGCAATGAGCACTCTAAGAGATAAGTTGTTAGAAAACAATAATAAGATTAACTGGTATCCTGATAATATAAGAACAGGAAGATTTGGGAAATTCTTAGAAAATGTTATTGACTGGGGTATCTCAAGAGATAGATACTGGGGAACTCCACTTCCAATCTGGGAATGTGAATGTGGTCACAAAGAATGTGTAGGAAGCATTGAAGAATTGAAGAAGAAGGGTATAAATGTACCTGATGATATAGAATTACACAAACCATATATAGATAATGTTCATTTAAAATGTGAAAAGTGTGGTAAGGAAATGGAAAGAACTAAGGAAGTTATAGATTGTTGGTTCGATTCAGGATCAATGCCATTTGCTCAATTACACTATCCATTTGAAAACAAAGAGTTATTTGAGCAAAACTTCCCAGCTCAATTTATATCAGAAGCTGTTGACCAAACAAGAGGATGGTTCTATACATTATTAGCTATTTCAACTGCTATATTTGATAGAAATCCATTTGAAAATTGTATTGTTTTAGGTCACGTTCTTGATAAGAAGGGATTAAAGATGTCTAAGTCTAAGGGTAACGTTGTTGCTCCTATGGAGGTTTTAGAAAGTCAAGGTGCAGATGCTACAAGATGGCATTTCTACACTGCAAGTGCTCCATGGCTACCAACTAGATTCTCAACTGATGATGTTGGAGAGGCATCAAGAAAGTTCTTAAGTACATTATGGAATGTATATTCATTCTATGTCTTATATGCAGATATAGATGGATTCAATCCGTTAGAGTACAAAGATTTTGTTTCAGATAATGTTATGGATAAGTGGATAATGTCTAAGTTAAACACTTTAGTTAAGGATGTTGATGCTAAGTTAAACTCTTATGATATTACAAATGCTGCTCTTCAAATTGAAGAGTTCACAGATAACTTATCTAACTGGTATGTAAGAAGAAACAGAGCAAGATATTGGTCAGAAGAATTAACTGATGATAAGATTGGTGCATATGTAACTCTATATAGAGTTCTAGTAACTTTATCACAAGTTTCAGCTCCTTTTGTACCATTTATTACAGAAGAAATATATCAAAACTTAGTTGTTAATTTAGATTCGTCAGCTGAAGAAAGTATTCACTTATGTAAGTGGCCAACAGTTGATGAAGAAGCTATTAACAGTGATTTAGAAAAGGAAATGGATTTAGCTTATACAATAGTTAAGTTAGGAAGAAGTGCAAGAAATGGTGCTAACATTAAGAATAGACAGCCACTTTCTCAAATGTTAGTTTCAGTAGCATCACTTCCAGAATACTATGGAGATATCGTTAAGGATGAGTTAAACATCAAGTCAATTGAATTTGGTGCTGATCTTTCTGAACATGTTAACTTTGAAATAAAGCCTAACTTACCTGTTTTAGGAAGAGCTTATGGAAAGATGATTCCTGCAATAAGAAAAGAAATAGCTTCTAGAAACCAAATGGAATTAGCTCAAAAGATAAATAATGGTGGAGTAGAAGTTATAAATGTAGATGGAACAGAAATAGAACTTAACAAAGAAAACCTACTTGTGACAATGCAAGGTCTTGATGGATATGCCTTTGCAGGTGAAGGTGAAATTGGTGTAGTTCTTGATACTCATATATCAGAAGAATTAAAGGAAGAGGGACACGTAAGAGAAGTCATCTCTAAGATTCAAAATATGAGAAAAGAAAGTGGATTCGAAGTTGCTGATAAGATTACATTATATGTAGCTAATAATGATATGTTATTAGATGTTATTAAGAAGTTTGAAGATACAATTAAAAAAGAAACATTAACAGTAGAAGTTATATGCAATGAACAAAACATTGAGTATACTGAAACTACTATTAATGGAGAAAAGCTTAATATGGCTGTTAAAGTAGTAAAATAGAGTGATAAATTGGAAAGGTTACTATAGAATTTATAGTAACCTTTTGATTTTTTTAAAATTTGTTTTAAAAAAAGGGGATTTTAAAAGATTTTTAGCAAAAACTATAAATAAAATAGGGATTTGCTTGTTTTTGGGAGAATATATAGGTTATAATTAAATAATTAAAATATAAGAAATGGGAGTGATGAGTTAATGGCAACTTCTATTAAAGATGTAGCTAAGGAAGCTGGAGTTTCAATTGCAACAGTTTCAAGGGTGCTTAATGATATCGATGTCGTAAACGAAGACACTAAGAAAAAGGTTCTAGATGCCATTAAAAAGTTGGGTTATAGACCGAATATAGTGGCTAGAAGTTTAAAGACTCAAAGAACAAAGACTATAGGAATACTAATACCAGATATATCAAGTCAGTTTTATCCTGAAATCGTAAGAGGAGCGGAAGACGTTGCTAATATCTATGATTACAATGTTATCTTATGTAATTCAGACTTTGATGTAGAAAAAGAAAAAGAGTATTTAAGAGTGCTTAAGGAAAAGATGGTTGATGGAGTAATATATATGAGTAGTTCATTAAGTGAAGAAATGCTTGATTTAATTAATGAACTAGATTTAAAAACCATCTTAGTTGAAACGAAGGATAAAGATGGAGTTTTACCAAGTGTAACTATAGATAATATAAATGCATCATATGAGGGTACAAAGTATCTATTAGATAAAGGATTATCTAAACCAGCATTTATTGGAGTAAAACAAGATACAATGAATGCTTGGGGAGATAGATTTGTAGGTTTTAAAAAAGCATTAGAAGAAGAAGGTATAAATGTTGATGATGAGTTAGTTTACTTTGATAACTTAAAGGTTAAAACTGGTTATGAAGCAGTTGAAAAGTTTGTTAGAAGTAATAAGAAGTTTGATTCAATAGTATGTGCATCGGATGAAATAGCAATCGGAGCAATAAATAAGTTAAGAGAAAATGGATATAATGTTCCAGAAGATATAAGTATTATTGGGTTTAATAATAACCATGTTTCTTCATATTTCTATCCAAGAATAACTACTATATCTCAACCTAGTTATGACATGGGATCAGTAGCTATGAGAATGTTAATAAAACTTCTAAATAAGAAGGAATTAGAACAAGGTCATTATGTTTTAGACTATAAATTAATACAAAGAGAGAGTACTAAGTAGAAAAAGAAGTAGTGTTTTCCGCTACTTCTTTTATTTTTGAAAAATAGTTGCTATCACAACTAATTAGTAGTAAAATAGTTGCTGTTGCAACCATTTATTATAAAGTTAGGTGATAATATGAAAAATAAAGAATACGACTCTATAGGAAAATTTGTTTCCCAAATATATAGAAGCGGAAATAGTTTTTTTTCGAAGGCATATGCAAAATATAATATTGGAGCAGGACAATATCAATTTTTAAGAGTTTTATATAAAAAAGAAAGATTAACACAAGAAGATTTAAGTAATATTTTGAATATAGATAAGGCTACCACAGCTAGGGCCTTGAAGAAACTTGAAGAAGAAGGATACATATATAGAAATAAAAGTTCAATTGATAAAAGAGCTAATATAATAGGACTTACTGAGAAAGCTTTAAGTATAAAAGAAGATTTTTTTGAAGTACATAGACAGTGGGAAGAAAAGATTACTTCAATTTTAACAGAGGATGAAAGAGAATTAACTCTTATATTACTAAAAAAAATAGCATCTAATGAGACACTAAGGAGGAATTAAGCATGAGAGGACAAGCTAGACTTGGAGAAGAAAAAATATCAAAGTTACTTATGGAGTTTTCCATTCCAGCTATAATAGGTATGGTAGTAAATACCCTATATAATATTGTAGATAGAATGTACATAGGGAACATAAAAGATATTGGTGGGTTAGCTTTAACTGGCGTTGGTATAACAATGCCAATAATGACTATAATAATGGCATTTGGAATGTTAATTGGAATAGGAACAAGTGCCAGAATATCTTTAAAACTTGGAGAACATAAAAGAGAAGAGGCTGAAAAGCACTTAGGAAATGCATTTACTTTAATTATTGTAGCTAGTGTTTTAATAACTATAATAGGACTTGTATTTATGCATAAAATACTTGGTTTATTTGGATCAAGTGCAGATACTGAAGTTTATGCAAGAGAATATATGCAAATAATATTCTTTGGAACTATATTTAATATGCTAAGTTTTGGATTAAATCATTCAATTAGAAGTGATGGAAGTCCTAAGGTAGCTATGTTATCAATGTTAATAGGTGCAGGTACTAATATTATATTAGACCCTATATTTATATTTGTATTTGGAATGGGAGTTAGAGGAGCAGCTATTGCTACTGTAATATCTCAAATAGTTTCAGCTATATGGATTTTATATTACTTTACAAAAGGTAAGAGTAATTTAAAAATTAAAAGAGAATATTTATCTTTAGATAAAGCTATAGTTTTTAGTATTTTTTCTATTGGAGTAAGTCCATTTAGTATGCAAATAGCTCAAAGCGTAGTTCAAGTATTAGCTAATAATGCATTAAAGACTTATGGTGGAGATTTAGCTATAGGTGCTATGACTATAATAAATAGTTTAGCTATGATATTTATGATGCCCATCTTTGGTTTAAACCAAGGTTCACAACCTATAATAGGATATAATTATGGTGCAGAAAAATATAAGAGAGTTAAGCAGGCTGTAAAGTCAGCAACTATAGTTGCTACTATAATAGTTTCAATTGGATGGATAATTACTCAAGCTGCACCACACTTATTAATATCAATATTTAATAGAGATGAGCAGTTAGTAGGCATAGCAAGCACAGGTATGAGAATATTCTTATTTATGCTGCCTGTAGTAGGAGCGCAAGTAATAAGTTCTAATTATTTCCAATCTATAGGGAAAGCTAAGATATCTATGTTCTTAAGCTTATTAAGACAAGTAATATTATTAATACCTTGTTTAATAATACTACCAAAAATTTTTGGGTTAACAGGAGTATGGCTTGCAGGAGCTGTTGCCGATGGATTATCATCATTAATCACTTTGATAATCTTCTCTATGTCAGTTAGAAAACTTAAAGACAAAGAAGAAATAGTATCAAAAGAAGCAATAATTTAAGTAAATAGAAATAAAATAAAGGATGAAACTTTAGGGTTTCATCCTTTTATTTTACTATCGTTGTTATCTCTATTAACTATTTTAACCTTATATGATACCTTCACTCTTTAATATATCTTCTAACTTTTTAACCTTCTTGTTTAAAGATTCGAATTTTTCCTTAATGATATCTTTAGATGATCCATCTTCATTAATTACTTTTTCTATATCCTCAACAGTTTTTAAAGCATCCTCTATATCTTGTTGAGCTATCTTTAAGTTAGTTTCTTTCATAAATTAATCTCCTTTAAGTAAAAAAATAGATTGTATATATTAATCCTATCACTACTAAATATTAAGTGCAAGGCATATATTTAATAGAAAACTTAACGTTAGGAGGATAATATGATTAATTATATTTGGTTTATATTAATATTCTTCGGTATACTGGTAGCTATATTTACTGGTAATGGTGCAGAAATATCAACAACTATTGTTGGATCTGCAGATAACACGGTGAAATTTATCATTGGGTTAGTTGGAATAATGTGTTTTTGGTGTGGAGTTATGAAGATAGCAGAAAAAAGTGGATTAACTCAGAAGCTAGCAAGATTAATGAAACCATTATTAAAGTTCCTATTTAAGGATGCAGGAAAGGATGAAAAAGCTCTTGGAGCAATAGTGATGAACTTAACAGCGAATATGATGGGATTGTCAAATGCTGCAACTCCATTTGGAATAAAAGCTATGGAAGAGATGGATAGATTAAATCCTAATAAAGGTAGGGCTAGTAATGATATGGCTCTTTTTTTAGTTATGAATGCTGCATGTATTCAATTAGTACCCTCAACAATAATATCAATTAGGGCAGCTGCTGGATCTTTAAATCCTGGAGCAATTATTTTGCCTGCAATACTATCAACAGCATCAGCAGCTATTGTTGGAGTAATATGTTGTAAGATTTTGCAGAGATACTTTTAAGGAGGATTATAAATGGGCGATTATATAACAAAAAGTATAATAGGAATTATAGTTCTACTTATTATAGGTTATGGAATGATAAAGGGTGGAAAGGTATATGAATGGTTTGTAGAAGGTGCAAAGGAAGGACTTCAAGTATGTATGAGAATATTTCCTTACCTTTTGGCTATGATTGTAGCAGTAAATATATTTAAAGCTGCTAATTTATTAGATATATTAAATAAAGTATTATCACCCTTAACTAATCTTATAGGATTACCTCAAGAAATAACACCATTGGTACTAATTAAACCATTATCAGGAAGTGGTGCACAGGGGATATTTGCAAATTTACTTCAGACATATGGACCAGATACGCCAATAGGATTAATAGCTTCTGTAATTATGGGAACCACAGAAACCATATTCTATACAGTTACAGTCTATTTTGGTGCAGTAAAGGTTAAAAAAGTAAGACATACTGTATGGGCAGCTGTTTTTGCAGATATGGTTGCTATAATTAGTGCTATATTTTTAGTGAATATATTTTTCTTTTAATATTATGGAAAAAATGTAATTATATTGGTAAAATTATCTCTAAAGGGGGAGATAGAATGATAAATATCAGTCAAATTACTAAATCTTATAATGGAAAGAACAAAGCTGTAGATAATTTAAACGTAGAAATAAAAGATGGGGAAATTTATGGGCTACTAGGTCCAAATGGAGCAGGAAAAACTACAACTATTAAGATGATAACAGGTATTATTGCCCCTACATCAGGAAATATAACCATAAATAATATTGATATTGTTGAAAATCCTGTTTTGGCAAAAGAGCAGTTTGGTTATGTACCAGATAGCCCAGATATGTTTTTAAGGTTAACTGGAATGGAATATTTAAATCTTATGGGAGATATATATGGTGTATCAAGTGAAGATAGAAAATTAAGAATAAAGGATATGTCTGAAAGATTTGAAATGAATTCTGCATTAGGAGATAAGATTCAATCTTACTCACATGGTATGAGACAAAAGATAATAATAATGGGTGTATTACTTCATAGGCCAAAGGTATGGATATTAGATGAACCCATGACAGGGTTAGACCCAAAGTCATCTTTTATATTAAAAGAAATGATGAGAGAGCATGCTGATGATGGGAATACTGTTCTTTTCTCAACTCATGTATTAGAAGTTGCTGAAAAGATATGTGATAAGGTTGCAATAATTAATAAAGGGCAATTAATTTTCAATGGAACCTTAGAAGATATGAGAGAAGAGTTTAAAGCAAGTGAATCACTAGAAAAAATGTTCTTGGAGCTAACAAGCAATGAATAGACTTAAAGTACTTACAAAATACTTTATAAGAGATGCCCTTCAAGATATGTTCAATGGTTCAAAAATGAAGTCTGGATTTATGGCTTTATTAATGATGTTGATAATAGCTTTTATGTCATTACCACTGATAATTATTGTAGATGTATTATATGAGCCTTTTGCAATAATTGGACAAGAGGGAATGTTGTTATCACTAATATTGCTTATAGGATCTGTTATAAATTTCTTTTTAGGAATATTTACTATAATGAATACATACTACTTTTCCAATGACATAGAGCACTTTTTACCTATGCCATTTAAGAGTAGTGAAATAGTGTTGAGCAAGTTTATAGCTGTATTAATAAATATGATTTTATATTCTACAATAATAGTAGTTCCTTTATTAGTTTTTGCTCAAAAGTCATCAGCGAGTCCAATATTTTTTGTTTATATTGTACTTACAGTTATTATTTGTCCTATTTTACCAATGATAATTGCTGCTTTAGTATGTATGCTTTTAATGAGATTTACTAATTTATCTAAGCATAAAGATGCTTTTAGAGCTATATCAGGTAGTCTATCTTTAGTTTTGGTGATTTTTATAAATATTCTCTCACAAAGAAGTTCTACTTTATTTGAAAGTTCCTCGTCACTTGTTAATATCATTCAAGAAAAAAATAGTCTTATAGGTGCTTTATCTGGAATGTTTATAACAAATAAGTATGCTGCATACGGTTTATTATATAATAGTGAGTCTAAGGGAATTTTTTATATGGGTATTTCCATATCTATTTGTATATTACTATGTATAGTATATTACGTAGTAGGAGGAAAACTATATTTAAAAGGTATAATAGGAATATCTGAAACTTATAGTAAGAGAGTAGATATATTAAAAGAAAAAAATATAGATAGTATAGTTTCAAAGAAATCTCCTATAAAGTCCCTTGTAATTAGAGATATAAAAATAGTATTTAGAACACCACAGTTCTTTATAAATTCAATTGTAATGATATTATATATGCCTATTTTTTTAACTATAATTTATGTGGTTAATGGAAGTTTTACTGATATTAAAAGTATGATATTGAGTGGTAAATATAACTCTGTCATAATTGCGGGGGCATTTTTATTGGCGGCTTTTTCAATCTGTTCAGCTGGTGGGGGAAGAAAGTGTTTGTCTAGAGAAGGAAGCGATTTTGTATTTTCTAAGATAATTCCTATATCTTATAAGGATCAGGCAAAATCTAAGATAATATCATCTCTGTGTATAAACTCTTTAGTTCCCATACTTATTTTTATACTTCTAGTATCATTAAGAGTAGCTTTACCAATAATTTTATTAGGGGTGATATCATCAGTATTTGGAGTTATAGTAATAACTTTAATACAGTTATTATTTGATTTTATGAATCCTAAATTGAATTGGAATGATGAAAAAAGTTTATATAAAGATGATGTTGTATCAGTAGTTATGGTATTTGTAATACTATTGCTAGGAGTTGGATTAGTAGCAATGTCTATGAAGGTTGAAAGTTATATAGGTATGTTCTCAATGATTGTTATATTTTCATTAATATTAATTTGGGGACTTTATAAAAAAATAATTAATATGTCAGATGAAGTTTATGGACAAAATTAAGTTTATATATAGGCTTTCTTACGAAAGCTTCTTTTTTTGTCTAATATTAGTATATACTATTAATAGATTAAAGGAAGGAAAGGTGACCCATATGATAAAAGAGGTATTCAAAAGAAATAGAGAAAGACTTATGGAAAAGGTAAGTGATAATTCGGTAGTAATTCTTTTTGCAGGTAATGCACCAAGAAAAAGTGCTGATGAACAATATCAATTTACTCCTAATAGAAACTTTTACTATTTCACAGGAATTGATGAAGAGGAGCATATTCTAGTTTTAACAAAAATAAATGGAGTAATAAGTGAAAGATTATTTATTAAAGATATAGATGAAGAAATGGAAAAGTGGGTTGGTAAAAGTATAAGGCCTGAAGAGGGAAAAGAAATATCGGGAGTTGAAGATGTAGCATTTATAAATACTTTTAATTTATTTTTGAATAAAACATTCAATAATTTAGTTGAAGTAAACTTATATTTAGATATAGATAGAGAAGACTTTAATAGCCTAAAAAATGTTGTTGGAGAGTTTGTAAATGAAGTTAAAGGTAAGTATCCATTTGCAAATATAAGAAATTTAGCACCATTAATTGCACCCTTAAGATTAATCAAGAGTAAGGAAGAGATTGAAGAGATAAAAAATGCGATAAATATAACTATTGAAGGTGTAAATAGTTTAATGAAAAACTGTAAAGTAGGAATGAAGGAATATGAATTAGAAGCATATTTTGATTTTGTTTGTAAGAGTAATGGGGTAAAGGATTTTGCGTTTAAAACAATAGCTGCTGCAGGAAAAAATGCAACCATATTACATTATGTTGATAATAATTGTGAGATAAAAGATGGAGATTTAATTCTATTTGATTTAGGAGCACAATATAATTATTATAACGGTGATATTTCAAGAACATTCCCTGTAAGTGGAAAGTTTAGTGAAAGGCAAAAAGAAGTTTATAATTCAGTATTAAGAGTTAACGAGAAGGTTATTAATGAAATAAAACCAGGAGTAGGTTTCCTTGAGTTAAATAAAAAAGCAAAAGAATGGATTGCAAAAGAATGCATTGCTTTAGGTTTAATAAAAGATGAAGCAGAGGTATCTAATTACTATTGGCATAGTATAGGTCATAGTTTAGGGTTAGATACTCATGATATTGAAGGAAATAATAGAGATGTTATTTTACAAGAAGGAATGGTTTGGACTGTTGAACCTGGAATTTATATAGAAGAAGAAGGTATTGGAATAAGAATAGAAGATGATGTGGTTGTTACATCAGAAGGTGTTGAAGTTTTAACAAAAGATATGATTAAAACTGTAGAAGAAATAGAAGAATTTATGAATAAATAGAGTATATAATTTGGTATTTTTGGGCAAGTATAACTTATGGATAATTAAGAAGAATTTGGAGGTGGTTTTATGGTAAGTGATGCAAAGAATATCTTTTTAGCTGGAGTTGGTGCAGCTGCTTTAACATATGAAAAAGCAACAGACGTAATTTCTCAGTTAGTTGAGAGAGGGAAGCTAACTTTAGAGGAAGGAAAAGAGTTGTCAGAAGAATTAAAAAGGGATGTAAAAAGTACAGCTAATGGGGCAAAGGAATCTATGTTAGAAAAGGTAAATAATATAAAGCCATTAACTAAAGAAGAGTTAGGTGATATCTTAGAAGAAAAGAATTATGCTACAAAGGCTGATGTATTAGAATTAAAAAGAATTATAGAAAAACTAGAGAAAAAGATTAATTAGGAATCTTAAATCCCTTGCTTAATAGATGGTTAAGTAAGGGATTTTATTTAGGGAGTTGAGTTTTTATATGAAATCTAGAGAAAGGTTTCAAGAGATTATAAAGGTTTTTGTTTCATATGGTTTTGGATATTTAATTGATAGTAAGTTTAATAGTAGTAAAAGGTCTCCTAGCAATTTAAGAATGGCATTTGAAGAATTAGGTCCTACCTTTATAAAAATTGGTCAAATATTAAGTACAAGACCAGATTTGTTACCAGAGGAATATATAAATGAATTAATAAAGTTACAAGACTCAGCTCCAAAAGAAAGTTATGAGAATATCAGGAGTGTATTTGAAGAGTCCCTTAATAAAAACCTTGAAGAATGTTTTATATATTTTAGTAAGGAGCCAACAGCATCTGCATCTATAGCTCAGGTTCATGAAGCTATATTAAATGATGGGAGAGCAGTTATTGTAAAGATTCAAAGACCTGATATATACAATATTATGAAGACTGATATAGATATACTGAAAAAGATAATAAAGTTATCTAAAGGCAGGATTGATATTAATATAGTTGATCCTCTTGCTGTAATAGAAGAATTAGAATCAACTACTGAAAAGGAACTAGATTTTATAGATGAAAGTAAGAGTATAGTTAAGTTTAAAAAAAATAATGAAAATATTGTGCCCGTATATGCTCCAGATGTTATATTCGGTTTGTGTAGTGAGAAAGTATTAACATTAGAGTATATTAATGGTTTTAAGATAAATAATATGCAAATGATAAAAAAAGAAGGGTATAGCAACAAAGAAATTGCAAAGAAATTGGCATTATCATATTGTAAGCAAATATTTGATGATGGCTTTTTTCACGGGGACCCTCATCCAGGAAATTTGTTAATATGCAATGGAAAGATATGTTTTATTGATTTTGGTATAACTGGAGAGCTAGATGAAAGTTTAAAAGAATGGCTAAATAAGGCTATGCTAGCTGTAGCTACAGGAGATAAGAGTAAAATAGTAGATTTTATTTTAGCAATTGGAATAAAAAGGGGAAAAGTAAATAAAGGAAATCTATATGAAGACGTATCTTATTTGTTTACAACATATTTAAATACATCTCTTAAAAATATAAAAGTAGCTGTATTATTAGAAGAGATGTTTTCTATAGTTGAGAATAATAATATACAGTTTCCTAAGGAGCTTGCAATACTTTTTAGAGGATTAATAATACTAGAAGGGGTAATTGCAGAAGTGGATCCGCAATTAGATATAATATCGGTAATAACGTCATTCGTAAAGGGAAAAAATAAGCTGTTTCTATTAAAAGACATAAATGAAGAAGAATTAGTGTTATCTGCGTATTCCTTTTTAAGGGATGCTTCTAGAGTACCAACTAAGACTATTGAGGCATTAAGTAGTATATCAGATGGTAGGGCTAAAGTTAATTTTACCATTGCAGATTTAGAGAAATCAGTAGATCATATAAGCAATATGGTAAATAGATTAGTAGGAGCATTACTTATTTCGTCATTAATAATAGCATCATCTTTAATAATAAGTAATAATGTAGGACCTATATATAAAGGGATATCTTTAATAGGGATAGCAGGATACATTATATCAGCTATATTTGCTATATTTTTATTAATAGCAGTAGTTAGAGATGGCGGTTTTAGAAGTAAGAAAAAGAAACGGAAAAGTTAATAACTGCTAAAAGATATAAAAAAAACTTGCAAGTCATTAAGAAGTTATGTATAATTAACCTAAATTATTACAAGTGAATAAGAGAAGAGGTAGAGGCGCGATACTTAATAGTACTTTTGTGGACGTAAGCAGAATGAAGCAATAGGAAAGGAATTATCGCCGAAGTATAGAATTAAAGCTTTAATGTTCTAATACTGGGCTTATGCAGAATATGTATAAGACTGTCACAAATATTTTTGTGGTGAGCTATCATTCAGGATTTTTAATGTGTGTGTTTTAAGCCTTGAGTGTTATCTCAGGGCTTTTCCTATTTTTACCTCTAAATCTTTTCACAATTAAAAAATTTTAGGGGGAATCATTATGAAAAACAGAAGTAGAAACTTAGTACTATTTATGTCTACATTGATATTGGTTTTACTATCATCAACTGTAGCATTTGCAGCAGAGGTTGAGCCTGCTGTAGTAAATTCAGAAAGATTTGGGGTATTAACACTTATACCACCATTGGTAGCAATAATATTAGCGTTTATAACAAAAAACGTTGTAATATCATTATTTATAGGAACACTTTCAGGGTGTTTTATGGTACAGCTTGCAGGATATAATGTATTTGGAGCTTTGGTGCAAGCATTTCTAGATTTTGTACAAAGAGCATTAAATTCACTTGCTGATCCATGGAATGCAGGTATTGTATTACAAGTATTGGTTATTGGAGGAGTTATTAATTTAATTTCTAAGATGGGTGGAGCTAGAGCAGTAGCTGAAGCACTTGCTAAAATGGCAAAGACACCTAGAAGTACACAAATTGTTACTTGGTTATTAGGGTTATTTGTTTTCTTTGATGATTATGCAAATGCATTAATTGTTGGACCAATAATGAAGCCAGTAGCAGATAAGATGAAGGTATCAAGAGAAAAATTATCTTTTATAATAGATGCAACAGCGGCGCCTATTGCAGGTCTTGCAATAATATCAACATGGATAGGACTTGAAGTAGGACTAATTGGAGATGCATTTGCTGGAATAGGGCAAAATGTAGATTCATTTGGAGTATTCTTACAAACTATTCCATATAGGTTCTATAACATTTTAATACTTGCATTTGTAGTTATTTCAGCTGTACTTTTAAGAGATTTTGGACCAATGAGAAATGCTGAAATAAAAGCAAGAAGAGGAGAGCAAGAATTAAAGGATATTGCAATAGATGAAGATACTGCTGAAGAATTTGAAGCTAAGAGTGGAATTAAATTAAGTATATGGAATGCTATAATTCCAATAGGAACATTAATAGTAGCAGCTCTAGCAAGTTTTTATTATAGTGGGTATACTGCAATTATGGCAGGAGAAGATATAGCATTAAAAGCTGTGTTAACAGAATCTCCGTTTTCATTTACAGCAATACAACAAACCTTCAGTAATGCAGATGCTTCTATAGCATTATTCCAAGCAGCATTATTTGCAAGTATTGTAGCATTAATTTTAGGTGTTTGTAAGAAGATATTTACTATATCAGAAGGTATAGAAATCTGGATAGATGGAATGAAGGGATTAATTATAACTGGAGTTATATTAATACTTGCTTGGTCTTTAAGTTCAGTAATTAAAGAATTAGGTACAGCACAATATCTAGTAACATTATTATCAGATTCATTACCACAATTCTTGTTACCAAGTGTAATATTTATATTTGGAGCTGTAATTTCATTTGCAACAGGAACTGCTTATGGAACAATGGGTATATTAATGCCACTTGCTATTCCTCTAGCACATGCGATTTCACCAGATATGACTTATATTATTATGAGTACAAGTGCTGTATTAACAGGAGCAATATTTGGAGATCATTGTTCACCTATATCAGATACAACAATAATGTCATCAATGGGAGCGGGATGTGATCATATTGCTCACGTTAAGACTCAAATGTGGTATGCATTATTCGTAGCAGTACTTACAATATTATTTGGTTATATTCCTGTTGGTTTAGGGTTACCAGTATATATTGTATTACCATTATCTATTATAGGACTTAGCTTATTAATATATTTCATAGGAAAACCTGTAGATGAGGTTAAAGAATAAGTAAAGATATAAAAATAAATAAATATAAGAATATAAAAAAAGAGCGATATTAGGGTAATGCTTACCTTAGTATCGCTCTTTTTTATTGCCTATCTTATTGTTCCACCATGAAAATCTAATTTAAATATCGGTGAACCTTTATAAGATATAAATTCTTCGCCTTTAAAAGAATCAACTTCTCCATTCCAAACACATTGATATTCAAAGTCGGATTTTCTAAAACTTTTTGGTCCTCTATAAGGAGCATCTTCAGAAACCCTAGATAAAGCTTCTGATAAAAAGTCCGAAAAACCATTTGGAATATCATTAGTTAATAATTTTCCAACATAGTTCATTCCCCAATAAGACTTTTCATCTTTCCAAATAATTTCTTGACCAATAAACCTTTGTTTACCTATGTGGCTATCTAGGTAGTAATAATCGTATTTTTTAAAAGTAAAATCATCTGAGTTTGGTTTAGAAGATTGAACTTTTTTATTTCGACCATTATAAGAATTTTTCTTTGCTTCTACCAAAAATGCTTTAAATAATGATAAATCACTCATCCCAATACCCCCTAAAAATAAATCTTCTTTTTTCGACTGTTATTTTTATTATATATAAGAAAATATTTACAATCAAGAATATTCTGAAAACTATTTGTTAATCTTTATTTTTCTCTACAGGAGGATTTATATATTTATTTATAAATATTGCTATTATTATTCCAATAGAAGTATCAATACTTCTACCTATGGCATAAGAATATGAGGCTGGTCCATCGTAGTTAATCATAATTCCTATAAAAACAATACAGCAAATAGTAACAGCACCAGGTTTTTTTATTATATTACATAAGTAAATTGCTCCAATTACACCTATAGCAGTGACAAGAGAATTTATAGATTGTAGAAATAATATGTTATCTACTATAAATATAAAAAGTACTCCGATAAGACCTCCAAGAAGAGTACCTATAAGTCTATTTTTACCCATACTAAAAGTACTTTCAACAGTATCCTTCATACATATAACTGCTGCGATACAAGCATAAAAAGGATTCTTATCTCCTGCTAGTTCAAATAAAACCATACATATAAATACTGATAAAGCAGTTTTAAGGTTTCTATAGCCAACCTTAGGAAATTCAAACCTATTCAATTTATATCTCCCCTTTACTTTTTTAGAATATTATACCATAGCATTAATTTATTTCTTTGACAATTTAGAAATGAATTTATTTATGTTGGTAACTTTAAAATTATTTGACAGATATTTTTTTTTGATTTATCATAAAATATAAGTAAATACAATGAAGAGAAGAGTAGTAAAGTAGAAAGTCTAAAGAGAGTTAACGTATGGTGAAAGTTAATGTCAAAGAAGCTTTGTGAAGATGGTCTTGGAGTAGAACCTTTGAGCTTAAATAAGTTAGATGGTTACGGTAGCAACCGTTATATTGCAGAGTGATGATAGTCACTTAGTGAGTTTTTTATCGTGAGATAAAAAAGAATTAGAGTGGTAACACGTAAATAAGTTTATTACGTCTCTATATAGGAAAAATACCTATATAGAGACTTTTTTATTATCAGAAAACAAAAGGAGGAATTTAAAAAATGTGTAAAAAACCATATTATATAACTACACCAATTTACTATCCATCAACTAACTTACATATAGGAAACACCTATACTACAGTTGCTGCAGATGCAATTGCTAGATTTAAAAGATTAACAGGTTATGATGTGATGTTCTTAACAGGAACTGATGAACATGGCCAAAAAATTCAAAGAATAGCTGAAGAAAAAGGAATAACACCTATTGAGCATGTTAATGAAATAGTTGCAGGTATTAAGGACCTTTGGAAAATGATGAATATTAGCTATGATAAGTTTATTAGAACAACTGATGACTATCATGTTAAAGCTGTTCAAGATATCTTTAAAAAGCTATATGACAAAGGTGATATTTATAAGAGTTCTTATGAGGGATTATATTGTACACCATGTGAATCTTTCTGGACTGAAACTCAATTAGTAAATGGAAATTGTCCTGATTGTGGAAGACCAGTAGAAAAATCAAAAGAAGAAGCTTACTTCTTCCAAATGAGTAAGTATGCAGAAAGATTAATAAAGTATATAGAAGAACATCCAGATTTTATTCAACCAGAATCAAGAAAGAATGAAATGTTAAATAACTTCTTAAAGCCAGGGCTACAAGATCTTTGTGTATCAAGAACAAGCTTTGACTGGGGTGTTCCAGTAACATTTGATGAAGATCACGTTGTTTATGTTTGGATAGATGCACTATCTAACTATATTACTGCATTAGGATATGGAAGTGATAACGACGAATTATACAAGAAATATTGGCCTGCAGATGTACATTTAATAGGTAAGGATATATTAAGATTCCATACTATTTATTGGCCAATTATGTTGATGGCATTAGATTTACCATTACCAAAACAAGTATTTGGACACGGATGGTTACTTGTTGATGGAGGAAAGATGTCTAAATCTAAAGGAAATGTTGTAGATCCAGTAGTTTTAGTTGAAAACTTTGGAGTGGATCCAGTAAGATACTACCTTTTAAGAGAAATTCCATTTGGATCAGATGGATTATTTAATAATGAAATTTTCATAAAGAAGATAAATTCAGACTTATGTAATGATTTAGGAAACCTTTTATCTAGAACAGTTGCAATGGTAGAAAAGTACTTTGATGGCGTAATACCTGCTCCAACAGCTAAGGAAGATATTGATAATGAATTAATAAACTTGGCAGTAGAAACTCCTAAGCTAGTAGAAAAAGCTATTGATGAATTAAGAATTCCAGAAGCTTTAGAAGCTATATTTAACTTAATAGGAAGAGCTAATAAATATATAGATGAAACAACTCCTTGGATATTAGCAAAGGATGAAGACAAGAAAGAAAGATTAGGAACTGTATTATATAACTTAGCTGAAAGTTTAAGATTCTCATCTGTATTATTATCAGCATTTTTACCTGATACTGCTAAGAAGATCAATGAACAATTAAATACTACAGTAGTTGAGTGGGCAACATTATCAAGCTTTGATGGAACTATTGCAGGAACTAAGGTTCATAAAGGTGAAAACTTATTCCCTAGAATAGACGTAGATGCAAAACTTGCTGAATTAGAGGCTATTCAAGCTGCTCAAAAGAAAGAAGTTAAAAGAGAAATACAACCTATTAAAGAAGAGATAACTATAGAGGATTTTGAAAAGTTAGATTTAAGAGTGGTAAAAGTTCTTGCTTGTGAACCAATTAAGGGAGCTAAGAAGTTACTTAAATTAAAAGTTGATTTAGGTGGAGAGGAAAGACAAGTGGTTTCTGGTATAGCAAAGTACTATAAGCCAGAAGAATTAGTTGGAAAGTATGTAGTGCTTGTAGCTAATTTAAAACCAGTTAAATTAAGAGGAGAACTATCACAAGGAATGATTCTTGCGGCGTCTACTGATGATGATAGTTTATTAACACTTGTTAATCCAGGAGAATTACCAACAGGTAGTGTAGTTAGATAATAAGAATAAAAGTTAATAAAGGTAAACATAGAACCCAGCTATTGCTGGGTTTTTGTTAAAAGAAGTTCCTATAATTGAAAGTTTATGCTTAAGTTTTATTATTTTTGAAGGGGGTTATATTATTGAATGTAATTATAGGGAATGCATGGCCTTATGCTAATGGTCCATTGCACTTAGGAAGAATAGCAGTATTATTACCAGGGGATATTTTGGCTAGATATCATAGGTTAATGGGAGATGAAGTGGTGTTTGTATCAGGATGTGACTCCCATGGAACTCCTGTAACAATGAAAGCAAAAGAAGAAGGAATAACACCATTAGAAGCCTCTAAAAAATATTATAATGAGTTTTTAAATTGTTTTAAAAAGCTGAATTTTTCTTTTGATTTATTCACTCAAACTCATACGGAATATCATAGTAATAGTGTTAAAAGCTTTATATTAGAACTATATAATAAGGGATATATATATGAAAAAGATATTGAACAGGTATATTGCGAAAAGTGTGGTGAGTTTTTATCTGATAGATATATAGAGGGAAAATGTCCAATTTGCGGAGGAGAGGCATTAGGTGATCAATGTCTAGAATGCTCTGAGATATTTGAAGCATCAGAAATTTTAAATAAAAAGTGTAAAATATGTGGCTCTGAGCCAGTAATTAAAAATACGAGTCATTTATTTTTTGCTTTGTCTAAGTTTGAAAATGATGTGAGAAGATTATATATAAAGCAACAAGGTTGGAGAAAAAATGCTGAAGTAATTACTAAAAGATATCTTGATGAAGGCCTAAGAGATAGGGCTGTAACAAGAGATTTTAATTGGGGAATAGATGTACCATTAAGTGGTTATGAAGATAAGAAAATATATGTTTGGATTGAAGCTGTAATGGGATATTTAACAGCAAGTATGCAAGTTCTTGAAGAACGTGGGGAAGATTATAAGGAATATTGGGACGGTGAAGATAGTAGGGTTTACTTTGTTCATGGTAAAGATAATATTCCATTCCATACAGTTATTTTCCCGGCAATATTATCTGGATTAGGAATAAAAAATCCATCAATTAGAGAGGTGTCTGGAGAGTATTTAAAGCTTGAAGGAAAGAGATTTTCAGCAGCAAAAAATTGGGCAATATGGGTAGATCACATAATTGATAGATATAATTCAGATGCAGTAAGATATTATCTAATATTAAATAGCCCAGAAAATAAGGATTCTGATTTTACATGGAGAGATTTTATAAATACCATCAACAATGATTTAGTTGGGTTATATGGAAATCTTGTAAATAGAACGTTAACCTTTATTAAAAGGAACTTTGGAGGTAAAATTCCAAGTGGAGAAGTATCTAAGTCATTGAAAAATGAGATACTCCAGCTATATTTTAGCGTTGGAGATAAAATAGAAGACGGAGAATTTAAAGATGGTTTACAGCAAATAGTTAAAATGATAAGAAAAGCAAATAAAATGTTTGATGAATTTGAGCCATGGGTAAAAGTTAAGAAAGATAAGATAGAATGTGGTAAAGATTTATATGTATGTGTGCAGTTAATTGCAAATTTATCTAATTTATTAGAACCTTTTATGCCTGAGTCCTCTTCTAAAATAAGGAACTTTATAAGTTTAAATGAAGCAACTTGGAGTTATGTAGAAATAAAGTCAGGTGAAATAGATGATATTAGTATATTATTTGAAAAAATAGATAAAAAGAATGTAATTGAAGAATTAAACTTGATGAAAGAAGATAAAAATTAAACAAAAAATTAGGACATCCACAATAGGGGTTTGGGATGTCCTACAAACCAATCTATTTAAGATGGTTATAAGGGGTAAATAATAATGCTTTAACTACTTTACAAGTTATATGTTACATTATTAATATGACAAAATAGTGTCAAAAAGAAATATGTTTTGAAAACAAGATGTTAATAAATATTAACAATTGAAAAGACCTAGAGCATTTATATAAAGGGGGATAAATACTCTAGGTCTTTTTCATACATTAAAAATAAGAGAACATAAAATTTATATGTCTTAGCTACTATGTATTTAAATATAAACTCAGGATATGACAGTTGTGTGACATAAATAAAAAGTAGTATAAAAGTTTATATTTATATAAAACTATATTTGAGGTGATAGTTATGGATAGTAATAATGCTGAAGTAATAAAAGAAATGAATAAGTTCTTAAAAGGAATCCACATGGGAGGAAGTACTTTTAAAGATTATATTGAAAGGGCAGAGTCTAAAGAGTTAAAAGATTCTTTAGTCCAAGTTACAGAAACATTTAAGAGACATGAAGAATCAATAACACATAGAATTGAGCAACTTGGTGGAGATGCCAATGATTCCTTAGGAGTAATAGGTATGATGAGTGAATTTTTTCAAAAAATCAAACTACTTTCTGTCAATAGTGATAAAGAAATATTAGATAATGCAATAGAAGCAATGAAAGTTGGAATTGATAATGCTAATAAATTTATTGAAGAACATAGTGATCTAGAAAGCAGCTTAAAAAGTGATGTAGAAGGTGTAGTTAAGGATTATGATAACAGTTTAAGAAAGCTAGAATCCATACCTCTTTAATAAGTTGAAATTAATTGAAAGTGGTCTATATAGTAGAGATTCATGAAAGAGAATCAGCTATATAGGCTATTTTTTTGTCAATGGTGTATAATATATAAATAAATTACTAGATAGGATGTGTTTATATGGAAAATAAGTATAGAATTTTTGATAGCCATGCTCATTATGATGATGATTCATTTGATAATGATAGAGAAGAGGTCTTTGCAGAGTTAGTAGAAAATGGGGTTATTGGAATACTAAATTGTTCCTCAACATATGATAGTGTTGGTAAAACCTGTAGGCTTATAAAAGAAAAGAATTTTATTTATGGGGCTATAGGTATACATCCAGAGAATGCTAATGAGCTTACAGAAGATAGATTAGAAGAGTTTAGAAGAATTATTAATGAGAATGATAAGATAGTTGCAGTGGGTGAAATTGGATTAGATTACTATTGGGATGAAAATCCACCAAGAGATGTTCAAAAAGATGCATTTAGGGCTCAAATGAAGTTAGCAGAAGATATGAATCTTCCTGTGATAATACATGATAGGGATGCTCACGCAGATACGTTAGAAGTTATTAAGGAGTTTCCTAATGTGGTGGGGGTAGTACACTGTTTTTCAGGAAGTGTAGAGTTTGCTAAGGAATGTATAAAAAGAGGATATTATATTGGAGTTACAGGGGTGATAACATTTAAGAATGCTAAAAAGTTGGTAGAAGTGGTTAAAGAAATACCATTAGATAGGTTATTTGTAGAGACAGATTGTCCTTATATGTCGCCTGAGCCTAATAGGGGAAAAAGAAATAGATCAGATTATATAAAATATATAATAGAAAAGATTGCATTAATAAAAGAAGTAGACCCTATTACAGTGAATGAGACTGTTAATAAAAACTTTTTTAATTTGATAAAATTAGGTGTATAATATAAAATAAATCTATGATTGTATAAAAATACAATATAAGGTAATAATTCAAAAAGAGGATATGTATAATTTAGTAATATCATTTATTTTTAGGAGCCCAATAAGAACAAAAAAGCTATTATAATTATTTTATTATTCTTTTATGCACAGGGTGCATTTTATGTATGTTCATTAGTAGCAAGAGTATGAAATTTGACAATTGGTGCAAGTTTGATATATAATTCAGAAGACGCTCTTGCCAAGGGAGGGAAATAAATGGTAGAAAAATTTAAAGAACACTTAAAGAGAAGTTTTTCTAACGGTCCGAAGGCAAAGATTTTGTTAGGATTAACTGCTTTAGCAGTAATTTTAACTATGACAGTTGTCAGCATGAGAAAGACAGTAAATATAAGTATAGACGGAAGTAATGAAACATTTGTCACATATAAAGGGACTGTTAAAGATGTGTTGGAAGATCAAGGCATCGAATTAGGTGCTAAGGATAAAGTACAACCATCCTTAGAATCCAAGGTATCAGAAAACCAAGAAATTAATATTAAGAAAGCTGTACCAGTAAAGGTTGTTATAGCCGGCCAAGAGTTAGAGCTAGAAACAGCTGAGGATACAATAGGAGAGATGCTAATAGCAGAAACAGATATGCTTAAAGAAAAAGGCATAGAATATCAAGAGGGTGATGATATAGTAACACCTTCTGTAGATACTCCAATTGAATCTAATTTAGATGTTCAAGTGGTACAGGTATCAGTAGAGGAAGTTGTTGAGACAGAAATAATTCCATATAGCACTAAGACAGAAGTTGATCAAACTAAAGACGTATCATATAAGGAAGTTACTCGTAAGGGCGTTAATGGTGAAAAGGAAGTAACATATAAGATTGTAAAGCATGATGGTGAAGTTGTTTCTAAAGAAGCAATTAGCCAAAAGCCAATCAAAGCTGCCGAAGATCAATTAGTAGTTAAAGGTGGAGCGTACATTACAGCTAATAGAGGCGGTAATATAGTAGGAAAGAAAAGACTATTTATGGAATCAACAGCATACTCTGGACATGGAAAAACAGCTACAGGAAGAACACCAGTGTATAATCCAGGAGGATTAAGTACAGTTGCAGTAGACCCAAGAGTTATTCCACTTGGAAGTAAGGTTTGGGTAAAAGGTTATGGCTATGCTATAGCTGCAGATACTGGTGGTGCAATTAAAGGAAATATTATTGATGTTTACTTTAATTCTTCAAGCCAATGTAAAACTTGGGGAAGAAAGTATAACGTTGAAGTACTAGTAATTGCTTATCCGGGTGAATGGTAATTAATTTTAAGAGATAACGAAAAGTTATCTCTTATTTTTTTAGAAATTTGACATAATACATATATATATGTAAATTAAATATAGGTTTAAGTGAAAGGAAGAAACAATTTGATTAAAGAAGTTATAGTTGTAGAAGGAAGAGATGATATAACAGCAGTTAAAAAGGCTGTAGATGCAGAAATTATTGCAACTAGTGGGTTTGGTATAAATGCAAAGATTATAGAAAGAATAAAAGAAGCTCAAAAGAGGAAGGGGGTAATAGTACTTACAGACCCTGACTTTGCTGGAGAAAAGATTAGAAGTATAATATCAAAAAGAGTAAAAGGGGTAAAGCATGCATATATTGCCCAAGAAGATGGACTTAAAGATGGGGATATTGGTGTGGAAAATGCTAGTCCAGAAACTATAATCAAAGCACTTGAAAATGCAAAAGTTACACTAGAGGAAAAAAGAGAATTTTTCGACATGAAAGATATGTTTAGGTTTAAATTAACAGGAGTTGGAGATTCTAAAGCGAGGAGAATAATACTTGGTAAAGAGTTGGGCATAGGATATGGAAATGCAAATCAAATGATTTCTAGATTAAATAATTATGGCATAACTCTAGAAGAATTTATGGACGCTATTAAAAAAATAGAAGAACAATTAGGAGAATAGTAAATGGATATAAAAGATTATAAAACTCAAGATTTAGTAAAAAAATATAATTTTAAGTTTTCAAAAAGCCTAGGTCAAAACTTTTTAATAGATGATTCAGTATTAACTGATATAGTAGATGGTGCAGAAGTAAATAAAGATGATTTAATAATAGAAATAGGTCCAGGGGTAGGTTCATTAACTGCACAGTTAATAGGTAAGGCAAAGAAGGTTGTGTCAATTGAGTTAGATAATGATTTAATTCCAATACTTCAAGAAGAACTTGGACAGTATGAAAATTTCACACTTATACATAAGGATGCATTAAAAGTTGATTTTAATGAGATTATTGGTGATGAGAAGAGTGTTAAGCTAGTTGCAAACTTACCTTATTATGTTACTACTCCAATAATAGTTAAATTACTTAAGGATAATTATAATTTTAAGTCTTTAACTATAATGATTCAAAAGGAAGTTGCAGAGAGAATAAATGCAGAACCTAATTGTAAAGAATATGGGGCTCTATCATTACTTGTTCAATATTATTGTGATACTAAAATAGTAAGAAAGGTATCTCCAGGAAGCTTCATACCAAGACCAAAGGTAGATTCAATAGTAATAAGATTAGATAGGTTATCTGAAAAAAGAGTAGAAGTTAAAGACGAAAAACTTATGTTTGAAATAATTAGAAATGCATTCAATATGAGAAGAAAGACTATGTGGAATGCTGTTAAATTTTTAGGTATGAAAAAAGAAGAGATAGAGAAGGCTTTTGAATTATCGGGTATAGATCAAAAGAGAAGAGGGGAAACTTTATCATTACATGAATTTGCTTTGTTATCTGATAATATAATTAATATAAGAAATAGTTAATGCTTTAAAGGTAGATAAATACATCTACCTTTATTTTTTTAAGGAATACTTACAAAGGAATAATAAGGACCGCTAAGCATATAATGTATTGAAGTAATATATGTGGAGGGAATAGGCGTTTGGCACATAATAAATTGTATAGAAACTTTATAATTTTACAGGAGGATGAGAAAACTCATGCTGCTTCAGGTGAAAAAGCCTTGTCAGGTTATGCAAAAATAGAAGCTAAAGGAGATAAATGCAAGATTTCTTTTTATGCACAAAACTTAAAGAAAGAAGAAAAGTATTCTATTTTACTTATATGTTATAAGAAAGACATGAAGCAAATAGTAGATTTAGGGGTATTAGAGATTAGTGATATAGGAAAAGGAGAAGCATCTAAAGAGTATTATGTAAATAATATTGCAGGTTTAGATTTTTCTTATGATAAGATTTCTGGTGCCGCAATATGTAAGTATGTAGGCGGAGAACTTACATATTTAATGTATGGATTTATGAATGGCGAGAATGTAGGCGATAGTTGGAAGAAGTGCAAAGTGTTAAAGCATATTGACAAGAATAAAGAGAATATAGAAGTAAAAGAAGTTAAGGAAGTAAAAAAAGAAGTAAAAAAGGTTGAAGAAGTTAAGTGTGTAGAGCCTGAACATAAAGAGCATCATGAAGAAAAAGAACATAAAGACAATCATGAAGATAAATGCAAGGATGAAATGAAAGATAAGTGTAAGAAAGATGATAAAGACTATCATGAAGAAGTTAAAAAGAAAGAAAAACATGATGAATGCAAAGAGGATCATCATAAAGAAGAAAAAGAAGAAAAAGAAGAAAAAGAAGATAAGTGTGAAAAGATAAACTATTGCGATCAAAAATATACAGAAAATATGGGCTGCATGGGAGCTTGTAAAAAGAGAGATGCAATAGAGTCAGAAGAATATAGGTTTGATGAATATGAAGCACAAATAGTAGAAGAAAAGGAATTAGATCCTTATGATTTTGAAATGAGAGGTTCACTAGGTGAATTCTTTGAGAATATTGTTAAGGACTTTGAAGAGGTTAAAAATAAGTTTAAGGAAATTAAGTATTGTAAATGGTATAAAGTTAATATTAAGAGTTTAGATGACATGTGCAATATATCTAATTATAATAAGTATACAATAGCATATTATCCAATGTTAAACTACTATCCATATATTAAGAAGTATGGCTATTTCATGCTTGGCTATAAATGTGATAAAAAAGGAAACCTAAAGTATATAGTTTACGGGGTTCCAGGAAAGAAGGATAAAGATGAACAACCTTACGCTGGAAAGACAGGTTTTGTTACTTGGATGAGTGGTGACAAAGATAAAGAAGGTTGTTGGTTAATGTTCTACGATTATAAGAATTCAACAGTTGTAGTTCCAATGAAGTAGGATAACCTTATTAAATGAAAAAAAAGCAATTATTAATGACTGCTATATTAGTAATTCTAGTAATAATATTAATTTTTTCTCAAAGATTCTTTAATAATAATTTCAAACAGGTAGCTTTATTAGATAATGATATAAGTTCTCTAGATGAATTTTCAATGAAGAATCAGGGATATTCATATTCTATACCAGAAACTTGGGTAGTCAAAGAAAAAGCAGAAAACTCATATAAACTTTATCAAGCAGAGTTTAATAGCGAAGAAAAAAATATAATGGGATATGTAGAATTATTGAGTACTGAAGAAGATGTTAAGGTATTAGCACAAAAAGATATAGACAATCTTGCCCTTAAGCATAGTAATGAGAATATTGAAAATTATAGTTGTAATGGTTATAAGGGAATTAAATTAGAATATACAACTAAGGTGGAGAATGGGTATTCTTTTATAAATACAAATTATTACTTAAGGTTAGATGATACAAGGGTTGGTAAATTTGCTTTTACAGCAAAGAAGGGATCATATAAAGATAATATGAATGCTATATATGATGTAATAGTGTCAAGCATTAGTGCACAAAAGAAATAAGAATTTGCCATTAATAACTTAAAGTATTATAATTTAAATATTAGGAGAAGCTATTAAGCTTCTCCTAATTTATTAGATTATAAAGTAAGGAGGAGTCATGAGGTTAGTTTTATTTGAAATTTTTGGACATAATGTCTACAGTTATGGTCTTATGATTGCCATAGGTGTAATTGTGGCTGGATATATGTTTACAAAGAGAGCCGAAAAGTTAGGGTATGATGAAGATAAAGTATTTAACTTAATTGTAATAGCTGTTATATGTGGTGTCCTAGGTGGTAAGTTGTTATTTATAATAACTGAGCTTAAAAATATAATTAAAGATCCATCTATTTTATTAAATTTTGGTGAGGGGTTTGTTATATATGGAGCCATTATACTAGGGGCGTTATCTATATACATTTATTGTAGAAATAATAAGTGGAATACTATGAAAATATTTGATTGTGTTGTTCCTGGAGTAGCATTAGCACAAGGTTTTGGAAGAATAGGATGTTTTCTAGCAGGATGTTGCTATGGAGCTGAAACCACAGGAAAGTTTGGTATAATATTTCCAGAAGGAGCTTTAGCACCAGCAGGGGTACCCTTATATCCAACACAAATATATTCTGCTATTTTTGATTTTGCCTTAGCAGCTTTTCTTATATGGTACTCTAAAAGGAATAGGGTAGACGGACATATTTTCTCCTTATATGTTATTATATATAGTGTAGGAAGATTCCTAGTAGAATTTTTAAGAAATGATCCAAGAGGAAGTGTTGGAGTTTTATCCACATCACAATTTATAGCTATCTTTACATTTATATTTGGATTAGCTATATATTTTATTCAAAAACAAAAGGAGAGAAAAAAGGAAAGTGAAGAAGTATAAATTTACCTTAGTGTCTGTATTTATATTTATATGTATGTCTTTAACGGGGTGTGGTGTAATAGATACTGCTTTAGTAAAGGTTGGCTTAAGAAATACTGATTTTGATTATTTACTTCAAAATAAAGTAGATAAAATAATTATTCAAAGCTCAAGAGATGCTGGTTTTAGATTTATTGTAAATGATCAGAGTGCAATACAAAATATATATAAGATACTTTCAAAGGGAAATATTAAGGATGAAAAAACTTCCCTTGATCCAGACTATGTATTTGAAATATATATGGGAGATGAAGTTAAGTCCTACAACTATGTAGTTAGTGTAGATGAAAGAGGAGTAGGGAACTTTTATGACGACAATAACTCTTATCTTGTTTCAAAAAGCCTAGATGATAGTATAACTCAAAATTTATCCTTTATAAGAAAACCAAGAGACTTTGAGGATATTTACTATAATTCTATATTGCAGGTATTAGAATTAAAAAAGGATGAATTATCAAAAGGGGATAATAAGGTAGGTATAGATATAACTGGAGACGTAGATTGTTTAAAATATATGTTTTCTGTTGATTTAAAAAAGTTTGAAAAAAACTTAGATAAAGTTGTTGCGGGTACAAAGTTGATTAATAATAATTCAGAAGAATTTGATACTGTGATAACTGTAAAGAATAAGGGTTATAGTTCAAAGAAATTTAGAACTGTAATAACTGTAGATAATAAAAAGGATAAAGTTTATGAAACCTATTATGTAGTAGGAAATTATGAATATAAAAGCTGGGATATATACATAGGAAACCCAGGAGAAAAACCAGATGAGTGGTAATTAATATACAATGGAGGAAGAGGAAATGAGTAGTTGTGATAATTGTCCAAGTAAAGGAACATGTTCTTCACAAGGTACATCAACATGTTCAATTAAAGTTTTACCTAAATATGGTAATATAAAGAATGTTATAGGAGTAATTAGTGGTAAAGGTGGAGTTGGTAAATCTACTGTTACAGGAATAATGGCTTCAATGCTTAGAAAGAAAGGTTATTCTGTTGGTGTATTAGATGCAGATATAACAGGACCTTCTATGCCAAGATTTTTCGGGATAAACCAAAAGAGAGGTCAAATAATTCCTATTGATGAGAACACAGTGAAGTTTATACCTGTAGAAACTAATTCAGGTATAAAAGTTATGTCTATGAATTTAGTTACACAAGTTGAAGATCAACCTGTTATTTGGAGGGGGCCAGTAATAACTGGAGTTTTAAACCAAATGTATGTAGATACTGAGTGGGGAGATTTAGATTATTTATTAATAGATATGCCACCAGGAACAGGGGATATAGCTTTAACAGTAATGCAGGATTTCCCTATAAAAGAATTAGTAATTGTATCTACACCTCAAGATATGGTGTCAATGATAGTTAAAAAAGTTGTAATAATGGCTGAAAAGATAGGTATAAAAATAAAAGGTGTAGTTGAAAACATGTCTTACATCACATGTACAGATTGTGATAAAAAAATAAGAGTATTTAGTAAGAAGTCAGCAGAAGAGCATGCTGAATATTTAGGGCTACCATTATTAGGTGAGTTACCAATAGACTTAGAATTTACAGAAGCTTTAGAAGAAGGTAAAGCAGAAGAGTATGTAATAGATAGTCCACTATATTCTTTAATATTTGAAGGATTATATTAGTTAAAGTAATAATTTTTTCTTCCTTGGGTAAGCTATGTATGTAAATTCCTATAGGAAGGAGAATGAATAATGAAAGCAGTAGTAGATCAAGATACTTGTATAGGATGTGGATTATGTCCATCTATTTGTGAAGAGGTGTTTGAATTACAAGATGATGGAAAGGCTCATGTAATTGTTGATGAGGTTCCTTCAAATTGTGAAGATGCAGCCGCAGATGCCCAAGCAAGTTGTCCTGTAAGTGCAATTACTTGTGGTGATTAATTAATAAAAAGATGCCAAAAGGCATCTTTTTTAATGTTTAGGAAAATATAAGATCAAGGATAATGAGTTTATAATTTCCTTACCTTCAGTATGAGAGGAGGGATATTTGTTTTGATTTGACTTGGAGCGTAGCGACGGAACAAGCAAAATAAGTATCCACTCCACCTTTTTATTTTACCTAAAAAAAGTCTAGCAACTTTTCATTTATCAAATTAGTGTTAGAGTTATAATTTGTGGGAATTGATATATTAGATAGTGTAATCATATCTCCTACATTAGAATCTGTAACTTCAGATGATGGAATTGAAATAGTTTCACCATCTTCAAGGCATACAAAAGCTTCTGAAAAATTCTTATCAATTATTATTCCTCTCATTTTACTACCTCCTTATATTTAGCATGGCAATAAAAAGAAAAGATATACTTATAAAAAGTATATCTAATAAATATCTCGATAAATTATTTTAAAGACTTTTAATGCTTCTTCGATTTTAGGTTTTAAAAGTTGCTTTTTATTTTCAAACTCTAACATTCCTTGTGGAGTTAAAGTATATATCTTTTGAAATTTTTTGTTCAGATCATCCCATTCTCCAATAATTAAATCCTGCTTTTCTAATTTTTTTAGAAGAGGGTAGATACCTCCTGTACTAGGAATCCATAAACCACCAGTTCTTTCACCTATTTTGTGTGATATATCATTTCCGTTTGAAGGGCCAAGACTTAAGATGTAAAGGACATATATAGGGAGAAGTCCTTTTGTAAAGACCTGCCCTACAGCTTCCTTTTCCTTCTGAACCTTCTTTAGTTGAGCAACCTTTTGCTTATATTCTTCATATAGTTGCTTTTCTGCAGCTTTTAGCTCTTGAGGACTCATAGAGGATAAATCATTCATTAATTTATTCTACCTCTTGAACTATGAAACCTACTAGACCAGGACCAGTATGAACTCCAAGAGCAGGACCAATTGAACCAGTTTCTATGTTATTTATATTATCTAAATCTTTAAAGGAATTGTAAAGATATTTACAGTCTTCCTCAGAATGACCATGAAGAACCCAAACATTACATTTACCTTTTTCTAAGTAACTATCTAATATCTTACGTAACTTTGTAAGAGATTGCTTTCTTCCTCTTACTTTTGCATAAGTATTATAAATACCATCATCACCAACTTCTATAATTGGTTTAAGACTTAATATTTCACCTATTGTTCCTGATACCTTACCAATTCTTCCGCCCTTTTTTAAGTATTCTAATGTATTAAGTGTAAAGTAACATTGAACCTTAGGTCTTAATGTTGGTAATATAGATATGATTTCTTCAAAGGTTTTTCCTTCTTCAACTAATTTTGCAGCTTCTATAACTAAGCAACCTTCTGCCATTGTTAAAGTTTTTGTATCAAATACAAATGAAGTTAATTTAGGATGGTCTTCAAGTACTAATCTAATAGAATTACTAGTGCCAGAAAGAGCACTAGAAATGTTTATAGATATAATATGAGTGTATCCTTCCTTTTCAAATTCATCTAGTATCTCATTTATTCTTTCTACATTTGGTAAAGAAGTTGTAGGAATCTCCTTGTGTAAGGAAGAATATACCTCTTCAGGAGTTATATCAACTTTATCCTCATATTCTTTATCTGAATATATTATTCTAAAAGGTGCAACTTTTATATTATATTTTTCTATAATGTCATTTGTTATGTCTGAAGCGCTATCTGTAATTATGCCTATCTTTTGCATATAAAAACCTCCTAATATTTATATAAATAATATATGTAATTTTCTAAAACCTTATCACTATTGATATAGTTAACTATATCAAAAGTGATAAGGTTATTCAATAATAAAATAAGGATTTAAAGAATTGTACTAACATTATAAGACCATAATAAGAAGAATCTCGCTTTTGCGAGATTCTTTTATATTTAATATTTAATGCTAGTTTTGTTATCTACAATATGCCAAATAGTCTTACCAGTGGAAAGAGGAAGTTCATTTCCGTTCATATCATATAATTTGGTTTCAGATAGTTCACTATATTTTCTCCATTTGATATCTAAAATTTTTCCGTTACTTAATAGAAGACCATCACCTTCACCAATTAGGTTTATATCAAGGTGCAATCCATCTTCCCCCAACTTTATATCAGTTTTTTGTATTATTACGTTGGAAAATTCAAGAGGAGATTCATATGCCATATCCCATGCTTTTTCACCATCCATGTATTTAGTATAGACATTATTGTTATAAGTGTAGGAAGTGTTGTAATGATTATTAATAGTTATTGAAATATCATCACATGCTTTATAATTATTCTTCTTGTAATATTCATTATTAAAATCAGAGAAGTTTTTAGGCTTTACATTCCAATCAGTAGTAGATATAAAACTGCGTATTTTTTCAGATGATGTATATAGGTTGTGAGGAGCTTTCCTTGTAGAATCTCTCCAAAAGTAATGTTCTTTAGATATCTCGTTTATACTCATTATAGAATTATCCTGTTTAATTTCGTTTAATGCATCTAATGAACCACCGCAATGGGCAAAAGGTAGCGAGTTTTCTCTAGAAAGTGTTATATAGTAAGGTCTAACACTTCTAACGGGTCCAATTGTAGAAGGTGACTGACTATGGAATAAAGCCATAAATCTTGGTATCCCACCTTCAGCAGATGTTTCATAAATAATATCTGCTTGTGATAAACCGCTTTGTGGACGAGCAGCTGGTGAGTTTTCTACCATAACCATAAAAGGAGTATTATTCATAGAAGTTTGATCACATTCTTCTCCTGTATAAGGAAAATAATATTTGTTTTCTACTACATTAGTAGTATTAACTGCTTCTTTTTTATTGCAACCATAAAGGCAGCTTCCTAGTAAAGTTGTTATTATTATTATAGCTAATCTTTTTTTCATAATTATCTCCTTAACAAAAATAAAAATAGGTATAGCACTAGTTTATTCATTTATTAGAAAAATAATACAAAAAAATAAAAAGTGAAGATAATTGGACAAATAGTATAGTAAATGAAGGTATTTTGACAAAATTGAAAATTGTGGAATATTGAAGTGAGAGATTTAATAAAGTATAATTATAAAGGTGGTGGGCACAATATATTGTATGGAAGGGGAGCTATTAATGCTATATGTAGTTAAAAGAGATGGTAGAACAGTTGAGTTTAATATCGATAAGATATCTAACGCTATAAAGAAGGCAGCTACTGAAGAGGGGGTAAGCCTAAAGACTAGTCAGGTCTTTGACTGTGTGCAAAAGGTTATAAATTACATAGAAATGACAGAGAAAGAAAATATATCTGTAGAAGAAATTCAAAATTTAGTTGAAAAGGCATTAAGAGATAGCGGACATGAAAACATTGCTATATCGTATTCAACTTATAGAAAAGAGAGAACAAAGATTAGAGAAATTAAGTCTGATTTAATGAAAGCAATTCAACAGATAGGGTACGAAACAGATAGAGATAATGCTAATGTGGGAAATAATTTTAGTTCTAAACTTTTAAGAATAGCATCTGAATCAAATAAATGGCATACATTAGCTAGTATGCCTAAGAAATTAGCAAAGGCTCATGAAACAGGAGATTTATATTATCATGATTTAGATAGTTATAATTTAACTACAAATTGTCTTCATATTCCTACTCGAGAGGTGTTAGAAAAAGGTTTTAACACAGGATATGGAACAATAAATTCACCTAAAAGAATAGAGACAGCAGCAGAATTATCATGTATACTTCTACAATCAACACAAAATGACATGTTTGGAGGTCAATCTCATCCGGATTTTGATAATGATTTAGGTATATTTGTTGAACCAACAAGAAAAGAAATAAAAGAGGAATTAAAAGAATTAGGAGTTTCAAGCGAAAGAATAGAAGGTATACTAGAAAAAAAGGTAGCAGAAAGAATACATCAAGCAATGCAAGGTGTAGTTTTTAACTTAAATACTATGCACTCTAGAGCTGGTTCTCAAGTTCCATTTAGTTCTGTTAATATAGGTATTCCTAACAGTGATGATGCAGCTTTAGTTTGTAAAATATTTTTAGAAGAATATGAAAAGGGATTAGGAAAGGGTGAGCAGCCTATATTCCCTAATATTATATTTAGAGTAAAAGAGGGGGTTAATAGAGAAGAGGGAGATCCATATTACTATTTATATAAATTAGCTTGCAGAGTAGCAGCTAAAAGGATGAATCCTACTTTTATGAATATTGATGCTGATTTTAATAAGGAATATTATGATAAGGGATATATGCCAGCTACTATGGGATGTAGAACATATCTAATGAAAAATATTAATGGGGAACCAGGATGTAAAGGAAGAGGAAATATAGCTCCAACAACAATAAACTTACCTAGAATAGGGCTTCAAGCAAAAGGTGATATTGATAAATTCTTTAAATTATTTCAAGAGAGAATTGATTTAGCTGAAGAAGCATTAATGCATAGGTATGGAATATTAAGGAGGCTAAGAGTTAAAGATTTACCTTTTGTTGCAGGACAGCATCTAATGAAAGGTTCAGAAGGGCTTAATGAAGAAGATTCTATAGAACCAATATTAAAACAAGGAACTTGGGGAATTGGATTTATAGGTTTAGCAGAGACTTTAGTAGCTTTAACAGGAAAGCATCATGGGGAAGATCCAGCTTCAAGGGAACTTGGTGAAAAAATAATTACATTCCTTAGAAGTAATATAGATAGGTTAACTGAAAAAACTCATCTTAACTGGAGTTGTTATGCTACACCAGCAGAAGGTCTTTCGGGAAAGTTTATAAAACAAGACCAAAAGATGTTTGGTATTTTGAAGGGAATTACAGATAAAGAATATTATACAAATAGTTATCATATACCTGTTGGTTTTCCAATATCAATTAAAGATAAAGTTGATATTGAAGCACCTTACCACAAGCTTTGTAATGGAGGCCATATCAGCTATATAGAGGTAGATGATAATCCTACAGGAGATACAATAAAAGATATAATTGATTATGCATATAAAAATACTAACATAAGTTATCTTGGTATTAATTTTCATATAAGATATTGCAAAGATTGTGGAGAAACTTTGCATAACCACGAGTGTTTATGCCCTAAATGTGGAGGTAATGACATACAAGGAATTTCAAGAGTAACAGGATATCTAAGCTTAGATGAAAGATTCGGATCTGGAAAATCACATGAAAGAGATGACAGAATAACCCATACAGAATCACACGGGTCAACATATAAGTAGAAAAAGGATGCAATTAAGTTGCATCCTTTTTGTATATGATGCAATTTTTATAATTAATCTTGCAATAATTAGTAGTATTTTAGTGATAATATAAAAATATATATAGAATATTGAATTGGAATTGTATAAAACTTGCAAAAATCTTTGGCTTTCTATTGTTAATAATAAATTGGTATGATAGAATAAAATGGTAAAATAGTAAATTGTTATATCTGATAATTTTTTGGGGCTTTATATAGATAATCGAATGGATATAACAAAGAAATAAGAAAAGGGGGATATTATGCCAGTAAAAGATTTAAAAAATGGAAGACAAATTTATGTGGTAGATACAACTCTTAGAGATGGAGAGCAAACTGCCGGTGTTGTATTTGCTAATGAAGAAAAGTTAGCAATAGCAACAATGTTAAGTGATTTAGGAGTAGACCAATTAGAAGTAGGAATACCAACTATGGGTGGAGATGAAAAAAACGCAATTAAATCCATAGTAAAGAGAAATCTAAAAAGCAGTATAATGGCTTGGAATAGAGCTGTCATATCTGATATACAAGAGTCTATAGATTGCGGAGTAGATGCTGTAGCTATATCAATATCAGTTTCAGATATTCATATTAAGAATAAGTTAAAGACATCAAGAGAATGGGTACTAGAAAATATGGTTAAGTCTGTAGAATATGCTAAGAAGAATGGTTTATATGTATCTGTTAATGGTGAAGATGCATCAAGAGCTGATAGAGAGTTTTTAATTAAGTTCATGAAGGCTGCAAAGGAAGTTGGTGCAGATAGATTTAGGTATTGTGACACAGTTGGTGTAATGGGACCATTCCAAATAGAAGAGGAAATTAAATGTCTGCATGACAATACTAAACTAGATATTGAGATGCATACTCATAATGATTTTGGTATGGCAACTGCAAATGCCATAGCGGGATTAAGAGGTGGCGCTAACTATGTAGGAGTAACAGTTAATGGATTAGGGGAGAGAGCAGGAAATGCTGCCCTTGAAGAGGTAGTTATGGCATTAAAGTTTGTTTATGACTGCGATGTGGACATGGATACTACAATGTTTAGGGAAATTTCCGAATATGTTTCTAAGGCATCAGGTAGAGAGTTACCTATTTGGAAGGCTATAGTAGGAACAAATATGTTTGCTCATGAATCAGGTATTCATGCAGATGGAGCAATAAAGAATCCTAAAAATTATGAAGCTTTTGATCCGAGTGTAGTTGGTCTTGAAAGGCAAATAGTAATAGGAAAGCATTCAGGTAAGGCAGCTATTGTAAATAAGTTTAAAGAATATAATATAGAACTTTCTAATGAAGAAGCTTCAGTTATATTAGAAATGGTTAGATCAACTTCTGTTAGATTAAAGAGAAGTTTATTTGATAAAGAGATTGTTGGGTTATATAAAGAATATAAAAGGCAATTAGCAGAAAAAGCTAACTAAATCGCAATAAGCACTAAGGGGGAATGAAGATGGGCGATAATTTAGTATATAAAATATTAAAAAGCCATATTGTTGAAGGTGAATTAAAGGCAGGAGAACCAATAGCAATTAAAATAGATCAAACTTTAACTCAAGATTCAACAGGAACAATGGCATATTTACAACTAGAAGCAATGGGGATTGATAGAGTAAAAACTAAAAGGTCAGTAGCATTTGTAGATCATAATATGTTACAACAAGGATTTGAAAATGCTGATGATCACAAGTTTATACAAACAGTAGCTTCAAAATATGGTGTGTATTTTTCTAAGCCAGGTAATGGAATATGTCATCAAGTATTTTTAGAAAGATTTTCAACACCATCAGAGACGTTAATTGGATCTGACAGCCATACTCCAACAGCAGGTGGAGTTGGTATGCTAGCTATGGGGGCTGGTGGATTAGATGTTGCTTTAGCTATGGGGGGAGGAGCTTATAATATAAATACTCCTAAAGTAGTTAAGGTTAACCTGGAAGGTAAATTAAATAAGATGGTAGCATCTAAGGATATAATATTAGAAGTATTAAGAAAGTTAACTGTAAAAGGTGGTGTTGGAAAGGTATTTGAATATGCTGGTGAAGGTGTTAAGTCACTATCAGTTCCACAAAGAGCTACTATAACAAATATGGGAGCTGAATTAGGAGCAACAACTTCTATTTTCCCAAGTGATGAAAGAACTTTAGAGTTTTTTAAGGCTCAGGGAAGAGAAGAAGATTGGATAGAATTCAAACCTGATGCGGATGCATTATATGACGATGAAATAACTATAAATTTAGATGAATTAGTGCCACTAGCTGCAGGTCCTCATAGTCCAGATAATGTTAAGGAAGTAAAAGAGTTTGGAAAGATAAAAGTGGACCAAGTAGCAATTGGTAGCTGCACAAATTCCTCATATGAAGATCTAATGAAGGTTGCTAAAATACTAAAGGGAAGAAAGGTTAATCCTAATGTAAGTTTGGTAATAGCGCCTGGATCAAGACAAGTTATGGAGATGATAGCTAGAAATGGAGCATTAGCTGATATTATTAGTGCAGGTGCAAGAATATTAGAAAACTCTTGTGGACCTTGCATAGGTATGGGACAAGCACCATCAACAAATGCAGTTTCTTTAAGAACTTTTAATAGAAACTTCTATGGTAGAAGTGGAACCCTATCTGCTAAGATATTTCTAGTAAGTCCTGAAACAGCGGCAGTATCTGCAATAACAGGAGTTTTAACAGATCCAACTGAATTAGATGTAGATTTGACAATAGATATGCCTGAAAGATTTTTAATAGATGATTCAATGATATTAGCGCCTGCACCAACAAATGCAGAGGTTGATGTTGTAAGAGGACCGAATATAAAACCATTTCCAGTAAATAAGCAATTAGGGGATAGTGTTGAAGGTAAGGTGTTAATAAAGGTTGAGGATAATATAACAACAGATCATATAATGCCTTCAAATGCAAAACTTCTTCCATTTAGATCTAATATTCCATATCTTTCAGAATTCTGTTTTAATACAGTAGATACAGAGTTCCCTAAGAGAGCTAAGGAATATAATGGTGGTTTCATAATTGCAGGTGATAACTATGGACAAGGTTCTTCTAGAGAACATGCTGCATTAGCACCACTATACCTTGGGGTAAAGGCTGTAATTGCTAAATCATTTGCTAGAATTCATAAAGCTAACTTGATTAATAATGGTATAATTCCTATGGAATTTAAAGAAGAAAGAGATTATTATAACATAGATTTAGTTGATGATTTAGTTATTGATAATATAAAGCACTCTTTAGAGGTTGGAACTATTAAGGTTAAAAACGTTACTAAGGGAACAGAATTCGAAGTTACAGTTAATTTAACAGAAAAAGAAATTGATGTAATTAATGTAGGCGGAAGGCTTAATTACGTAAAAAATAATATTTAGTATAATTTTTAAGGACCATTGATATAATCCCACTTAAGTAGACAGATGAAATAATTAAATTCATCTATCTATGGAGGTGGGATTTTTTATATAATTAACGGAGAAACAAGCTCAACTGGAAGCAGAAAGAGGAAGAAAAAGATAAATTAAAAAAATAATACTTCTTGTTTTTACTTGTAATATTATATATGATGAAATAACAAACTATTAGATAAGAGTGAAGAGAGGTACAAGAGAAATGTTATATTTAGATGAGGCAAATAGATGCTTGTCTTGCAAGAATCCAAGATGTAAGCAACATTGTCCTATAAGCACACCAATTCCAGAAGTAATAGGGCTTTATAAGGAAGGGAAGTTAAAGGAAGCAGGAGAAGTTCTATTTAAAAATAATCCATTATCTTTAGTATGTTCAATAGTATGTCCTCATGAAGATCAGTGTAGAGGATATTGTATAAAAGGTATTAAAGATGAACCGGTAAGATTTCATGATATAGAAACAGAGATTTCTACTAAATATTTAGAAGAAATGGAGATAAAAAATACTCCTAAGACAAAAGATAGAGTTGCTATAGTTGGTGGAGGTCCTGCTGGAATAACAATAGCATTTATACTTTCGCAAAAAGGATATAAAGTAACTTTATTTGATGCTCATGAAAAGATTGGTGGAGTTTTAAGGTATGGAATTCCTGAATATAGATTGCCCAATAAAATGATAGATAAAATTGAAGAGAGACTTTTAGATTCAGGTGTTGTAATAAGACCCAATACTTTAATTGGTCCTGTTATAACTATTGATAAACTATTTAGTGATGGATATAAAGCTATATTTATTGGGACAGGAGTATGGAACCCAAAAACTTTAAATATAAAAGGTGAAACATTAGGAAATGTTCATTATGCAATAGATTATTTAAAGTCTCCTAATGTATATAGGTTAGGAAAAAGAGTAGCTGTAATAGGGGCAGGAAATGTAGCTATGGATGCTGCTAGAGTTGCCAAAAGAAATGGTGCTGATGAAGTATATATCCTTTATAGAAAAGGTGAAGAGGATATGCCAGCAACAGGTGATGAAATAAGAGAAGCTAAAGAAGATGATATTAAGTTTAAACATTTTGTAGCTCCTTTAGAAATAACTGAAGAAGGAGTTAAATTAGTTAGAACTGAAAATATTAAAGGTGAAGATGGAAGAGTGCAAACTAAGATATTGGAAGATGAAGAGGAATTTTTTGAGTGTGACTCTACAATAATAGCTGTAAGTCAAGCTCCTAAGAATAATATAGTTTCTCATACAGAACGCTTAGAAACAAATAAATGGGGACTATTAGTAACTGATGAACAAGGACATACAACTAGGGATGGTGTATTTGGATCAGGAGATGTAGTAACTGGAGCTAAAACTGTTGTTGAAGCTGTAGCAAATGCAAAAATTGTTGCTAACGCTATAGAAGAGTATTGTACAAAAAACTAGTTTTATAAAAGATTAGAAGGAATTCTACGTATGTAAGATTTCCTTCTTTTTTTGTTGTGATAAAATAGAATTATATACAAAATATAGAAGGATGGGGCTAAAAATGAATAAGGAAGAAATTATTAAATTAAATTTAAATTCTCTTTGTGTGTATAAGGGGTTATTTGAAGAGAAAGTTGGGGATAAATTTAGAAAGCTTGTTGATAAGTTGTGCCATAACTCTAAGATTGAGGAGTGTGTAAAGGCATATAATGAATTTACATTTGAGTTATTTAAGGTTAATAGAATATTATCATTTAAGGAAGTTATAATAGATGAAATGCTATTAAGCTCAAACCCATTTAATCAATCTTTAAGTGATTTTGGAGAGATACCTAGTTTTACTGAAGAGGGCATATTTAATGAATTAAACTTGTTATGTGAAATAGCAAATGTTACTAGCCATGATATTAAGAGTATATTGTTAAATAAATTTAATTCAGTAAATACTATAAATTCCCTTATAGGATGGAATTTAAATGAAGATAAGTACATAGCAAAAACAGAAATGGATATAGAAAGATTAAAGTATATTCTGATGTGTGAAAATAATTGGGGCAATAAAATAGATAAGATAAAGAATTTTCATATAAAGAATGGAACAGGAAGAAGCACAGCTTATAAAGCCTTTGTTTGGGAAAGATTTAATGATGATAATGAAGGGCACTTAAGAGAAGTTTTAGAGCCTGATCCAATAAATATATCTGATTTAATAGGTTATGAAACTCAAAAGAAGGAAATAATAGATAATACAAAGAGTTTTTTGAAGGGTCTTCCTGCCAATAATTTATTATTATATGGAGCAAGAGGAACAGGAAAATCATCCACAGTAAAAGCTGTACTTAACGAATTTTATATGGATGGATTAAGGTTAATAGAAGTTGATAAAGATCAATTAAGAGATTTTACTAGAATCATTAGATTGTTAAAAGATAAGAAGCAAAAATTTATTATTTTTGTTGATGATTTAGTTTTTGATGAAAATGAAGATAGTTACTCTGCTTTAAAGACAATATTAGAAGGAAGAGTGGAAAATAAACCTGATAATATAATAATTTATGCTACAACTAATAGAAGACATTTAATTGTTGAAAAGTTCGCGGATAGGGAAGAGATAAACTCAAAGGATACGATGGAAGAAAAGTTATCTCTATCAGACAGGTTTGGTATTACCATTAGTTTCTTTACTCCTGATCAAAAAGAGTTTTTAAAGATTATAGATGGTTTAGTAGAACTTAGAGGGTTAGATGTAGATAAGGAATATGTTCATAGAGAAGCCCTAAAGTGGGAAAAGTGGCATAATGGTAGGTCACCAAGATCTGCTACACAATTTATAGATTGGCTAGAAGGGTATTTATATAAATAGATATTGTATGATTATAATTGGTGATATAATATATGTAGAAATATCTATAGAGAGAAGGGGTTTCAGTGGGCAATACCATAAGATTAGCTGGGATAGCATATGAAAGTTTGGTAAATGGACCTGGAATGAGGAGAGTATTCTTTTCCCAAGGATGTAAGCATAATTGTAAGGGATGTTTCAATCCTGATACCCATAGTTTTGATGGTGGAGAAGAAAAAGACATGGATGAATTAATAAAGGATGTTCTAAGTAATCCAATGATAAAAGGTGTTACATTTAGTGGTGGGGATCCTTTTGAAAGAGCACAAGAATTTGCATATATGGGTGAAGCTTTTAAGAAGAGTGGTCTAAATATATGGAGCTATACAGGATATACCTATGAGTTCATAGTAAGTCATTTTAATGAAAAACCTGAATGGAAAAGGTTAATTAATACTTTAGATGTACTAGTTGATGGAGAATTTCAGCAAGATAAAAAAGAGGAAGGGTTATTGTTTAAGGGGTCTTCAAATCAAAGAATTATAGATGTTAAAGAGAGCTTAAAGAGAAATCAGGTAGTAATTTGGGAATGATAAAGGAATAGTACTAGAGAGGAGAGAGTGGTCGATGAAAAAGAAAGTAATAAGTATGATGCTAGTGGGATTATCATTAGCATTAGTAGGATGTGGGGATAAAAGTACACTTACAGAAGATAAGGTAAATATATCTGCGGATAAAGAAGTAAGTGAAGATGGAAATTATGTAGTTGTAGTAGAATTATGTGAGGGAGTAAAATCTGTAGACTATACACTAACAGAAAATGGTCAGTTAGTATCTTCTAAAGAGGATGTTGATGAAGGGTTAAAAGAAAACATAATGTCAAACAAGGTAAAGGGTGAGTATGAATATGTACTTACAGTTAAAGACGATGAAGGAAATACTGTTACAAAGGAATTAGCTGTTAAGGTAGATGATAGTTTAGCTGCATCAGCTGCTTTGTCAGATAGTAGTATAGTTGAATGGTCTGGAGATTCTGTAGAATATAGTGAAGGTGACAATGTAAAGTATAACGATAAGAGGTATAAGTGTTTGCAAGGTCATACTTCACAGGAAGATTGGACTCCAATGAGTGCAGCGAGCCTTTGGAAAGAAGTTAAGTAATAAATTTATTAACACCTGTTGATTGGTTATTAACAGGTGTTTTTATATTACATGTGGATAAAAATAAAAAAGGTGCAAAATTGCACCCTTTAATATATTAGAAATCAGATTGTCCTGTAGTTCTAGGGAATGGTATAACGTCTCTTATATTGCTCATACCAGTGATGTACATTATTAGTCTTTCAAATCCAAGACCAAAACCAGCGTGTTTAGTTTCTCCGTATTTTCTAAGTTCTAAATACCACCAGTAATCTTCTTCTTTAAGACCTAATTCAGCCATTCTGCTTTTTAATACATCAAGTCTTTCTTCTCTTTGACTTCCTCCAATGATTTCACCTATTCCAGGAACTAAACAGTCAGTTGCTGCAACAGTTTTTCCATCATCATTTAATCTCATATAGAATGCTTTAATGTCCTTAGGGTAATCAGTAACGAATACTGGCTTCTTAAAGTATTCTTCAGTTAAATATCTTTCATGTTCAGTTTGAAGGTCTATACCCCATTCTACGTCATATTCAAAAGCTTTACCGCAGTTCTTTAATATTTCAACAGCTTCTGTATAAGTAACTTTACCGAAATCTGAAGAAACTACATGGTTAAGTCTTTCTAATAATCCCTTATCAACAAATTGATTGAAGAATGCCATTTCTTCTGGACATTCATCCATAACATACTTGATTACATACTTTAACATATCTTCTGCAAGTTCCATATCATCTTGTAAATCTGCAAAAGCTATTTCAGGTTCTACCATCCAGAATTCAGCAGCATGTCTTGCTGTGTTTGAATTTTCAGCTCTAAATGTAGGACCAAAAGTATAAACATTTCTAAATGCAAGTGCAAAAGTTTCAGCATTTAATTGTCCTGAAACTGTAAGGTTAGTTTCTTTACCAAAGAAATCTTCCCTAAAGTCTATAGCACCTTCTTCAGTTTTTGGGATGTTGTGTAAGTCAAGAGTAGTTACTCTAAACATTTCACCAGCACCTTCACAGTCACTACCTGTTAATATTGGAGTATTAGTGTAAACAAAGCCTTGTTCTTGGAAGAACTTATGAATAGCATAAGCCGCAACTGAACGAACTCTAAATACTGCTGAAAAAGCGTTACTTCTTGGTCTTAAGTGAGCTATTGTTCTTAAATACTCAAAAGTGTGTCTTTTCTTTTGTAGTGGGTAATCAGAGTCTGATAAACCTTCAATAATAACTTCCTTTGCTTGAATTTCAAATGGTTGTTTAGCTTCAGGAGTTTCAACTAGAGTACCTATAACTGTTATTGATGAACTAATAGGTAACTTAGAAACTTCTTTAAAGTTTTCTAGTTTGTTATCAAAAACTACTTGAATGTTTTTGAAGAATGACCCATCGTTAACTTCTATAAAACCAAAAGCATTTGAAGCTCTTAAAGTTCTAATCCATCCTGAAATTGTAATGTCTTTTGATAAATATTCACTTGTGTTTCTGTAAAGTGATTTTACTAATGTTGATTTATTCATTTCATACCTCCTGTTAATATTAATAGTTATTTTATCCTAAAAATAAAAAAACTTTCATCCTATTATCAGGACGAAAGTAAAATTCGCGGTACCACCTAATTTGCTATAAATAGCCACCTTAATAGACACTATATAATGTCTTCCAACGGTAACGTGTTGGCTACGTCTAAGTCTACTTGTTATAAAACTTTCGGTTAGAAACTCAGAGATGTTCTTCATCATTAGGCTTCGTATAAGGCTTACACCATCCCTTATTCGCTAAGACTACTTCCTAAGATTACTCTTCTCGTCACAGTTAATAAAATATAATAACTAGATTTTACAATACTTTTCTAACAAATGCAACTTATCTATCATACATTATTATAGATTATGATTTTGGAGGAATATATGAACCAAGAAAAATTGTTATTAAAGAAGTTTAATAGACTAAATTACTTAAAGGGGGTATTAGTGTCCAGAAGTTAAGAGGACAGAGAAGCTATAATAGAAGAAATAAAAGATATTATAGATGACATTGAGTTAATTATTAAGGATTCTAATGAATCTGAAAATAATGAAGAAGTAACTGGATATAGATCAGGTAAAGAATTTACCCTAGAAGAGCTAGAAGGGTTTGATGGAAAGAATGGTAATAGTGCATATGTAGCTGTGGATGGAACTATATATGATGTTACTGAAAGTTCTTTTTGGAGGAGTGGTAATCATTTTGGAGTGCAAGCCGGAAAGGATTTAACAGAGCAATTCTATTCATGTCATTCCAATAATTTAGAGTCTATGAGAGGTATAAAGGTAGTTGGCATACTTAAGTAATAACTAGAGTATAAAAAGAGTAGTGAACAAAGATTGGATTCATTACTCTTTTTTGTATGCTTATTGTTCTTTGTGGTAAAATATAGGAGGGTGAGTGAGGTGTTCTTTAGGACTAATTCTAAGTTAAAAATTGATGATGATAATTATAGAGTTATTGGGGTAACGACATTTTCTAATATGAATACTAAAGAAAAGTGGGCAGAATATATATTGGAAGATTTAAATAATAATAAAGTATGTTGGCTAGAAGTAAATGAGGATTATAGAGAATACATATTATTTCAAAATAGAGAGTTTTTTAGGGAAATTGATCCTAATGAATTATTTAGTAATAATTTTATTGTATATAGTTCAGGAACTGCAGAAGTAGTGATTAATACAGGACTTTCTAATAGGAGTAATGGAGATGAAATAAAGTATAGAAGGTTTCAAAATGAATTTATAGGAAAGGTTATAGAATATAAAGAATGGAATGATGAAGAAGAATATTCAATAGGGGAATTTATAAATGAAAATAGAATAAGTGCATCAACTAATAGTGTAAAAGCAGATTTTGATGGGTTAAAAGATGAAGATGGAATGTATGATAATATATATGAATTAAATGTTGTAGAAAACTCTGATGAAGAAAGATTTAGAAAAACTTCATATTCTATCTTTACTATTTGCCTAGTACTTATTTTAGTATTCTTAGGAATCAAATTTATTGGAGTAACGAAGGGAGATACCCTTGATAACGTGGTTAGATTTGATGAAAATTTTACCTATAAAACATCTTTGAGTGATGGTAATAACTTAGCTAATGTATATAGGTCATCAGAGACATTAGAAAGAACAAAAAATATAATATTAAATAATGCCAGTGTAAACTATAAAACCAAAGACATAGAAACTGGCACTATAGTACTTATGAATGATAAAGAAATTTGTATTATTTACACTAGTACATTAGGAGAAGTATTAATACAGATAAGCAGTAGTGAATATGATGCTAATACTGGAGTTTATGATGCTACTGAAGAGGTGAAAAAAATATATATAAAAAGTTTTGGTTTATATAATTCAAATAAATTAAGTTTTTAGTTTTTGGGGGTAAAAAATGAACTTTGATATTAATTCTAAAATAAAGATTGAGGGAATCTTATATTCAGTATTAGGAAAAATATCATTTATAAATTATGCTGATAATTATAAATGGACAGAGTATAAAGTAATATGTGTTAATACAAAAGACATAAATTGGCTAAGTGTTGACGAAACTTATGATGAATATGCACTATATACTGAAAAAAATAGTTCTAGGGGATTTAGTGATGATGAAATACTGAAAAAGGGATATAAAGAGGCTGATTATGGCACAGCTGAGGTAACTTATGTGGAAGGAGTAGCTGACACACAGGTTGGAGATAAGGTAAGTTATAGGGAGTTTGAGGATATAACAGAAGAAAAAATTATTTCTATTGAAGATTGGGATGGAGATAAGGAGTATTCAACAGGATATTATTTAGATAAAGATGAGATTGCTAGAGAATACACAACAACATATGATGGAGATGGCTATACTAATGGTACAGATTTTTCAGATAAGTTAAGAAATAATAAGTCATCAATTTTTTTGGTTGGAGCTGTAGTTTTTTTTATACTTATATCTTTGGGAGGTCTTTTTGCATTAATGAGAGGAAGTGATTCGAAAAAAATATTAGAATATTTAAAGACAAGTGTTAACTATGAATATAGCACTTCTATAACATCAGAAGTTGAAAGTGATGAGAGGGCTGATGTTTATAAAACAAGCTTCACTGTAGACAGTGCATCAAAAGATATAATAGATGGAATAGAAGGGGATGTAGAGGATGTTCAGGAGAATACAGAGGATGGTACTGTGGCAATATTAACTAAAGATGAATATTGCTTAGTCTATTTTAGTGAATCTAATGAAACATTAGTTCAAGTAAGCTCAAGGTTATATTCTTATACAACCAGTAATGCTCCATATAGAGCAAGGCATAGTTCTGCAGCTTATTATAGAAGATATTATTATTCCAGAGGATACAATACAGATAGGACAAGGTATAATAAAAAGACAACAAGTTATGAAAACTATGATGATGGAACAATTAATCCAAATACTAATGATAAATATAAAAATTATTCAGAGAGTGTAAGGCAAAGTAGCACAAGTTCTAGACCTACGTCAGGTGGGGGAACAAGTTCAGGAAAGTAAAAAGGGGGATATATAATGCAAGATATTTTAATAACAATTTTTTATTCATGTATAGGTATAGTCTTAATGACATTAGGAACTTTTTTGGTAGATTTAGTAATACCATGTGATTTTCCTGTAGAGATAAAGAAAAGAAACTTAGCAGTAGGATATATTATGGCAGGGGCATCTATTGCAGTTGGAATAATATTAAGGGCAGCTGTAATGTCTCCAAGTATATCTAATACGACACAAACATTTCTAGAGGGGATAGGAAGTACAGTGTTATATTTCTTTATAGGAATTATATTTTGTATTATTGGGTATTTGTTTATGAAGGTATTCAATAAAAAGTATGATTTAAATAAGGAGATAGGTGAGGGGAATCCTGCTGCAGGAATAATGGTTATGGGAATGTTTATAGGATTAGCATTATTAATTAGTGGAGTAATATATTAAGTGTGATAAAATCACACTTTTTATTTGTTGGTGATTTAAATGGAAGAGGATAAGAAATTTAATTATAAGATACTGATGATGACAACATTGATAATATCAGGTTGTTCTATAATATATGAAGTTTTAATTAGTTCAGTAAGTTCATATTTAGTTGGAGATAGCATTAAGCAATTTTCAATAACTATTGGATTATATATGTGTGCAATGGGAGTGGGCTCATACTTATCTAAGTTTATTAGAAAGCACTTGTTTGATTGGTTTGTGCTTGTGGAGTTAGGCGTTGGGATATTTGGAGGAATAAGTTCATTGATACTATTTTTATCTAATGTATATATAGAATCTTATGAACTTGTTATGTATATACAAATTATATTAATAGGAACTCTTGTAGGCCTAGAAATACCTTTACTAACTAGGATAATTGAGGATAATACAAAGAATTTAAGAGTAACATTATCAAGTATATTTAGTTTTGATTATATTGGAGGATTAATAGGTTCCATAGCTTTTCCATTAGTTCTTTTACCTAAGTTTGGATACTTTGCCACAGCATTTTTAACAGGAACATTAAATATAGTAATTTCAATTATTATAATTTTTAAGTACAAAAATTATATAAAGAATATTAATTTATTCAAGATAAGCGCTGCATTAGCTTTATTATTAATGCTTTTAGGTACAATCTTTTCTGAGAATATAGCGAATAATATAGAAAGTAAGCTATACAGGGATAGAATAATATTAAAAGAGCAAACACCTTATCAGAATATAGTAGTTACTAAACATAAGGATGACTTAAGATTATTTATTAATGGAAATATTCAATTTTCAAGTTCTGATGAATATAGGTATCATGAAAGTTTAGTTCATGTTCCTATGTCTGTATCAAATAACAAGAATAATATATTGATTCTTGGTGGTGGTGATGGGCTTGCTGTTAGGGAAGTACTTAAATATGAAGATGTTGAAAATATAACACTAGTTGATTTAGATGAAGATATGGTTGAATTATGTAGAACTAATAAGAACATAGTAGATATAAACAAGGGTGCATTAACTAGTAGTAAATTAAATATTGTATACAATGATGCATTTAAATATCTTCAGGACAGTAATGAATTATTTGATGTAATATTAATAGATCTGCCAGACCCTAATGATGAAAATTTAAATAAGCTTTATACTAATGTTTTTTATAGACTTGTTGGAAGCCATCTAAATGATGGTGGGATAATATCTGTACAGTCAACTAGTCCATATTATGCTAAAAAAGCTTTTTGGTGTATTAATAAGACCTTAGAGGAAGAGGATTTTTATGTTTTACCATATCATGTTCAAGTACCATCATTTGGTGATTGGGGATTTCAATTAGCATCCAAAAAGCCTATAGATATAGATAATATAAATGTTGATGTAGAAACTAAATTTTTAAACAATGAAACTTTTAATAAACTTTTTTCTTTTAGCGAAGATGAGAAAGTTGATAAAGACAAGTTGTTAAGTAATACGCTTTCAAGACCTAAATTAATAGAGTATTACTTAGAAGCAGTTAATAATTGGAGATAAAAAGTAAGGGGCTGTCGCACTAAATAATTAGTGCGTAGCTCTTTTTTTGTAAAAAAAATAAATCCCAAACTCTACGAGTTTAGGATTTATGATAAAATATTCTT
>NZ_JAHAIF010000015.1 GCF_018372875.1 Clostridium sp. | reverse complement strand
GTCCCTGAAGGTCCACCATTTTTGGGGGTATAGCTCAGTTGGGAGAGCACCTGCCTTGCACGCAGGGGGTCAAGAGTTCGAATCTCTTTATCTCCACCATAAAAGGAATTACAAAAGTAATTCCTTTTTTTTTATGATAAATTCTTAGGCTAAGTGTAACAATTAGCTTGTTTTTTGTTAAATACTTCTAAATGGGTCTCATATCTAAGATACTTTCTTGGTATATTGTTAGCATAACCTTTAACAATATCAACTTCTTTTTGGGTAACTTCCTAACGATCTATGGCTATTCTTTTTATAATTTTTTCTGCATAGCAGCTCAATGGAGAATTTATTTAATATACCATATATAACTAATTATAGATATTACTAAATACAATTTTTTTATTAGATATATAAAGTATAATACGATCAGAAAACTGATTTGGTGACTAATGGTTAATTAATGAGACATCAGTATTCTTGCTATATGGATAGCTTTTTATTCTTATAGCCTTGTAATTATATTGGGTAATATGAGGGCTATATTTACCATTAATTATATTTATATTAATTTCTCTTGAAATAGTAGATTTGTTTTTATTAAGCTCCTTAGCTATTTAGATACATTCCATACTAAATATAAATAGCAACGTTAATTTATAGTAATATGTTTGTAACTGATTCAGTCATGTACTTTAAAGTGGTTTTCTAGTCAATTATTGAACGTGCCCTGATGGGTTATTTTTTATGCTTAATTAGTGTTGCACTTTATATTGTAGTTTATCATATGAAAAGGCATAAGTTTTTTTATAGTATGTAGTATTCTTATAAAATTAAAGTTCGTAAAAGACATTAAGAATGAAGTAGTATCGCAATAAGATAAAAAAATTAATACTTGAACTTATTGCGTTACATAAAAGCGTTATTATTTAAATTTTTAATTAAATAATGGCCTTTTTTGTTTATATATCAAATATTGTGAGATAATTGATAGTAGATATTGATAGTGATATCATTATTACGTGCATAAGTTTAAGTGAGAGGTATATGTTATTATGTTATATAGAGTAAAACAATTTCTATGGGCTATTACAGCACCATTTATACCTATTAATGAAGAAATATTAAATAAATATTTAAGTAAGGAAGAAAAATGTTTATTTAATAAGCTAGGTACATCGGATAAGCATCATTCTATAAGAGTTTGTAAAGATGCATTAAATATATATTCAAATAAAACTAATATAGATGAAAAAAAACTAGCTAAGATAGCTTTATTACATGATATAGGGAAGAGTGAACATAAATTGAATGTAATTGATAAATCAGCTTTAGTTATCTTAGATAAGTTTATGAATGGGAATCTTATAAAATATAGTAATAATAAAAAGATAGATTTATATTATAATCATCCTAAGAAATCTATTAATATTTTAAAGAAATCAAATGGAATATATGATAGAGAATTTTTAGAGGCTATAGAAAAACATCATTATAAAAATGTAGGATCTAATATTTATTTAAATATTATAAAAGAGTGTGATGATAATAATTAAGATAGGGGGATATAGATGAATTCTAATGAGAGACGAAACGACATTATAAAAATGTTAGTAAACTTAAATGAACCAGTTAAAGGAAGTAGTTTAGCAAAAAAATATAATGTAACAAGACAAATAATCGTTAAGGATATAGCCTTATTAAGAGCAAGAGGAGAAAATATTATAGCAACACCAGATGGATATATGGTAGGTGGGGATAAATTTAATAAGATTACAGTTATAGTTGCTGTTAACCATAAAGAAGATGACTTAGAGTATGAATTAGGAGCTATAATTAAGTATGGAGGGGTTGTGGAAGATGTTATTGTAGAGCACCCTCTATATGGAGAGATAAAAGGAATGTTAATGATAAAAAACCTAAATGATTTAGAGAACTTTATAAAAAAATATAATGATAGTAGTGCAAAGATGTTATCTATATTAACAAATGGAATACATTTACATACTATATCTGCTGATACACAGGACAATATTAATTTAATATTAGATGAACTAAATAAAAGAGGTTTTTTAATTAAATAGGGTGGAGGAATAATATTTAATGGATTATGATGTATTAATTTTAGGTGGTGGAATACTAGGATGTTCTGTTGCTTATGAAATGTCAAAGTATAATTTGAATATTGCATTAATAGAAAAAGATTATGATATAGTCGATGATATCTCATTTGTGAATACATCAGTGGTTTATGATGGTTCAGAGACATCAAATGAATTAATGTCATCCCTTGAGAAAAATGGAAGTAAGCTAATTGAAGAGGCATGTTCCAAATTTAATGTTGCCTATAAGAAGGTTGGAGCTTTAAGAATAGCATCTGATGAAAAAGGTATAAAAGATATAATTAATATGTATGATAGGGCTAAAAAGAGGGGAATAGAAAATGTACATTTAATTGATAGCTCAGATGTATATGATATAGAGGCTAATATAAAATATGATGTAAAAAAATCATTATACTCAGAAAATGTAGCGATAATAGCACCCTATGATTTAGCTATAGCATATGGAGAGGTAGCAGCAGATAACGGAGTAAATTTTCGATTTGAAGAGAAGGTACTAGATATAAAGAGCATATCAAAGGGATTTAAAGTAACTACAAGTAAAAATAAATTTACATGTAAGGTTGTAATTAATACTATTCCAAATAAGAAATACATGATAGATGATGAAGAAATAAATAAACATGAAATAATGAATAACACAACTTATTTAGTAGTAGATGGGGATGATGGTAATGAACTAAGTAAAGTTATTATTAATACAATAGATGAAGATAAGTTTGTTTTAAATATACCTAACCTATCTAATGGCTATATTATTGGAATTAAAAGTTCTCATCAATTAACTGTAGAAGATGGAATAAAATATGCTAATAAGGTATTTCCAGAGGTTAGAAGAAATAATATAAGTAACATATTTAATGAAGAGTGTAATAAAAACCTAATGTATATTGATGATAGTAAAATTGATATGGGGTATATAAGTATAACGGGAACTCACTATGGGAAAATTACAATTGCACCTGCTATAGCTAAAACAATGAGCTATACTATAGCAAATAATATGAAAGCTACTTATAAAAAGAACTTTGTTGATAAGAGGAGAGAAGTATATAGATTTAGGGAAATGAATAAAGATCAAAGGAATGAAATAATTTCGCTAGATAAGAGATATGGAAATATAGTATGTATTTGTAATCAGGTATCTGAAGGAGAAATAGTTGATTGCATAAGAAGACCATTGGGTGCAAGAACTATAGAGGGAATAAAGAGAAGGACTGGTGCTGGCCTTGGAAGTTGTTATGGTTCGTATTGTGATAGAAAAATATTAAGTATTTTAGCAAGGGAAATGAATAAAAGACCTAGTGATGTAGTAGAAGATTCAAAGAATTCCCAATTATGGCCTAGTAGAATTAAGGAATTTAATGGTGTTTAGGGGGATAGTATGAAAGAGACATTTACAAGTATAGTAAGGATAAAGGGCGATGAAAGAAATCGTGTTATATCTGTAAAAAGTAATAAAGAAGTAGATAGAAGTGATTTTGTTGAATTTTCTAAGGTACTAGGTAGAATATATGTTGGAAGTTCAACTAAAGCTGGTGATATTATATGTAAAAATATACTTAATACAGGTATAGATATAATTTGTACAAAGAATATAGATAATAATATTTAGTTAAATATTGACAAGAAACAATAAGTTATAATATAGTAATGATATATTATAATTTAATATTAAACCTATGAAGAGGCTAGTAATAATAATTGCAATTTTAGAGAGTCAGTGGATGGTGTAAACTGATATTTAATTATTATGAATCCACCTTAGAGGGACTGTGATGAGCAGTACGGGAAATCGTTAAATTATTTAAGTGGATAGATACTTCTATCAATTAGGGTGGCAACGCGGAGTCTTTCGTCCCTTTTCAAGGGATGAATGGACTCTTTTTTATATGTAAATTAATATGTAGGAGGAATTTAATAAATGTTAGAATTAAAATTTGTAAGAGAAAATCCTGAAGTTGTAAAAAAGAATATTCAAAATAAGTTTCAAGATAGCAAACTTCCATTAGTAGATGAAGTTATAGCTTTAGATATTGAAAATAGAAAGACAAAAACAGAAGCTGATGAATTAAGAGCATCAAGAAATAAGATATCAAAGCAAATTGGTGCTTTAATGGGGCAAGGTAAGAAAGAGGAAGCTGAAGAAATAAAGAAGCAAGTTACAGCTCAATCTGAGCGTTTAGCACAATTAGAAGAAAAAGAATCAGAATTAGATAAGAAGATTAATGATATTATGATGGTTTTACCTAATATTATTGACCCAACTGTTCCAATAGGAAAAGATGATAGCGAAAATGTTGAGTTAGAGATTTTTGGAGATCCAGTTGTACCTGAATTTGAAATTCCATATCATACAGATATAATTGAAAAGTTAAAGGGAATAGATTTAGATAGTGCAAGAAAGGTTGCTGGGAATGGGTTCTACTACCTTATGGGAAATGTCGCTAGACTTCATTCAGCTATTATCTCATATGCAAGAGACTTCATGATAGATAGAGGATTCACATACTGTATACCTCCATTTATGATAAGAAGTAATGTGGTTACTGGAGTAATGAGCTTTGCTGAAATGGATGCAATGATGTATAAAATTGAAGGTGAAGATTTATATTTAATAGGTACAAGTGAACATTCAATGATTGGTAAGTACATAGATACAATATTACCAGAGGAATCATTACCTCAAACTTTAACTAGTTATTCACCTTGCTTTAGAAAAGAAAAGGGAGCACATGGAATAGAAGAAAGAGGTATATATAGAATTCACCAGTTTGAAAAACAAGAAATGATAGTTGTATGTCATCCAGATGAAAGTAAGATGTGGTTCGATAAGTTATGGAAAAATACAGTTGATTTATTTAGAACTTTAGATATACCAGTAAGAACTTTAGAATGTTGTTCAGGAGATCTAGCAGATCTAAAAGTTAAGTCTATAGATGTAGAGGCTTGGTCACCAAGACAAAAGAAGTACTTTGAAGTTGGAAGTTGCTCTAATTTAGGAGATGCACAAGCTCGTAGATTAAAGATACGTGTAAATGGTAAGGATGGTAAGTACTTCGCTCATACATTAAATAATACTGTAGTTGCACCACCTAGAATGTTAATAGCATTCTTAGAAAATAATTTAAATGAAGATGGATCTGTAAATATTCCAAAAGCATTACAACCATATATGGGTGGAATGACTGTTATAAAGTAATAATTTAGGCTAGTTATCAATGGATAACTAGCCTTCTTTTATATTTTAAATAAAAAAAGTTATTTTTTTTGTTGACATACTATATAAAAACTTGGTATAATACAATTCGTGATATGGAGAGATGGTCGAGTTGGTTTAAGGCACCGGTCTTGAAAACCGGCGTACCTTCACGGGTACCCAGGGTTCGAATCCCTGTCTCTCCGCCACAAAAAACCTCAACAAATTGTTGAGGTTTTTTTATTTCTAAATACATTCGTAAATGAACTTTGCAACAGAGTTATCTGTATTCTTTCCAATTACTTCAGTTGAAATATCTTTTAGATCTTGTACAGCATTTCCAATAGCATAACATTCATCAGATATATTAAACATAGGAATATCATTTAAATTATCGCCAAAGGTTATTAAGTTTTCAAAATTATATTTATCTTTTATTATTCTAATAGCATTTGCTTTTGAAGATTTTATATCATATATCTCTAGATTAACTATATCCTTATTGTAGGTATCTCTATATTTAACAATATATAAGTCATTAAGTAATTTTAATTTTTCATATAATGTGATAATTTTATCTTCATAGTCCATGATTGTAAAATATAAAACATCAAAATTTGGATTTAATTCTCCCTGGATAAAGGTTTTATATTTAGTTGCTTTTCTTGAATTATAAAATTCTAACTGGTAAGGATGTGTAAGTTTATCATAATATACGTAAAGGTGATTATTATTAATAGTATAAACAAAAGCATTAATATTAAAAGATTTTATTAGTTGATATACTTCTAACCCTTTTTCCTTTGGTAAAGAAGTGAAGTTTAAATATTTATTATTTTTTATATCATATATTGCAGAACCATTCATAGTTATTATGGGAAGCTTTATATTAATATCTTTTAGTATATTAACAATAGTCGCTGGAGTTCTTGCAGTTGCAATAGTAAAATTAATACCACTTTCTATTGATTTATTTAATAAAATAGCACTTTCTTTAGATACTTCAGCAGAATTATTCAATAAAGTACCATCTAAGTCTGAAACAAATAAAGTCATACTTTACCTCCTAATAAAAGATACTTTATTATATAATATAAATTAATTATTTTAAAATAATCTATAAAAATATAATTTAATTTTAAATAATCTGTTGACAATATATTGTATGGTTGATATAATAGCATCTGTAAGTTATGGAGAGATGGTCGAGTTGGTTTAAGGCACCGGTCTTGAAAACCGGCGTACCTTCACGGGTACCCAGGGTTCGAATCCCTGTCTCTCCGCCATTATATTTTTATATAGAAGGCACATGGAGAATTACTCAAGTGGCTGAAGAGGCGCCCCTGCTAAGGGCGTAGGCTGGGCAACTGGCGCCCGGGTTCAAATCCCGGATTCTCCGCCAAAAGGCATCTAACAAAAGTTAGATGCTTTTTTTTTATATTAAAAATATTACAAAAAGGTAACAAATTTTATTTGTTCATAAAATTATATATGTTACAATTTATATTGTATTGATAAACTTTAGGGGGATAAAATGAGAGGTGAAATAAAGAATAATGTAAAGAAGAAGAAAGTGGCTATAGTAATTATGATGATTATCATAATTTCTAGCGTTGGATTTACTTGGGTATCTAATGTAATTACAACAAAGGCAGCTGAACGAGAAAAATTAAAAGTTAAGAATGAAAAAATAATAGAGTTAAATAAACAAATTAAAGGAATATATGATAATGAAAATTATGCTATAGAGGAAGCTATAAATAATATGGTAAATGAATCGAATAGTTATGGAGTTTATTATGAGGATTTAATAAGTGGACAAGTTATAGCTTACAATGAAAATAAATATTTCACTGCAGCAAGTACAATTAAAGTGGCACTTGTTATGAATGTTGCAGATACAATACAGAGAGGAGAATTAAAAGAAACTGATACAGTACTTTATACATCTGAAGAATATGAAGGAGGAGCTGGGATACTTCAAGATTATGTGCTTGCTGGTAAAACAGAGGTAGAGGTTTCTAAGCTTATTGAATTAGCTATAATTTATTCTGATAATATAGCTACACAGATGTTAAAAAAGACCTGTGAACCAATAAGTTCGTATGTATTAAGAATAACTGGTGAGCCTAGAAATGATGAAATAAATAATTTAACAGCAAAACAACAAGGGATAATATTGAAGAGATTATATGATAATCCAGATAATAATCCACTTTATGACACTATAATAGAATACATGAAAAATACTATCTTTCATGATAGATTAGATAAGTATATACCTTATAAGGTAGTAGCTCATAAAGTAGGAAATTATAACGAATATACACATGATACAGGAATAGTATATTTAGAAAGACCATATTCATTATCTGTTTATACGCAATCTATTAATACTGAACCTATAGCCAAGCTTTCAAAGACAATATATGATTTAAAAATAAGTACTGATGAGCAAGTTAAATTATTAAAAGAAGCGTATAAAAATGAGTATGGTATAGATTTAGAAGAAGTTAATTAGAGTATCTAACAAAGATACTCTTTTTTTATATTTATAATACTTATAAAATAGAAATATAGGGAAAGTATTAAAAAGAAGAGATTAAATTCTTATAGGAGTAAAAAGTATGGGAATAAGATTTATTTATGGCAGGGCAGGAAGCGGAAAAAGTACATATTGTTTAAATTCAATAAAGAATAGGCTAAATGATAATAATAGTAATAGATTAATTTACTTAGTACCTGAACAATATACATTTCAAAGAGAAACTATGTTATTAAAAGATGTAGGTGAAGAAGGTTTATTAAGAGCTCAAGTTTTAAGTTTTAAAACTATGGCTCAAAGAGTTTTCGAAGAATGTGGTGGAAGAGTTCATGGCAGAATGAGGGATTCTGGAAAAAGCATGCTTATTCATAAAATATTGCAAGAAAGTGAAGAAGACCTTCAATATTTTAATAGAATTTCGAAAGAGCAGGGGTTTACAGATATAATATCAGATACAATAACTGAATTTAAGAAGTATAATGTTACTCCAGGTGTATTAAGAGAAGGAATAACCAAGGTAGATGATGAGGAATTACAATCAAAGTTAACAGATTTAGCTAATATATTTGAGAAATTTGACTTAAGTATTTCAGAAAACTTAATTGATACTGATGATGAGTTAACATACTTAGCGAATAAGTTAAGTAGTTGTGGGTTATATGATGACGCAGAGATATGGATAGATGAATTTACTACATTTACTCCTCAGCAGATGGAGGTAATAAAAGTATTAGCTAAAAGGTGTAAAGGGGTAAATATAGCTCTTTGTATGGATGAAGTTAGCAGTGGTGATGGTAGTGAAGTAACTGATATATTTAATTCATTAAAAACAACAGAATTAAGAATACTTAATATGATGAGGGATGAACATATAGGATATGAAAAGCCAGTTAATTTAAATAATAATAAAAATAATAGGTTTAAATATAATGATGAGTTAAAGCACCTTGAAAAGTATTTTTTTACGTATCCGTTTAAAGGTTATAAGCAAGATGTAAATACTATACGTTTGTATAAAGCAAATAATTCTTATGATGAAGTTGAGAATGTAGCAAAGGAAATATTAAGCTTTGTAAGAGATAAGGGATATAGATTTAGAGATATTTCAGTTGTGTGTAGAAATATAGATGATTATGAAAAAATAGCTGCAGTTATATTTAATGAATATGATATACCATTTTTCTTAGATAAAAAGATTGATATATTAAGCAATCCATTAATCGTTCTTATATTATCATCAATAGAAGTTATGATCAGAAATTGGTCATATGAAAGTGTATTTAAATATCTGAAGAGTGGTTTAGTTAACATTGATAGACATGAAATAGATATTTTAGAAAACTATGTGCTTGCTAATGGGATAAAGGGATTTAAGTGGACAAATGAATTAAGTATATCAGAAGAAGATAATGATGAAATAGATCCTATAAAAGTTATGATTAAGGTTAGAGAACCATTAATTAACCTACATTCTAAAATAAGAAGCAATAAGAGTGTAAAAGCAATATGTACTGCTATTTACGAGTTCTTAGTTGAACTAAATTGTTTTAATAGGATAGAAGAATGGATAAGTGAATTTGATGAATATGGTATGCAAGGTAAGGTTATGGAGTACCAACAAGTATCAGAAATAGTGATAGATATATTAGATCAGGCAGTTGATGTTATAGGGAACGATTTAATTACAATAAATGAATTCTATAAGATCTTAAATGCAGGTTTTCAAAATAAAGAGATAGGGATAATACCAATAGCATTAGATCAAGTAAATATAGGAGATATAGCAAGAATAAAGGGTAGAAATGTAAAAGTACTATTTATAGTTGGAGTTAATGACGGGATATTACCAGCAGCAAATAAGGATGAAGGTATTTTATCTGATAGGGATAGAGATTTACTTAAAGAAAATGGCATAGAATTATCATCAAGTACTAGGGCCAAAGTCTTTGAAGAACAGTATATGGTATACACTGCATTAACCTTAGCTAGTGACTACTTAATGATAAGTTATCCTATGGCTGACTTTGAAGGAAAGTCATTGAGATCATCTATTGTAATACCAAGATTAAAGAGGATTTTTCCTAAGTTAGTAGAAGAAAGTGATTTATTTAATTTAAAGGAAAAAGCAGATAAGTATAGTAAAGTTACTGCTCCAATACCAACATTTAATGAATTAATATTAGCCTTAAGAAGAAACTATGAGAATGAAGAGGTAGAGGCTTATTGGAAAGATGTATATTGTTGGTATAAAGATAAGGAAGAGTTCTATAATAAGTCAGGAAATATACTTGAAGGGTTAAAATATTCTAATGATGGAGAAGTAGTAGCTAGAGAAAAGCTTAAGAAGTTATATAGCATAAAAGATGGTAGGTTATTATTTAGTGTTTCAAGATTAGAAAATTATGCAGAATGTCCATTTTCATATTTTATAAAATATGGTCTTAAAGCTAGAGATAGAAAGGTATATGAATTTTCAGCTCCAGATTTAGGGTCTTTTATGCATGAAATTTTGGATGAGTTCACTAATAAGGTTAAGAGAGAAAGAATATCTTGGTCAGAATTAAACTCTGAAAGGTGTAGAAGTATAGTATCTGATTTAATAGAAAGAAAGCTTATTGAAGATAGCAATTCTATACTTAATAGTAGTAAAAAATATAAGTATTTTACTAATAGGTTTAAAAGAGTTATAGCAAAGTCTGTATCAGTTTTAGCTGAACAAATGAGGAAAGGACAATTTGAGATATTTAGTAATGAATTTCAGTTTGGTAATTTAAGAGATGGAGCTCCAATTAAGCTAGAACTACCTTCAGGAGAAGATGTATATCTCACTGGAAGAATAGATAGAATAGATAGTTTAGATCTTAATGGAAACACTTATATAAGAGTAATAGATTATAAATCAGGTTCTAAGAAATTCGATTTAAATGAATTATATTATGGATTACAAATTCAGTTATTAGTTTATTTAGATGCGATTCTTAAGAATTCACAATATATACTTCATACTCAAGCTATGCCAGGGGCAATATTATATTTTAAAATTGATGATCCTATTATAAAAAGTAAGTCAGAGCTTCAAGATGAGGAGATAAGAAAACAAGTATTAGATAAGCTAAAGATGAATGGGTTACTTTTAAAGGATGCTGAATTGGTAAAAGCTATGGATAATGATATGGAGACATATTCGTTAGTAATACCAGCCACATTTAAAAAGGATGGAGATTTTTCATCAAATAGTTCAGTAATTACTGAAGAGCAATTTAACATATTAAGAGAATACGTTAATTTTAAGATGATTGAGCTATGTGAGGATATGTTAAGTGGGAAAATAAGAATAGAGCCATGTAAGAATCAAAGAACTGCTTATTGTGATTACTGTGATTATTCAGCTATATGTCAATTTGATACTAGTATAAAAGATAATAAATATAAACTTGTTTTAAAGAAAGATGATAAAGAAATATGGAATGACATGATAGAAAAGGTTAAAGGAGGTTCAGAGGATGGGGGAAACTAAGTGGACAGAAGAACAGCAGAAGGCTATAGAGACAAGAAAGTGCAACTTATTAATAGCAGCAGCAGCTGGTTCAGGAAAAACAGCTGTATTAGTTGAAAGAATAATAAGAATTATAACAAATGAAGAGAGCCCAGTAGATATAGATAGATTATTAGTAGTTACCTTTACTAGTGCGGCTGCATCAGAAATGAGGGAAAGAATAGCATCAGCTATAACAAAAGCGTTAGAGAAAATTCCAAATTCAAGGAACCTTCAAAAGCAACTTACATTATTAAGTAGAGCTAATATAACTACAATGCATTCCTTTTGTTTAGATGTTATAAAAAATAACTTTCATATAATTGATTTAGACCCTGCCTTTAGAATATTAGATGAAACAGAAGGAATGTTATTAAGAAGTGAAGTATTAGAGGAATTATTTGAAGATAAATATGAAAATGATGATAAAGAGTTTTTAGACTTAGTAGAAGCGTATAGTGATTCAAAAAGTGATGATAAATTAAAAGATATAGTATTAGACTTATATAAATTCTCAATGAGTGGACCATGGCCTCAAAGATGGTTAAGAGACAAGAGTGAAGAATTTAATATAAGTACTATTGAAGAGCTAGATAAGAGTTCATGGATGAAGGTATTTATAGAAAACTTAGTTATTGAGTTGCAAGGATTAATTAGTATGGAGGAAAAGGCATTAGAGTTATGTGGAGAAACTAGTGGCCTAGAACCTTATATAGATACCTTTAGAGATGATATAACAATGCTACAGATGATTTATGAACATTTAGGTACTGGAGTAGAAAATATATATAATAGATTATCTTCAGCTAGCTTTTCAAAGTTAAAAACTGTAAGGAAAGCCAATGTATCTGATGAGAATGTTCAAAGTAGAGTAAAAGCTATAAGAGATGACGTTAAAAAGAAAATAAATAAGTTAAGAGATGAGATATTCTCTATGACTCCAGATGAAATGTTGCATTCAGTTAAAGCATCATATCCTTATATGAAAACACTATCTAACTTAGTGATAGAATTTCAAGATAAGTTCTCTAATGCTAAAAAGGAAAGAGGAGCTTTAGATTTTAATGATTTAGAACATTTATGTTTAAAAATATTAACTAGTGAGAACTCAGGGGTTGCTGATAATTTTAAGGAATATTTTGATGAAGTATTAGTAGATGAATATCAAGATTCAAATGCAGTTCAAGAAGCGATTATAGATTTAGTATCTAGAAAGTATAGTGATAATCCAAATGTATTTATGGTTGGAGATGTTAAGCAAAGTATATATAGATTTAGACAGGCAAAACCAGAATTATTTCTTGAAAAGTATAATACTTATTCAAAAGAACAAGGAAAAAATATAAAAATTCAACTTTATAAAAACTTTAGAAGTAGAGATGAAGTAATTAAAGGTGTAAATTATATCTTTAAAGAGATAATGTCCAGGGTTGTTGGTGAGCTGGAGTATACCGATGAAGAAGCTTTGAATTTAGGTGCTAGTTATAGGGAAGCAGAAGAGGATAACTATGTAGTTGGAGGAAAAATAGAATTAAATATATTGGATAAGTCAACAGAGGTTGAGGAAGAAATATTAATTGATGAAGAGGAAGATTTAGGAGCCATAAACCTAGAGGCTAGAATTGTTGCTAACAGAATAAAAGAGTTATTAAGTAATAAAGATGGAAAAGTGTTCAAGGTATTAGATAAAGGAACAGGAGAATACAGACCTGTAACTTACAAGGATATAGTTATACTATTAAGGGCTACAAAGAACTGGTCAGAAGTATTTTTAGATGAACTTGGTGCCGAGGGAATACCAGTTTATGCAGATACAGGGTCAGGATATTTTGAATCAATAGAGATAAGAACTATAATGTCTTTACTTAAAGTTATAGATAATCCTATGCAGGATATACCTTTAATAGCTCTATTAAGATCACCTATAATGAGTTTTTCAGCTGAAGATCTTACTAATATTAGATTAATAGATAAAGATAAATACTTTTATGAGAATATAATATCTATATCAAATGAAGAATTTGATTGTGAAAAGGAACTTGTTGAAAAGTGTAATATTTTTTTAGAGAGATTAAATGTATGGAGAAAGAAATCTATATATACGCCAATAGATGAATTTATATGGTATCTATATACTGATACTGCTTATTATGGATATGTTGGAGCAATGCCAAATGGAGTGTTAAGACAGGCTAATTTAAGAATTCTTTTTCAAAGAGCTAAGCAATATGAACAAACAAGTTTTAAAGGATTATTTAATTTTATCAATTTTATCAATAAGTTAAGAAAGTCTTCAGGGGATATGGGAAGTGCTAAGGTTTTAGGTGAAAATGAAGATGTTGTTAGAATAATGAGTATACATAAAAGCAAAGGGCTTGAGTTCCCAGTAGTATTTGTATGTGGATCAGGAAAGCAATTTAATTTAATGGATTTAAATAATAATATCTTATATCATGAAGAACTAGGATTTGGTCCAGAACTTGTTGATTTAGATAAGAGAGTAAGTTATCCAACTTTACCTAAAGAAGCAATAAAGCAGAGAATACGGCTTGAAACATTATCAGAAGAAGTAAGAATTCTTTATGTTGCATTTACTAGAGCTAAGGAAAAATTAATCATAACTGGAGCTGTTAATGGATTGGAAAAGTGGATAACTAAGTGTTGCAATGCAGCAGCTCTGGATAAGGATATAATACTTCCATCAGAAGTATTAAAGGGTAAGTCTTATTTAGATTGGATTGGTATGTCTATATGTAAGCATAGAGATGGTGAAAGTTTAAGAGAGTTAGTTGGAGTAAATGACATAAGCATAAAAGATGACTTATCCACATGGAGTGTAAAAACATGGACTAAATCTGATTTAATTGTGGATAAAAAAAATTCTGATGTGGATGAAATTAATGAAGAGAACCTGTTGATAAATTTTGATTGTTCATCTGTGGATAAGGAAATAGAAAGAAGATTAGATTTTAGATATAAATTTAGAGAATCTACATTAATAAAAAGTAACTTCTCAGTTTCTGAATTAAAAAAGAAGAATTTTGAACAGATTCCTGTAATAGATACAGAAGAATTATTTAAAGAAGATATATGTAATATAAAGCCTAAGTTCTTACAAGAGGAAAGAGGTCTTACAGGGGCTGAAAAGGGAACAGCTATGCACTTTGTAATGCAGAAGGTAGATTTAAGTAGAGTAAACACTGTTGAAGAAATAAAAGAACAATTAAAAGAGTTTGTTGATATGGAACTACTTAGTAAGGAAGAATATAGAGTAATAAGTCCATATAAGATTAAGAAGTTTTTTGTTAGTAAACTTGGGGAAAGAATGCTAAGGGCATATAATAGGGGAGATAGAGTATATAGAGAATTACCATTCTATACGGAAATAGACGTTCATAGAATAGATCCTGATTTACCGAAAGAGGTTGAAGGGGATAAAGTTAGGTTACAAGGTGTTATTGATAGTTTCTTTTATGAAGAAGATGAAGTTATACTTTTAGATTATAAGACTGACTATGTTGAACAAGGTAACGAAGAAGAGTTAATAAATAAGTATAAAATGCAAATTCAGTATTATAAAGAAGCTTTAGAAAAAATAACTAAGACAAAGATAAAGGAATGTTACTTATATTCATTTTATTTAGAAAAGGAAATATTAGTTGAGGTGAACTAGAAAATATCTAGTCCACCTCCTTTTTTATATATTTTTTTGCTTCTTCAAGAAGAAGTGTAGTATCGTTATTTATGGTTTCATTAATAACAAGAGTTAATAAGTAATTTAAGGTTTCACCAAGTATTTTTCCAGAGTTGAGTTGAAGGTTACTTTTTAGTATAGAACCATTTATATTAAGTTCTTTTATATACAGAGTATCATTATTAGAAATTATATAATTAGAGTGTTTTTTAAAATTATCTAACTTTTTTTCTTCTAAGACTTCATACATACTAATTAAATTATTAATGTTATTTCTCCCAACATTAGCAATAATATTTTTAACTTCAATTTTAGAGGCAGTATTACTTATATACTTATAGTTACTAATAAATAAATATATTTTGTTTATTTCATTATTGCTAAATCTAAGGTCCTTCAATAATAGTTTTACTTTATCAGGATCAGTATTTCTAAATAATCCACTAATTCTTATACAAATGTCTTTGGGTAAAAGTGATAGATTTTTATTTAATTGAATAACTTCACCTATATTTGAGAAAATAAGTGAAGAAATTTTAGTTTCGTTTAAATAATTTAATCCATTAATAGGATTATGACATAGTAAAATTTTTTCAAGTTCATCTCTAATTCTTTCTTTACTAATGTTATTTATAAGTTTATAGTTGTTCTTTATACTACAATAAGTTTTTTTATCAATATTAAAATTTAATTGAGCACTAAATCTTATAGCTCTAAGCATTCTTAAAGCATCTTCATTAAAACGGGTATTTGGATCACCCACACATTTTATTAGCTTACTATCTAAATCACTTAATCCATTAAAATAGTCCAATAGACCAGCCTTATAGTTGTAAGCAAATGCATTTACAGTAAAGTCTCTTCTAGATAGATCTTCTTTTATATTAGTAACAAAGTTTACTTCATTAGGATGTCTATTATCTATATACTTTCCTTCTGTTCTATATGTAGTAACTTCATATGGTATTTCATTAATAATTACTGTAATAGTCCCATGTTTAATTCCAGTAGGAATAGTTTTTAAAAATAATTTCTGTGTAATATCTGGTGGAGCAGAAGTAGCAATATCATAGTCTGTTGGAGTTTTGTTAAGAAGTAAATCCCTAATACATCCACCTACCATGAAAGCTTCATATCCATTCTTATAAAATGTGTCTATAATTAATTTTACATTGCTAGGAATATTAAAGTTCATATTATTCCTCCTAAAAAATTTACCTCAATGAATATTATAAGGTATCCATTGAGGTAAGTTAAGCTTAAGATACTTTAAGTTTAATTAATTCTATGGTCTCATGTAATACTTATAAAAACAATATTAACTAGTTTTTATTTAATTATTACCTTGGTACCCTTTGGAATATTATCATATATCCATTTAGAATCTTCATCCTTTAATCTAATGCATCCATGAGATGCAGGAGTTCCTAGTGTATGATCTACTATATTTGTTTTTTCTTTATTATAAGGAAGTGAGTGGAATAAGTAGTCCCCTAAGAACTGAACCCAGTATTTTCCCCCTTGGTTATATTGCTCAGAGAAGAACCATTGTCCTTTTTCTTTGATAGTATAAACACCTTGAGGAGTTTCTTCTCCCTTTATACCTGTAGAGCAAGTAAAAGTCTTTTCTAGATTCCAATTTTTTAATTTTCCATTATAAATATAAGTTTTTTGAGCATTTAAATCTACATGAATTAAATAAGGAGTCAAGCTTTCAATAACTAATTCATTTATATTTGAAGTTGATATATTGTTGATAATAGATGCAGAAGCAGCTTGAGCAGCTTCATTTTGTTTTGCTAGATAATTAGCTCTACTATTTTTTATTTCATTAGTTTTATCAAGTATTTCATTATCATTTCCTAGTATATAATTAAAATCTTCAATTAGGCCCAATGCCTTTGTATAATAATGATTACTAGATAATGAATCAACTTGATTTAATAAGTCAGATTTTATATTTGTTTTACATTTATCCATATAGGATAGAGCGTTTTTATATTCAGAGTCACTAGAATTAATTTTATTAAATGAATCATATGCCTTGGCATATTGCTGTGAATTAAATAGGGATACGCCTTTATTAAAATCATCATTATCTGAATTAGTAAAAAGTGTAGTATTATCTGAAGAAGATAAGTTATATCTATATATTTCTTTAGTTATGTCAAGAGCATCATTTAAAGATATTTCCTCATCAGAAATAGCTTCAGATAAATAATCTAATTTATTGTTAAAATATTGAGAAAGGTCTTTTTCTAATAAGATAGCCTTAAATGGATTAAGGTTTTCTGTAGTTAATACAATATTATTTGCATTAGAAAACTTCTTTTCATCAAAATAATAAGTAAAGTTGCGTACTAATAATTTATAACTAAAAAACTCATATATAATTACAGATGCTATAATTAATACAAAAAGTAGAATAGATAAATATAATTTAAAATTTGATTTATTACGTTTATTATTAACAAATAAATGCGAGCTATTATTATACATAAAACTCCTCCTTGATAATGCAATATATAATAATCATTGACTAAAAACACTAATATTAATCATAGGATATATAGATACTAGTTGAATTAAGTGTTAATAAAGATGTAGAATGTATTTATAATTAATATTGAGATTATGGAGGATATAATGAAAAATAAAAGCTTTTTTGAGAAATTTAAAAATTCTATATATAACATAAGAGAGTTTCCAAACTATATAAGAGAAGGTGTTGGAAAAGCAATATTATATGCTTTAATATTAAGTATTATTTTGGGTGGGATAAAAGGTATAACTACAACATTTACTTTAAATAAGGATATAAATTTAGCTATACAAACTTTAGAAGATGATAAATATAAGTTTAAGATAGAAAATGGAACTTTAGATTTAGTTACTTCACCACTAAAAATAGAAAATGGAAGTACATTAATTTATTTAGATGAGAACAAGGATATTAGTCAATCTGAGGAATTAAAAAATATAACGGTTCATTTAGATTCGTACATACTTATATTAAAGGATGGTATTGTTACAAATTCAGAAGTAATGCTAGGATTTTCTCAAGCAAAATATAGTGACTTTTTAGGTGGTATGATTATTACTAATGATAATATTGTAGAAACCCTAAGATTAAGTAGTAAATTTATTTATGTAATTATACCTATAATTACGATACTTGAAACATTTATGACGTTAATTATGGATGCATTAATAATAGGTATAATGTTATTATTAACGAATTTTATATTTAAATTAGGGTTAAGATTTTCTCAATTATTTTCTTTAGCTATATATGCAGCTACTTTACCAGCAATATTAATACTTATTTTAAATATAATTGTTCCTAATGTATATTTGGATTCTGTAAGGGTACTTGGAACCTTCCTTTATTCTTTTATAGTATTAAGAAATATGAGAAGTGAAATTGATGAAAATATGAATATTCAATAAAGAGGTGGCTATGCCACCTTTTTATATTTTATAATTAAGTTAAGAATAAATTTTGGAGGGGTTAAAATGAAAATAATTCATACTGGTGATTGGCACATAGGAAAAATAGTAAATGAGTTTTCGATGATAGATGATCAAAGATATATTTTAAATGAGCTTATTAAATTAATAAATTTTGAAAAACCAGATGTTCTTATTATTGCTGGTGATATTTATGATAGATCTATTCCACCAGTAGAAGCAGTTGATTTATTAAATGAAGTTTTTAGTAAAATATTGATAGATAATAAGGTTAAGATTGTAGCTATATCTGGAAATCACGATAGTGGAGAGAGGGTATCTTTTGGTAGCAAAATATTAGAAAAAGAAGGTCTATATATACAAGGAATAATTGAAGATGAAATAAAAAGTATAAGGATAGATGATGAGGAAGGTAGTGTTAACTTTTATATGATTCCTTATGTTGATCCAGCAATATTAAGAAGAAAGTTTAATAACCCTGAAATAAGAAACCATAATGATGCAATGAAAGAATTAATTAATAGGATTAAGCCAAGCTTAAATGAAGGTGAGAGAAATATAGTAGTTACACATGGGTATGTAACATATAAGAGGAAGGATGCCATGGATAAAGATGTAGAGAATCTATATGAGTTAGCTGAGTTAGAGGTATCAGATTCTGAAAGACCTTTATCAATTGGAGGAACAGATTTAATTGATAGTGATAATTTTGATTGTTTTGATTATGTAGCTTTAGGGCATTTACATGGTAGACAAAAAGTTGGAAGAGAAGAAATAAGATATTCAGGGTCATTAATGAAATATTCATTTTCAGAAATTAATCATAAAAAAGGTGTAGTTATTATTGAGATTGATGGAAATAAGAATATTAACATAAGGCAAGAAGAGTTAAGCCCAAAAAGAAATATGAGAATTATAAAGGGGCCATTAGATGAATTAATAAAAGCAGGGTTAGAAGATTGTTCTAATAGAGAAGATTATATTCAAGCAATACTAACAGATGAAAGGGAGATAATAGACCCTATAGGAAAGTTAAGGAGTGCTTATCCTAACATAATGATTCTTAAGAGAGAAGAAAAGAAGAATATAGGAACAAGCCTTACAGCTGCATCAAAAGGATATAAAAGTAAAAGTGAATTAGAATTATTTGAAGAATATTATGATAGACTAGGTTCTGGTGAATTTACAGAAGAGAAGAAGGAAGTAATAAGAAATGTAATAAATGAAGTTTTTAGAGAGGAGGGGAAGTAATTGAAACCAATAAAGTTAATAATGTCTGCATTTGGTCCTTATGCAAGTGAGGAAGTAATAGACTTTGAAATTTTGAACGGGAAGAATATATTTTTAATTACTGGTCCTACTGGTGCAGGAAAAACAACTATTTTTGATGCAATTAGTTACGCATTATTTGGAGAGGCAAGTGGGAGTAGTAGAGAGAATGACTCTTTAAGAAGTGATTTTGCACAAAAAGATAAATTAACATATGTAGAACTAGACTTTGAACTTAGAGGTGAAGTGTATCATATAAGAAGAGTTCCTCAACAGCTAAAACCTAAGGTAAAGGGAGAGGGATTTACTAATCATTCTGCAGAAGCTGAATTAGTGTTACCTGATGGTAAAGTAAAGACTGGTGCCATGAATGTAACAAATGAAATAAATGCTTTAATGGGAATAAATAAAGAACAATTCAAGCAAATTGTTATGTTGCCTCAAGGAGAGTTTAAAAGGCTATTACTTGCGGACTCAAAAGAGCGTGAAGGTATATTTAGAAAAATATTTAGCACATATACTTATGAAAAGATACAATCAATATTAAATGATAAGGCTAGCACATTAAGAAAAGAGTTAGAAAAGTCACAAGATAGAGTTAGAACGAATGTTAAAAATATAAAAAGTAAAGAAGCTATAAATATTGATGATTTTATAGAATTTGATTATTTAATAAATAAGATAGATTTAATATTAGAACAGGATGCTTCATCATATAAAGAATTAGAAAAAAGGTATAACGATATTTCCAAGGAAATATTAGTTTTACAGGAAAGAAGGATAAAATCAAAAAACACTAATGACTTGTTGAAAGAAAAAGAAAGTATATCTGAAAAAATTAATGATATGCTTTTGAGAAAGAATGAAATAGATAAAAAAGAAGTTATTTTAAAAAGAGCTATTAATGCTAAAGAAATAATATATGTAGAAGATAATTTATCTTCTAGGGAAAGAAGCAAAAAGCAGAAAGAAGAAGAGGTAGAACATAGTAAAAATATTTTAAATAGAGTAAAAGATGAATTAAGTAAGGCTGAGGAAAACTTAAAAGCTCAAGAAGAAAAAGAAGAAGAACGAACTAAAATAAGAGAAGAGATAAGTGTCCTTAAGGAAAAGGAATCAAAGGTTAAAAGTATTGAAGATAAAAAAAGTAAGATAAAGATACTTAACAGAAGTATAGATTTAAATAAGCTGAAATCGGAAGAGGAAAATAGATTAATAAAAGAGTTAAAAAAAGAAAAGGAAGAAGTTACTGAGAGATTAAAAGCTATTAATGAGTTAGAAAAAGATAGAATTAAGTTAGAGGGGATTGAGAAGGAAAAGAATGAATTAATTATTAAGGTTAGAGAAGTTTATAAAAATATAGCTAGATTTTATGAAGAAAAAAAGAAACATAGGGAAATCGCAGTAACATTTGAAGGAATTGAAGTTTCTTATAAGAACCAAAAAGAAGAGTACGAAAGAAAAGAAGAAATATACATGAAGGAACAGGCAGGAATATTAGCTCTTAACTTAAAGAAAGATACTCCTTGTCCTGTATGTGGATCTTTAGAACATCCTAGTCCAGCAAAAAGGATGGATAATATACCTACAGAAGAAGAATTAAAGAGTATTAAAAATATATATGAGAAAAAACAAGATGAATATAATAAGATTCTAATGGAAATGGCCAAGGTGAAGCAATCAGTTGATGTAGTAATAAGTGATGCTATAACTCCTAGGTTAAAAGAGTTATCTAGTGAAATTAATTGTAGTGAGATATTTAATGACAATTCATTTGAAGAAATAAAAATTAAAGGAATAGAGTTAAGTAATGAATTAAATAAGTTAAAAATTCAAAGGGAATCACTAGAAAAAGAAATAAGTAAAAGGGAAAAACTTGAATTAAGATTATTAGACATAGAAAAGTTACTTAATGATAAAGAGGAGACTTTAAATAAGTTAAATAATGAATATACAAATTTATTTGGTGAATTAAGAGCTGAAGAAGAGACTTTAAATAATATAGAGAAGGAAGTTCCAGAAGAATTAAGGTCGCTAAACTTATTAAATAAAAAAATAGTTAGCCTTGAAGAATATTTAAATACATTAATAAAGAATTTAGATTATACAAGAGAGTTAAAAAATAGCCTTAATAATAAGTTAACTTCAGAGCAATCAAAGGTAAAAGAATTAGAGAAAGCAATAGATGAGTTAAACAATGATATAAAAGATATTAAAACTAGCATAAATATTAAGCTGAAAGAGTTAAACTTTATTAACTATGAGGAATATGAAGATTCTAAAAAGTATATTTCACTAATAGATTCATATACTTTAGAGATTAATTCTTACAGGGAAGATATAAAATCCTTAAAGGATAGAGAGAAAGATTTAATAAAAAAGACAGAGAACTTTAATTTTGTGAATTTAGAAGAATTAGATTTGGAGATAAATAGCAAACAGGTTAATTTAAAAGAAGTAGATCAAAACATAAAAGAAGTTTATTCGCTAATTAATAATAATTCAGCAATATTAAAAGAAATAAAGGCTATAGAAAAATTAATTTCATATAAAGAAGAAGAATACAAAGTAATAGGTGAATTATCAAATCTAGCAAATGGTAAAAAGAGTCCATATATTACATTTGAAAGGTTTGTTTTAGCATCATATTTCCAAGAAATAATAGATTCTGCTAATATAAGATTATCAAAAATGACTAACGATAGATTTATATTAAAAAGAAAAGAAGATAAAGGAAAGGGAACATCGCAGCAAGGGTTAGAGTTAGAGGTATATGATAATTATACAGGCAAAAGCCGACATGTTAAAACTCTATCTGGAGGTGAAAGCTTTAAGGCTTCATTATCATTAGCATTAGGTTTATCTGATGTAGTTCAAGCTAATGCAGGGGGAATATCATTAGATACTATGTTTATAGATGAAGGTTTTGGAACATTAGATCCTGAATCCTTAGAAAATGCAATAAACACATTATTAGAGCTACAAAGAAGTGGAAGACTGGTAGGAATAATATCGCATGTACCAGAATTAAAAGAAAGAATAGAAGCTCAATTAGAAATAAATGTATCTGCAGAAGGTAGTAGTACAAAATTCAATATAAATTAGTTTAGAGGGAGAAATCCCTCTATTTTTACTATCTAGAAAAGTATAAAATTTCAATTAGCTATAAATCAAAGGTATTATTACATTTTTATATTAAAAAATATAAAATAAAGGATAGTAATTTTATAATTTCCTTACTTTTAGTACGGGTGGGGTGGATATTTGTTTTAATGTGACTTGGAGCTTGCGACTAAACAAGCAAAATAAATATCTGCTACACCCTTTTTTACAATGTGCATTTCCTTTTTTTTACAAAAATTAATTGTCTTAATGAATTGAATGTGATAATATGTATATGTAATTTCAAATATATGGAAAAAATATGAGATATAATTTAATTGTATAATGAAGGGGATTAATATGACAGAGAATATTTCTATAAATAATATGACCAAAGAAGAGTTGTTAGAAAAAATTAATGAGCTTAATGGAAAAATTAAATTACAAGAAGATTTTTTATTAAATATATCACATGATTTAAGGAGTCCTATAAATGTAATATTAAGTATACTTCAATGTTTTAAATATACTAAAACTGAAGATAAAAAAGAAGAATATAATGAAATGATAAAAAGAAATAGCCTAAAGATAATTAAATTAATTGATAACTTAATAGATACTACAAAATTAGAGAATCAATATTATGAATTAAATAAAAAGAATATAGATATAGTATGTGTTGTAGAGAATATAGTTGATTCTATAGAAAAGTATTCACAATGTAAAAATATACAAATGGTATTTGATACTAATGTGGAAGAGTGTATAGTAGCAGCAGACCCTAATGCAATAGATAGAATAGTTATGAATTTATTATCCAATGCTATAAAGTTTGCACCAAGTGATTCTGATATATTAGTTAATATTATAAAGAATAATAATACAGTAAATATATCAGTAGAAGATCATGGTCCAGGAATACCTAAAATTGAACAAGGACTTATATTTAATAGATTTAAGCAATCAACATTAAATAAGGAAAGTGAGTATAAAGGAAGTGGAATTGGATTAGATTTAGTAAACTATCTAACTAAATCTCATAATGGAGAAGTAAAGTTAGAAAGTATTGAAGGAAAGGGATCGAAATTTACTGTATCTTTACCTATAACATTAGTAGATGGAAAAAATGATTATAAAGATTTATTTAAAAGAGATAAAGTAGAAATGCTAGAAATAGAGTTTTCAGATATATACCTTTAAATAATTGTCATTAATTAGTCTTGATATATTTCAACCTTTATGATAATATAATTCTGTTATTTATATTATGTGGGGTGTTAGTTAAACGGATATAACATACCGCTACGGACGGTAGATTATGGGTTCGATTCCTGTACGCCCTGCCATTAAGAGAGTCTTTTTTAGGACTCTCTTTTTTTGTATAGGGGAAAATATAAAGTTTTAATTAGCTATAAATTAAAGATAAAATTATAAATCTAATATATGGATTAAAAAGTAGTTAACTGGTTAAATTAAAATGGAGAATAATTATAAGGATGATAGTTTGATGAAATTTAATTTACTTATTAACCAATTAGATGAACATAATGAAGTTGGAATTTTATTAGCTCAAAAATATAAAATAAAATCTGTAGTAATGTTATATAGAAATAAAGAAAAAAAGAAGTTAGATAAATTTAAACAATTGTATCTAGATTTAAATAAGATAGAAGTAATTGATGAGTTAATAGATGAAGATAATTATGATAATCTTAAAAATATAATTTCAAAATACAAGGAAAAAGAGATAATAATTAATCTTACTAGTGGTAATAGAATAACATCTTTAATAATGTTAAAAATAGCAATTGAATTAAATTTACAGTGTGTTTATGTAGATTTATTGAAAAAGAGAAGATATATTTTTGATAAGGGGTATAGAATAATAGAGCAACCTTTAGAAGATATAAGTATATCTGATGCAATACATCTTTCTGGAGCTAATATAACATTAGATTCTACTAGTTTGGCAGAAAAAAGTGATATTCAAGAATTTACGAAAGCAATACTAAGTAATTTGGATATATGGCATAGATATAAGCAGAAGTTATATGACAATAATATTTTTAAACATGATTACAAGGATACTTCTAAGATAAATATAAATAAGTGTCTTGTAGAAGCTGAAGAGTTAAAATTAATTCATAGCATATTAAATTATTTAAAAGAAAAGAATGAAATTGAGTTTATAGAAGATAAGGATAATATTGAAGTAGTATTTAAAAATGATTATTTAAAGGGATTTATATTTAAGAGTGGTACTTGGCTAGAGGTAGTAACAACACTAGTAGTTCAAAGTATTAAAGATATTGATGAAGTAAAAAGTGGTTTAATATTTTATTGGGGAGATGATTTAAAGAGAGTACGTAATGAATTAGATGTTGTAGCTATAAGAGATTCTGTTTTAATATGTATATCATGTAAAGATAGTGATAAGTATGATGAAGATGCCTTAAATGAACTACAGGTTTATAGTGAAAGATTAGGGGGAAGAAATGCTATAAAGATATTGGTTGCTACAAAGCAGCCCGTAAAGAAGACTGTAATGGATAGAGCAAAAGAAATGAATATTAACATAGTTATTTTAGATAAAAATATAGATATATTTAAGAAGGTATTAATAGATTTGATAAAAAAGAAGACAGTTTAATCTGTCTTCTTTTTATGTCCTATTTTTTCACCTAATTGAACTTTGCATTCAAAACCAAAGTCAGTTTGAGCAAGTATATCTTCATCAATTTCAATCATATCCTTTTTGAAGAATAGTATTGTTGTTGAACCACCAAACTTAAAATATCCTTTTTCATCACCTTTAAGGACTTTTTTACCAGGTTCATAAGTTTGAATTATTGTGCCAACACAAGTTGCCCCAACTTCTATATGAATAATATCTCCAAAATTTTCGGATTCAAAAATTGACCATTCTCTTTTATTTTGGCAGTATAACTTTGGAATTCTTTCTAAAGCTGTAGGATTTACAGAATAGTAAGAGCCATCGATAAAGTGACTTTCTTTAGGTATACCATTATCAATAAAATGAAATCTATGGTAATCTGTAGGACAAAGTCTTAATACCAAACAAGTGCCACCTTCATATTGGTAGGCTACTTTACTATCTCCTATTAATTCAGATAGACTATAAGTAATTCCTTTTACTTGTACAAGCTTATTCATAGAGATATTTTCATAAGCAAAAAGTCTTCCATCTCCTGGGGACACTAAAATATTTGAATTCATATCTATAGGTCTTGAATTGTTATTAAGTTCTCTAATGAAGAAGTCATTAAATGATGAAAAATCATTAGTTTTTTTAATAGCTATATCAATGTCTATATCAAAGTCTTTTATAAATTTAGGGATTTTCCTTTTACTAAGTTTTGTATCACAGTATTTTCCGTATACCTTTGATACTAGTTTCTTTTTGATTAGTAATTCTGTAAGGCTTTTGCCAATAGGTGATTCATAACACCATTTTATATATTTTGATCCAGCTACTTTTTCTATCTCATAAGAGTCTTTTTTTCTATCATAAATTTTTATCATACATTACCTCATGCAACTATTAAAAAATTCTATTATAAATTAAAGTTTACCACATAAATTTATTGTAAACAAAATTTATAATTCTATTAAGAAAAGAAAGATGAAGTTATTTATAAAAATTTAATTATATTCTTATGAAAAGTATACTTGAACAACATTGGCTTTAATTCACATTGAACTAATTCTTTTTTAGCGTTAAAATAAAGGTGACAAACAGTTTGATAAAAATTTAACGAATTATCTGAAAATTAGAGTTTTTTTAAATTTATATGATAAACTAGAGGAAGAAAATAGAATTTTGATTTATAAGAAGAAATTTATGGAGGTACAGGATGGAGAATATCATAATCAATGATAAGGTGTGTAAAGCAACGGAAGGTAAAACAGTATTAGAAGTTGCAAGAGAAAATGGAATTGACATACCTACTTTATGCTACTTAAAGGAATGCGGTAATGTTGGTAAATGTGGTGTATGCGCAGTTGAAATAGAAGGGAAAAATAATTTAGCTTTAGCTTGTTTAACAAAAGTTGAAGATGGAATGGTTGTAAGAACTGATACAGAAAAGGTTCAAGAAAGAGTAAAAGCAAGAGTTTCAACAATACTTAATAAGCATGAATTTAAGTGCGGTCCTTGTCCTAGAAGAGAAAATTGTGAATTGTTAAAGTTAGTTATAAAAACTAAAGCTAAAGCAAATACTCCTTTTGTTGTAGAAAATAAAGAAGAGTACGTTGATGTTAGAAGTAAATCTATAACAATAGATAGATCAAAATGTATTTTATGTGGAAGATGTGCAGCAGCATGTACTGAAAAAACAGGTACAAGCTCTATTAAGCTAGTAAATGTTAATGGTAAAAGAATAGTTACTCCAGAAGAACAAAAATGTTTTGATGAAACAAATTGTTTATTATGTGGTCAATGTGTAGCTGCTTGTCCAGTTGGTGCATTATCAGAAAAAACTCATATTGATAGGGTAAAAGAAGCCTTAGAAGACCCAGAAAAGCATGTAATAGTAGCTATGGCTCCTGCTGTAAGAACAGCAATGGGAGAATTATTTAATATGGGCTATGGAGTTGATGTAACTGGTAAGTTATATACAGCATTAAGAGAATTAGGATTTGATAAGATATTTGATATAAATTTTGGCGCAGATATGACTATTATGGAAGAAGCTACTGAACTTTTAGAAAGAATAGAGAAAAAAGGCCCATTCCCTATGTTTACATCATGTTGTCCAGGTTGGGTAAGACAAGTGGAAAATTATTATCCAGATTTATTAGAAAATTTATCTTCTGCTAAGTCACCTCAACAAATTTTTGGTACAGCAAGTAAGACATACTATCCGCATATAGCCGGAATAGCTCCTGAAAAGATATTTACAGTAACAATTATGCCATGTACAGCTAAGAAGTTTGAAGCAGATAGAGAAGATATGGAATTTGACGGATTAAGAAATATAGATGCAGTTTTAACTACAAGAGAGTTAGCTAAACTTATAAAAGAAAAGAAGATTGCTTTTGCTAAGCTAGAAGATAGTCAAGCAGATCCTGCAATGGGAGAATATACTGGAGCAGGAGCTATATTTGGAGCTACTGGTGGAGTAATGGAAGCAGCTATAAGAACTGCAAAAGAATTTGTTGAAAAGAAAGAACTAGAAAACTTAGATTATACAGAAGTAAGAGGATTAAATGGAATTAAAGAAGCTTCTGTAAATATAGGTGGAGAAAACTATAATGTTGCAGTAATTAATGGTTCTGCCAACTTATTTGAATTCATTGAAAGTGGAAGAATGAATAGTAAAGAATATCACTTTATTGAAGTTATGACATGTCCAGGTGGATGCGTAAATGGTGGTGGACAACCTCATATTAATAATTTAGAAAGAGAAAAGATTGATATTAAATCGGTAAGAGCGTCTGTTCTTTATAATCAAGATAAGAGTGCTAAGAAGAGAAAGTCACATGAAAATGTTGCTTTAATGAAAATGTATGATGAGTATATGGGACAACCAGGTCATGGAAAGGCTCATGAACTATTACATTACAAATATAAGAAAAAAGAAACTTCAGAAGAAGTTATTTAATATAAAAATGTGAACTTGAACATACTATTAATTTTAACTTATGAAAAGGAGAAATAGTTATTAATAGAGTTCACTATGAGGTAAATAATTTAGTTAATTCAACAAGTAAAACACAGCTTAAGAATGCTTTAGATAAAGTGGAAGGGGTTCAAAACGTTTGTGTTGATATGGCAAGAGGCACTGTGGAAGTTATTTATAGTGGTGAAGCTAATGAATCAAAAATTAAAAATTGTATAGAAGACTCGGGATTCAATGTAGAATAATAATAATAGCTGTACGAAGTTTAGTACAGCTATTATTAGTTAAAGCAGAATTTCTAAATTAAAGATTAAAAATATATATTTATATATTTTTAAGAAGTTAAGAAGTTATAGGGAAAATGCGGTTTTGAAATGAATTAGTGAGAAGCAAATAAAAATAGGTTTCGTAAAATACGAAACCTATTTTTATTAGTTTATTGCATTAGAAAATTCTAAGTATTCATCAAATGTCATAGTTCTATCAACTATAGAACCATCATCCTTAATATCAATAATTCTATTTGCTATTGTTTGAACGAATTGGTGGTCATGTGAAGCAAATAGTATATTACTATTGAAGTCTTTTAGTCCATTATTTACAGCTGTAATTGATTCAAGGTCTAAGTGGTTTGTAGGTTGATCTAGCATTAATACATTTGCATTAGAAAGCATCATTCTAGATAGCATACATCTAACCTTTTCTCCTCCTGATAAAACAGAAGCTTCTTTTAATGCTTCTTCACCAGAGAATAACATTCTTCCTAAGAATCCTCTTATATAACTTTCTGCCTTCTCATCAGAGTATTGTCTTAACCAATCAACTAAAGATAAGTGGCAATCATTGAAGTATTGAGAATTATCTTTAGGGAAGTATGCTTTAGTTATAGTAATTCCCCATTTAAATTCTCCACTATCTGCTTCTATTTCTCCAGCTAATATTTTAAATAGTGTAGTAACAGCTATTTCATTACCTATTAAAGCAATTTTATCACCTTTGTTAACCATAAAGTTTACATTGTCTAAAACCTTAACTCCGTCAATAGTTTTAGATAAGTCTTTTACTGTTAATATATCATTACCAACTTCTCTTTCTGGTTTAAATCCAACGAATGGATATCTTCTGCTAGATGGTTGAATATCATCTAAAGTAATCTTATCTAATAACTTTTTACGAGATGTAGCTTGCTTTGACTTAGATGCATTAGCACTAAATCTTGCAATAAAGTCTTGAAGTTCTTTAATTTTTTCTTCTTTCTTCTTATTTTGATCTTTAGCCATTTGTAAAGCTAATTGACTTGATTCATACCAGAAGTCGTAGTTACCAACAAATAACTTAATTTTACCAAAGTCAACATCGGCCATATGTGTACAAACTGTATTTAAAAAGTGTCTATCATGGGATACTACTATAACAGTACCTTCAAATTTTGATAAGAAATCTTCTAACCAATTTACAGCTTTAAGGTCTAAGTGGTTTGTAGGTTCGTCTAGAACTAGAACACCAGGATTACCAAATAAAGCTTGAGCTAAAAGAACTTTAACTTTTTCAGCACCTGTTAATTCTGAAACCATTTTGTAGTGAGATTCAGTTCCAATTCCTAAACCTTGAAGTAGGGATGAAGCTTCAGATTCTGCTTCCCATCCATTTAAGTCTGCAAATTCACCTTCTAATTCAGAAGCTCTTATACCATCTTCATCACTGAAATCTGGCTTTGCATATAATTCATCTTTTTCCTTCATAATTTGGTAAAGTCTTTCATTACCCATAATTACAGTTTCTAAAACTTGATAATTATCGTACAGGTTGTGCTCTTGCTTTAATACAGACATTCTTGTATTTGGAGCCAAGATAACTTCTCCTGTATTTGGTTCAACGTCACCAGATAAAATCTTAAGGAATGTAGATTTACCTGCACCATTTGCACCTATAACACCATAGCAGTTACCTGGAGTGAATTTTAAGTTAACATCTTCAAATAATTTTCTACCGCCATATCTTAAGCTAACATTAGATACTGTTATCAATAGTTTCTACCTCATTTCATTTATTCTTTCATTCAGTTATTATAACATAGAATAACGCTTTAATCGACAAGCAGAGTTTTTAATATAAGTAAATTTTTACTATAAGGTAAAAAAACGAGAACTTAGAGCATTTTAAATGAAAATTATTAGGAGTATAATAATAAATAAGATTAATTGTGAGGAGTAGAGATATGCAAAAAACAAATGCAATGAGAATTTTAGATAAATCAAAAATAAAATATAATACATATACATACGAAGCAGGCGATGGTCATATTGATGGAGTATCTGTTGCAAACAAACTCTCACAAGATGTAAGTATGGTATTTAAAACATTAGTTGCACAAGGAAACTCAAGAGAATTATATGTATTTGTAATTCCTGTTAGTGAGGAATTAAATTTAAAAAAAGCTGCAAAAGTTGCAGGTGAAAAGAATGTTGAAATGATACACGTAAAAGATATAAACAAGTATACAGGATATATAAGAGGTGGATGTTCTCCTATAGGAATGAAAAAGTTATATAAAACATTTATACATGAGTCTGCTAAAGCATTAGAAAAAATTATTTTCAGTGGTGGAAAGATAGGAATGCAAATTGAAGCAAATCCAGATGATATATTAAATTTAATTAATGGAAAATATGAAGATTTAATAATGTAAAAATAGAAAGCAAGTTGGCAATGGAGGAAGCCAAATGCTTTCTTTTATTAATTCATTAATTTGGAAGTTATCCTAATTAATGAAGAGTAGGCTTTATTACAATATATATTTAAAGAAACATATGAAATGGCATAGGGAACCAAGCATTATGAAAATATGGAATATTTCATGTCCACCAAAAGCACCAATTTTTATTTTATCAGACTTAATAGCATAGATAACTCCACCTATAGTATATAGAACTCCACCTAAAATTAGTAAAAATATAGCTATAGGATTAAGGGCTTTTGATAAAGGATAAATTGCAAATATAGCAAACCAACCAATGGTTATATACATAACACTACTAATCCACTTAGGGCAAGTAATCCAAATCATTTTAAAAACTATACCTAAGATACCTGTAGCAGCTACAATTCCAAAAAGAATATACCCAGTTTTATTGTGTAATGCCAACAGACAGGGGGGTGCATAGGAACCAGCTATAAGTATAAATATCATTGAGTGATCCAATCGTTTTAATGTTTTTATTACTTTGTCACTAGATATAACAGAGTGATAAGTTGCGGAAGCGGAATATAGAAGTACCATACTTAATCCAAATATAATTGCAACAGTATATTCAAGTAATGTTCCATTATCTAAAGATATTTTTATTATCATAAGTATTAGACCTATTAATGAAAGTATAGCTCCTATAAGGTGAGTCAATCCATTAATTGGTTCTCTAAGATATTTATCCATAAAATCCTCCGATCTAAGTCAAGTAGTTTTAATAACTACTTGAAATTATATTTAAATTATTATATATAGATATATTATAGTCAAATCTAATAAAAAAGTTTCATAGCTGTTCTAAATAATAAGGTGTACCATTTTCTTGAAATATCTCTTATTTACTATTAAAATTAAAATATAACAATAAGTAGTTTTTAAAACTAGTTTAAGGAGATTTTATATGAACGAAACAAGGATTGACGAAATAATAAAGAAGTTATCTTTAACTGAAAGAGTAGAAGAGAAAGATATACCAGAAATAGATTTATATATGGATCAGGTAATTCAAATATTTGAACAAAAGCTATCTAGCTCTAAAAGAAAGGATAGTGATAAGGTATTAACTAAAACAATGATTAATAATTATGCTAAAGCAAAGTTATTAATGAGCATAAAAAATAAAAAGTATTCTAAAGAACATTTATTATTGATGAGCATGATATATGATTTAAAGGGTTCTCTATCAATAAGTGATATTAAAGACTTATTTGACAATATAGTAAAAAAGTACGATGAAGATAAGGAATATGACTTAAGAAGTCTGTATAAGTTATATTTGGATACAAACAAATCTAATTTTAAAGATTTTTTGGATAATATACATAAACAGTTAGAAAGTGTAAAAGAAATTGTAGATGATAATGAAGACTTTAATGAGTATGAAGAAAAGTTTTTATTTATATGTTCTATGGTTTCAATGAGCAATATGTATAGAAGGTTAGCAGAAGCTATGGTGGATGAATATTTTGCAGAAGGTGATAAATAAATGAAGAACTTAAATGAATTAAGAAAAATGCTTTATGATATAGATGGTAGAGGTTATAAGGCATACAAGTCTCTTGAAGGAATATATGAATTTAATAATTACAAATTAGCTATAGATCATGTTCAAGGAGATCCATTTGCGTCCCCATCTAGAGTTAGAGTAATAATGAGTCAAAAATATTCTCAAATACCTAATAACTTATTTGATAACTATAATAAAAAGGTTGCAGTTCAAGACTTTTTAGTTAGAGTTTTCTACAAAAATATAAATAAGTATAGTTCAAGGGTTTTTGGTTCAGGGAAAAGTGGATTAATCTCTATTAGTAAGTGTACTCAAGAAATATTAGATAGAACGGCTATATTAATAGATAATGATAAGGTAGAAGTAAGAATAGAAGTTGGTTTTCCTGCAAGGGGGAGGAGTGTATTAGCTAGAGAATTAGAAAAGATATTATATGATTATCTTCCAAAGATAATAGATGAGTCAATAGTCTACAATAATATTAATAAAGATGCTTTAAGAAAAAGGGTAGAATTAGTTGAGGACCAACAATATATAAGGCAAGGTTTAGAAGATTGTGGGTTAGTTGCTTTTATAGGAAATGGTTCAATATTACCAAGAGAAAGTGGGGTATCTTCAATGCCCCTTAGGAATGGAATTAAGTTCATTTCGCCAAAAGAATTAGAAGTGAGTTTTAATACTCCTAATTCAGGGATAATAAAAGGAATGGGAATACCTAAAGGAATAACTTTAATTGTTGGTGGAGGATATCATGGTAAATCTACTTTATTAAAGGCATTAGAGTTAGGTGTATATAATCATATTGAAGGTGATGGAAGAGAATTTGTAATAACTAATGATTCTGCAATGAAAGTAAGAGCAGAAGATGGAAGGGTTATTCATAAGGATGACATATCGTTATTTATAAATAATTTACCTAATAAAAAGGATACAAAGAACTTTGTAAGTGATAATGCAAGTGGAAGTACATCACAAGCAGCTAATATTATTGAGAGTATAGAGTCTGGATCAAGACTAATTTTAATTGATGAAGATACATCAGCAACTAATTTTATGATTAGAGATGATATAATGCAGAAATTAGTAGCAAAAGAAAGTGAGCCAATAACTCCTTTTATTGAAGTAGCTAAAGCATTATATGAACAAATAGAGTTATCAACTATAATTGTAGTAGGTAGCTCAGGAGATTATTTTGATATAGCAGATAATGTTATACAAATGGAAGCTTATGAGCCTAAGGTTGTTACAAATGAAGCTAAGGAACTAAGTAGTGGTAAAATTCTAGAGAGAATAAAAAATAATAACATTGAAATAAATATTGATTTTAATAGGGTAGTAAGAAAGGGAAGCATTGAAAGGGGACCTAAGGGAGTAAAAGTTAAAGGGCTTGGAATTGATGGGCTAAGTATTAATAAGGAAAATATAGATCTTAAGTTAGTAGAACAATTAGTAGATAGTGAGCAGGTATATGCAATAGGAGAGATAATCAAGTGGGCTGAAGATAATATTATAGATAATAAGCTAACCCTTAGAGAAGTAGTAGATAATATTATGAATTATATAGATAAGAATGGACTAATAAAAGTAAGTAATATGTCTGGTGGAAACGGAAGACTATCAAAGCCAAGACGTCAGGAAATTATGTGTGCATACAATAGATTTAGATTGTTAAAGTTATAAAGTATGGGTTAATAGAATTAGAGTTTTATTTACTTATAGATATTAGAATAAGCCAAGTTTTACTTGGCTTATTTCTATTTAAAAGATTATGTTTGCTATTAATGTAATAATAGGTAGAGTAACTAAAGTTCTTTGAATAAAGATTATTATTAAGTCTTTTAAGTTAACAGGTATCTTTGAACCTAATAATAAGCCCCCTACCTCTGACATATATATTAGCTGAGTTACTGATGTTGCAGCTATTATAAATCTAGTTATTTCACTTTCTATTGAAGAGGCTAATACTGAAGGAATAAACATATCAGCAAATCCAACAACTAATGTTTGAGAAGCCTGTACGGCTTCAGGAATTCTTAATAATTCTAAAAGAGGAATAAAAGGCATTCCCAGTAGTTGGAAAAAGGTTGTATATTCAGCAATTATAACTGCTATTCCACCCATAGCCATAACAACAGGTAAAACACCTATCCACATATCTAAAACATTTTTGAATCCATCTAATAAAATATTTTTGATACTAGAATTTTTTTCAGCTTTGTTTAATGCATTATGTAATCCCCATGAGAAAGTAGTGTATCCATCTGGAATTAAATCAATATCTCCTTTTTTGGAACTTCCATCGATATATGTATCTGGTTTCCTTGAAAGAGGAGGTATTCTAGATATAATAATTGCCGCTATAATACCAGCTAAAGTAACTGTTATGTAAAAAGGAACAAACATGTGAGATAGTCCAACTTGAGATATAACCATTAAGCTAAAAGTTATAGATACTGCAGAAAAAGAAGTACCTATTATTGCTGCTTCCTTTTTGGTATAAAATCCTTCTTCGTACTGCTTACTTGTTAAAAGGATTCCTATTGTTCCATCTCCTAACCATGAAGTAATACAGTCTATGGATGATCTTCCAGGTAATTTAAATATAGGTCTCATTATTTTTGTAAATAATGCACCAACAAATTCTAATAATCCATGATTAAGTAGAAGTGGAAGAAATAAACCTGCAAATAAGAATATTGATGTTAATACTGGTAGTAAATCAAATAAAATCATAGAACCAGTACTTTCAGACCATATAAATTCAGGTCCAATTTTAAAATATGACATTATAGCAAGTATCATTCCAGTTATTCTAGCAAAAAGCCAGATTGGTGAAACTGAAAAAAGTTCATTTAAAACTTTATTTTCAGGTTTTATAAATTTTACTAAAATACTTCCTAAAGCTGAAATTAAAATAAGTAATACAGCAATTAAAGGAAGAATATCACCTAGTAAATTAACTGTATAGTTAGAAAGAAATGCTACCGGTATAGTAACTTCACCACCTATATTTATAGGTATCATAAAAAGTAGTATACCTATAATAGAAGGAATAAAAAATTTAAAAAAAGATGAAATTTTTATATTTGAATTTTTATTCATTTTTATCTCCTTTAAGTTTATAATTATACAATAATTATATTTTATTATACTTTTTACAAAAAAGATAGTATAAATAATCAAAAAATTTAATAATTACATAGAAATATTAAATAAATTAAGAATTGATTATCGAAAAAATGTAGTGGAAGTATTAAATAATAGTACTAGACAGCATCTGATATAATATTAAGGGAATGCTAATGAAAATGGAGGATATGAAGTTGATAAGGGTAATAGCGTCAGATATGGATGGAACATTATTAAATTCTCAGCATGATATAACAGAAGAGAATGTAAAGGCTATATTAAAGGCTAAAGAGTTAGGAGTACATTTTATAATAGCCACAGGAAGAATGTATGATAGTGTAAAACCTTTTATGGATAAGCATGGAATAAAGTGTGAGTATATACTAATGAATGGTGCAGAATTTAGAAATGAAAATGGTGAACTCGTTGAAAGCATAAGCATGGATAAAAGAAAGATAAAAGATATACTTAATATTCTTTGTAAAGAAGATTTAATAGTTGAATTATATACTGATGAGGGTTCATATACAACAAGTACAAAGGAAGAAGCTCTAAAAGAGATGGTTTATAGAGTACAAAACTTTGAAAAAGTTCAAGACTATGATAAAGCTTTAGAAATAGCTAAAGAACATGAGCATTTTAAAACACTTAAGTATATAGATGATATTGATAAGTTTATAGAAAGTCGTATAGAAATAAGAAAAATAATTACATTTAGCAATGATGTAGAAGTTATTAATAAAACTAAGGTAGAATTAAATAATATTGGGGGATTAGCAGTTTTATCATCTTTTATAACTAATATTGAAATAACAGATGAAAGAGCTCAAAAAGGTTATATATTAAAGAAAGTTACTGAGAAGATGGGAATAAAGAATGAAGAAGTTATAGCTTTTGGAGATAGTTTTAATGATTATTCATTATTCACTGAATTTGAAAAAGCATATGCTATGGAAAATGCTATTCCAGAGATAAAAGAAATTGCAAAAAATATAACAGATACTAATGATAATAGTGGAGTAGCTAAAGCTATATATAAAGAGTTAGGTATTTAGAAATATTTAATTCTTATATAAAAAAATTAAATTATCTATTCAAGCCTATGAAATAAAGACTATTGTGTTAATATATATTGTAGATAAATACATAATAGGGGGAACAAGATGAAGAAGGTAAAAGAGTATGCAATTATAACATTTGGAGTATTATTGGTAGTAGCTTCATTTATATTTTTCTTTTTTCCTAATAATATAGCATGTGGTGGAGTATCAGGGTTAGCTTTAGTATTACATGATATAACTGGAATAGAGTCAGGAATTATTATGTTTGTTGCAAATATAATATTATTTGGTGTTGCATTTATATTTATTGGTGGAGAGTTTGGGATAAAGAGTATTTATGCGGCCTTTGGTCTTTCAACAATACTTTCTATAACTGAAAAGTCGGGAATATCATTTGCATTAACAAACAACTTAATACTTGCAACTATTTTTGGTAGTGCATTATTAGCTATGGGAACAGCGATAATGTTTACTCAGGATGCTTCTACAGGTGGAACTAGTATAATAGCTAAATTATTAAGTAAGTATCTTCATATTGGATATGGTATGGGACAACTTATATCTGATTCTATAGTAATATTACTTGCTATGTATACATTTGGTATGGAGCTAGGGTTATTTGGATTATTGAGTGTTTACTTAATTGGAACACTAATAGATAAATTTATAGATGGTTTTAATTCTTGTAAACAAGTACTTATTTTTACTCAAGAGGAAGAAAAAGTTGTAGAGTACATTAATAAAGATGTAGATAGAGGTTGCACTGTATTTAAAGGTAAAGGCGGATATACGGGAAGAGAAAATACTGTTATATTAACTATTTTAAGTAGAAGGCAATTTATACAATTAAAACAATTTATAAAAAAAGAAGATCCTGAAGCATTTATAACAGTTAATGCTACAAGTGAAGTTTTAGGAAAAGGATTTATGAATTTAGTAGAATAAAAAAAGCTTGCTGATATAGCGAGCTTTTTTACTGTCTAGAAAAGTATAAAATTTCAATTAGCTATAAATCAAATGTATTATTACATTTTCATATTAAAAAATATAAAATAAGGGATAGTGATTTTATAATTTCCTTACCTTTAGTACGGGTGGGGTGGATATTTGTTTTGATATGACTTGGAGCTTGCGACGGAACAAGCGAAATAAATATCCGCTACACCTTTTTACGTTATAAAAATTTTTGAGTAGCAAGATCTTATGGATGCAGAGCTGGATGGTGAAAAAACTGTTTGGGTACAGTATGAGGAAATAGATGTGTAAATCGGAAGAAACATGAATTAGAATGGAGGTATAGAAGGAAAAGCTAGGAGGTATAAAATATGTATCATAAAGTTGAGAGTAAATTTCCAAAGAATTTTTTATGGGGGGCATCTACATCAGCATATCAAGTAGAAGGAGCTTATAATGAAGATGGAAAAGGAGCATCAGTACAAGATACTAAGGCACTACCAGAAGGAACAGCTGATTTTAAGGTATCAAGTGACCATTATCACCACTATAAAGAAGATATAGCACTATTTGCAGAAATGGGTTTTAAAACTTATAGATTTTCAATATCATGGACAAGAATTATTCCAAATGGCACTGGTGAAGTTAATAAAAAAGGTATAGAATTTTATAATAATTTAATTGATGAACTAAAGAAGTATGATATTGAACCATTAGTAACAATGTATCATTTTGATTTGCCAGATGTATTACAACAAAGAGGAGGATGGTCTAACAGGGATACAGTAGATGCTTTTGTAGAATATGCAAAGGTATTGTTTGAGAATTTTGGAGATAGGGTTAAGTACTGGTTAACTATAAATGAACAAAATATGATGATTTTACATGGTGCAGCAATAGGTACTGTAAATGAAGGTTGTGAAGATATACAAAAAGAGTTATATCAACAAAATCATCACATGATGCTTGCACAAGCTATGACTATGAAACTATGTCATAAGATGGTTGAAGGTGGTAAGATAGGACCTGCACCAAATATAAGTGCTATATATCCTGCATCACCAAAACCAGAAGATGTACTAGCTGCTCAAAACTTTAATGCAATAAGAAATTGGCTATACTTAGATATGGCTGTATATGGAAGATACAATGCAATAGCATGGAGCTATATGAAGGAAAAGGGAATTGAACCTAAGATAGAAGATGGAGATATGGAAATATTAAAGGGGGGAGACCCTGACTTTATAGCATTTAATTACTATAGTACAGCTACAGTTAAAGAAAGTAAAATTGATGATTCAGAAGGTAAGTTTGTCGGTGGAGATCAACAAATTGCTACAGGAGATTTAGGAGTATTTAATGGAGCACATAATGATTTCTTAGAGAAAACTGAATTTGGATGGGAAATAGATCCAGTAGGATTTAGAACAACATTAAGAGAGATATATGGAAGATATAACTTACCATTAATAGTAACTGAAAATGGTTTGGGAGCTTATGATAACTTAGAAGATGATGATACTATAAACGATGATTATAGAATTGACTATTTAAGAAAGCATATAGAGCAAGCAAAACTTGCTATAACTGATGGTGTAGAGTTATTAGGTTATTGTCCATGGTCTGCTATAGATTTAATTAGCACACATCAAGGATTTAAAAAGAGATATGGTTTTATATATGTGAATAGAGATGAGTTTGATTTAAAAGATTTAAGAAGAATAAGAAAGAAGAGTTTTTTCTGGTATAAGAATGTAATTAAATCAAATGGAGAACAAATATAATGCTGTATGGGTACAGTATTTAAATTTTATGGTTTATATTAAAAAGTATATATATTAAAATTGTGGTAGAGATAGCTAAATTAAGCCATCAAGCTAAAGTTATTTAAAGAGAATATGAAACTTGCCAATATTAATTAATCTTTGATAACTTTAGACTCATGAAATAATACTATCCCCAGTATTATTCTGTATTAAAATTTCTATTAATATTAAAGGGAGTTTAGATGATTATCTAAACTCCTTTTAAATTTATCCTGATTCTTTAGCTATCATATTAACAAAAGTAAAAATCTTAAAAGGTTACTATAAAAATTGTAAGTATATGAAGAAAAAACTTTCATATAACTATCTAACAAATAGAATTTTTAATTATTTTATGGATAAACTAACTCTAATAAAGGAGAGTTTATTATGGATAAAAAGAAGGTTATTAACAATTTAATTATAGCTAACTTAACAATATTTTTATTATATATGTTGGGTAAATTTGGTATAATACATGAATTTTTACAGGTTATATTATTAGTAATAGTAGCACCTATAATATTTGGTGTATTTCTTTTTTATATTCTAAAACCATTGAATGATATATTCATAAAAAAGGGAATGAAAACTTCAAAGTCAGCCTTATTAACACTATCAATAACAGCATTTATACTAGCTGCTGTTATTAGATATTTTGGAGAATACCTTGTAATTCAGTTAGTACAACTTAAATCATTAATACTAGCTTATATCGATAGAAATCAGATAGCTGAGTTTACTAATGAGGTTATAAATAATGATAGTATACAATCATCAATAAGTTCATTATGTACAGAGATAATGAATTATATTTCATTATTAGTTACAAATGCTAAAGATATATTTGATAAAGGAATGATGTTATTTTCTAATGTGTTATTAGTTATATTAATTACATTCTTTTTATTAAGAGACGGTCATAATTTTAAAAATGTTATTTTAAAATATTGCCCGGGAAAATATAAAGATACTATTGAAAAGTTATTACCTAAATGTGATGATATTCTATCTACATATATAATAGGTCAGGCTATAGTAGCATTATCTTTAGCAACTATGGTCTTTGTGGGATACATAATAATAGGTATGCCTAGTGCATTATTATTAGCATTTACTACATTCATACTAGCATTTATTCCATTTGTAGGATTTTTTATTTCTATGATAATTCCATACATAGTTGCAACAATAATAGGTTTTAACATGTTGATAAAATTAACATTGTTATTTATAATAGCTCAAACATTAAAGGGAAGAGTAGTTGTTCCATTTATAATGGGAAAAACAATGAATATACATCCAATTACTGATATATTTTTAGTAGTAGGTGGAGCAGCAATAGGAGGACCATTGGTTGCCTTTTGCATAGTACCAATATATTCTTTATTAAAATTAATAATAAAATGCTTTATAGAAAGTAATTATGTAAAAATCCCTTTTATTGATAAGATAAAAAAGGTATAGTAATATAAATGTTATAAATAAAATATTAGGGGGATGTAGAAATGGGCTTTCGTAAACAATTAAAAGAAGCGAAAAGAGTAGTAGTTAAAGTAGGAACTTCTACGTTAACTTATGAAAATGGAAATATTAATTTAACAAGAATTGAAAGATTAACAAGAATATTATCTGATATGATGAATTCAGGTAAGGAAGTTGTACTTGTTACATCTGGTGCAATTGGAGTTGGAGTAAGCAAGTTAAAGTTAAAAGAAAAGCCCAAGACTATAAGAGAAAAACAAGCAGTAGCAGCTGTAGGACAATGTGAATTGATGCATATATATAGTAAATTCTTTGGTGAGTATAGTCATGTTGTAGGACAGGTTTTACTTACTAGGGATGTTGTTGAGGATGATCACATAAGAGAAAATGTATGTAATACATTTGAAACGTTATTAGAAAATGGAATAGTTCCAATAGTAAATGAAAATGATACAGTTTCTATAGATGAAATTGAAAATATAGTTAAGTTTGGGGATAATGATAACCTATCTGCAATAGTATCAGGATTAGTAAAAGCAGATCTTTTAGTAATACTATCAGATATAGATGGATTCTACGATTCAGATCCAAGAAGTAATGAAGATGCAAGGATGCTAGAAATAGTAGAAGAGGTTACTCCTGAATTAGAAGAATGTGCTGGTGGTGCAGGATCTAATTTAGGAACTGGAGGAATGATTACTAAATTAATGGCAGCTAAGGTTTCTGCAGAGGCTGGAGTTAATATGGTATTAGCTAATGGAAGTGAGCCAAATATATTACTAGATATATTAGCAGGAGAAAATATTGGTACTTTATTTTTAGGTAAGAGGTAATATAAGGGGGCAAAGAATGAGTAAATTAATTTTAAAAGGACAAAGAGCAAAAGAAGCGTCATATGAACTTATGAATGCAACTACAACAAAAAAGAATGAAGCTTTACTTAAGATGGCTGAAAAACTTATAGAAAATAAGGATTATATAATAGCAGAAAATAAGAGAGATTTAGATAAGGCTATTGAAAAAGGCACTACTGAAGCGATGTTAGATAGACTAAAGCTAGATGAAAAAATATTAGCTGATATGGCAGATGGATTAAGAGAAGTAGTAGCATTAGCAGATCCAGTTGGAGAAGTTACTTCAATGTGGAGGAGACCAAATGGATTACAAATAGGTAAGCAAAGAGTTCCTATGGGTGTAATAGGTATAATATATGAAGCAAGACCTAACGTCACTTGTGATGCAGCAGGTTTATGTTTAAAGACTGGTAATGCAGTTATACTAAGAGGTGGAAGTGAAGCTATAAACTCTAATATGGCTATAGTTAAAGCTTTAGTGGAAGGAATAAAGGAAACAGGACTTCCAGAGTATTCATTACAACTAGTAGAAGATACAAGTAGAGAAGTTGCAACAGAAATGATGAGGTTAAATGAATATATAGATGTGCTTATACCTAGAGGGGGAGCAGGTCTTATAAAAGCTGTAGTAAAGAATGCTACAGTACCAGTTATTGAAACTGGTACAGGAAACTGTCATGTTTATGTTGATTGTGATGCAGATTTAGAAATGGCTAAAAATATAGTAATAAATGCAAAGACAAGTAGGCCAGCTGTTTGTAATGCAGAAGAAAAGCTTTTAGTAAGTGAAAAGGTTGCTGATAAATTTATACCTATGGTTATTAATGCATTAAGAGAAAAGAATGTAAAAGTAATAGGTGATGAAAATGTTAGAACTATAATAGAAGATGTTCAGGCAGCAACTGAGGAAGATTGGGGAAGAGAATATCTTGATTATATTATTGGAGTTAAAATAGTTAAAGATGTAGATGAAGCTATTTCACACATAAATAAGTATGGTTCAGGACATTCAGAAGCAATAGTTACTAAGAGCTATGATAATTCTCAAAGGTTTTTACAAAGAGTAGATGCTGCTGCTGTATATGTTAATGCATCAACAAGATTTACTGATGGAAGTGAATTTGGCTTTGGAGCTGAAATAGGAATAAGTACTCAAAAATTACATGCTAGAGGGCCAATGGGGTTAACTGAATTAACAACCACAAAGTATATTATCTATGGTAATGGACAAATAAGATAAATTTTTAAGGAGCTACTAAGGTGGCTTCTTATATTTATATATTTTTAAAAATATAAATGTATAGATAGTTAGGGGAGAATATTTAACAATGAACTGGAAGATAAAAAGATTTTATGATTTAACGCTAGATGAGTTATATGAAATTTGTAAAGTAAGGTATGAGGTCTTTGTATGTGGACAGAAAATTTATCAAGAAAATGATTTTGATGATGTTGATAAAAAGGTATTTCATATATTTTTAGAAGATGAAGGGAAGATAGTTGCTTATGCTAGATTAATTCCTAGTGGAATAACATATGATACTGCAGCTATAGGAAGAGTATTAGTATTAAATGAATATAGAAGAAAAGGCATTGCTTCTGAATTAATGAAGAGAGGTATTGAATTTATACAAAAAGAATTAAAGGAGAATAAGATTACTTTGTCTGCTCAACTATATGCCAAAGATCTTTATGAAAAGGTTGGTTTTAAGGTGATTTCGGATGTATATGAAGAAGTTGATATACCTCACGTAAAAATGATTTTAGAATAAAGTTGTTGAAAATACACAGTTGCAACTGCTAGTTGACAAAAAGAAAGGGATAGTTGGTAGAGTTTTATATGAAAAGTTACTATACTTTTTCATGGAGGTGAGAGGCATGCAATTAGGTGAGAAGCTACAATTATTAAGAAGTAAGAATGGAATGTCTCAGGAAGAATTAGCAGAGAGATTAGGCATATCAAGACAATCAGTTTCAAAGTGGGAATCTGGACAGTCTGTACCAGATTTAAAGAAATTAATAATATTATCAGATATATATAATGTTACTATTGATAATTTAGTTAAAGATAGTGATGAGTATGATATATTACAAGAAAAAGATGCTAAGGATTCAAAGGTTAATATAATAGACAATGATACTAAATCAACTCAAATTATTATAAATCTTCACGGAGGAAGATTAGAGTATGAATATAGGAGCAAAAGGACATTACTTGGCTTACCACTTATTCATATTAATATAGGTAAGGGATTTAAGAAAGCTAAAGGAATAGTTGCTATAGGAAATATATCATATGGAATTGTATCAGCAGGTATTATTTCTTTAGGAGTATTAAGTTTTGGTTGTATGTCCATAGGTATAATTAGTCTAGCAGCTATATCAATAGCATTGCTTTTAGCTATTGGTGTTATATCTATAGGAACTTTTTCAATGGGAGCTATATCTATTGGAGTTTTTTCTTTGGGAGCGATATCTATAGGAAAATACTCAATTGGAGCAGCAGCTATAGCATCAGATATAGCAATAGGAGATTATGCAAGAGCGAATATGGCTATAGGAAATAAGGTTCAAGGAGCAAATGTATTACCATTAGATACTCAAATAGAAGATATAAAAATACTAATACAGAAAGAATATCCTAATTTAAGTGAATGGTTTATAAATTGTGTTGAATTTTTTGTTAGAAATATTAAGTTATAATAAGATAAAAAGTTAAAAGGTTAGTTATTTATATTAAATAACTAGTCTTTTTTTATTCCTCTAGTTTTGTTCAGTTAGTATATCTTTTTATTTCAATTAATATACAGAAGTGGAAATAAATGATATAATTTAGTAAAGCAAAGTTAGTTAGGAGAAGTTAGATGAAATATATAAATAAAGATATATATAAAGAGTTAAAAATAGATTGTGAAAAGTGTTTTGGTTTTTGTTGCATAGCGTTATATTTTTCAAAAGTAGATGGATTTCCTGAGGATAAGGAGCCTGGTAAGCCATGCATTAATTTACAAAGTGATTTTAAGTGTAAGGTACATAGGGATTTAAGAAAAAAAGGACTAAAGGGATGTACTGCATATGATTGTTTTGGTGCAGGACAAAAAGTTGCTCAGGTTACATATAAAGGACATTATTGGAGAGAAAGTCCTGAGTATTCAAATAAGATGTATGATGTATTCATAGTAATGAGGCAACTACATGAGATGCTATGGTATTTAGCAGAAGCTTATAGATTATAAAAAGATGATAAGATAAAAGAGGAAATAAGTAATATGATAGATGAAACAGAAAGTCTTACAAAGTTAGATAAGGATTCTATCATTAAAATTGATTTAGTTGGACATAGGTTTAGGGTAAATAAGCTATTATTAAATACTAGTAAGGGTATTAGAAATAAGTTAAATAAAAATAGTAATAATAGATTAAGAAATAGAAAGATGATATCAGGAAGACTAAATTTAATTGGAGCAGATCTTAAAAAGGTTAATTTAGTAGGAGAGGATTTAAGTGGAGCCCTCCTTATTGCATCAGATTTAAGAGGTGTGAGTTTAATTGGAACAGACCTTATTGGAGCAGATTTAAGAGATGCAGATTTAAGAGGAGCTAACCTAAGAGAGAGTATATTTATTACACAAGCTCAAATTAATTCAGCTAAAGGAGATATTAGTACAGTGATTCCTACCTCCATAGTTAGACCATCTCATTGGATTGAATAAGAAATGCATAGCTAGTATAAACAGAGATAACTAAGGAAAACTAAGATAAATAACTTAGGAGGTCGTAAATTATGGAACATAAAAAGTTTGCTTTTATATCAGATTTTGATGGAACATTAACACATAAAGATTTTTATAAAATGATAATAGATGAATACTTAGGTGAAGAGGGAAAAGAGTTATACAAAGCATGGCGTAGGAGTGAATATAAAGATAAGGATTTTTTACATAAGATTTATAGTTCAATTAATAGAGATGAAGATGAAATATTAGAAGATATATTAAAAATTGAATGGGATAAAAATGCAGATAAAGTAATTCAAAAGGTAAAAGAAGCTGGTGGAGATTTTATTATTTTAAGTGCAGGAACTAATTACTATATAGATAGATTACTTAAGGAAAAAGGGCTGTCCAATATTAAAGTTTATTCTAATCCAGGGGAATATAAGGATAGAGGTATTCATTTAAATATAGATAAAAATAATCCATATTATTCTGAGGTGTATGGAATAGATAAAGGAAAAGTTGTGGCAGATTTAAAACATAAATATTCATATGTTTATTATGCTGGAGATAGTGCACCAGATATTCCACCATGTAAGTTAGCAGATATATGCTTTGCCAAGGGAAAACTTCAAGGAATGTTACAAGAGGAAGGTGTGAATTTTATCCCTATAAGTGATTATAGGGATATAGAAAAAAGTTTAATTGAAAAGAGGGTAATAGAAGAATGAAAGTAAAGTCACATAGTATTTCTATACCAGCTTTCTTAAAGGTTGGAAGAGGTACTTTAGGATATTTAGGTCAATTTTTAAGTGAAAATAAATTTAATAGAGTATGTATATTTTTTGGTAATGGTCTTATTGAATTGTTTGGAAATAAGGTATTTGAGTCCTTAGAGAAAGAAGATATAGAACTTTTACACTATGAAGAACTAGATACTACCGATATTGAAGATATTACAAGGCTAGCTTTTTCAATATCTAATAATATAGATGCAGTTATAGGTATTGGAGGAGGAAAGGTAATTGATGTAGCAAAGTATGTTGGGTTTCTAAGAAAAATACCATTTATAAGTATACCAACATCATCATCTAGTGATGGGTTTTCAAGTTCTAGTGCATCATTACTTGTAGATGGTAAGAGAACCTCAGTACCAGCAAGGTTGGCTTATGGAATAGTAGTTGATTTAGATGTGATAAAAAGTGCACCTGAAAAATTTATTTATTCAGGAATAGGAGATTTAATTTCTAAGATAACAGCTTTATATGATTGGATTTATGAAGCTAATAAAGGTGTAGGTGAATTAGATGATTTTGCATTAATGATAGCTAAAAAGGCAGTAAATAGTTTTATTAGAACTCCATTTAAATCTATAAAAGATGACTTGTTCTTAAAAGAGTTAGTAGATTCCCTTGCTATGAGTGGAATAGCCAATGAGATAGCTGGTAATAGTTCTCCAACTAGTGGTAGTGAACATTTGATTTCTCATGCTTTAGATAAGATATTAGATCAGCCACAACTTCATGGAGTACAGGTTGGAATTGCTACATATATCATGAGTAAGGTTCAAGAACATAGATATAAAAGAGTTAATGAAGTATTAACTACTACAGGATTTTGGGATTATGTAAAAACATTGAAAATTAAAAGAGAAGATTTTGAAAATGCCATTGACATTGCACCAAGCATAAAACCTAATAGACATACATTTATTCATGAAGAAGAATATAGAAAAGAGGCAAAAGAACTATTATATAAAGATGAAATTTTAAATTCTATTTTTGAATAAGAAAGAGGTTGGTAAATTTAAGTACCAACCTCTTTCTTATAATTAATCGTAATATAAAAATTTATGATGATAAAAGACACAATATATATTAATCTGTCATAGTTTAAGAATAGGGATAAAAATATATATATAAATAAATCTATATCTAAAATTAAACGAAGGGAGAAAATATTATGAATCTAGTAAATGCAGATTTAGCTTCAACTGTTAAAGTTGTAGGTGTAGATGCGGAGGGAGAACTTAGGAGAAGATTTTTTGATTTGGGGATAATTGAGGGAACCGAAATAGATGTCATGTATAGAGGACCATTTGGTGACCCAACAGCTTATCTAATAAGAGGAGCCTTAATAGCATTAAGGGGAGAAGATAGTGAAAAGATTCAGGTAGTAAGTTATAAGTAGGAGGAGACATGGGCTTAAGTAAAAATTCAACAGGTATTGGAGTTCTATCAGGAGAAAATGGAAAAGCTAGTGGTGATTATAAGTACAGAATAGGGCTGGCTGGTAATCCTAATGTAGGTAAAAGTACAGTTTTTAATGCATTAACAGGTTTAAATCAACACACAGGAAACTGGCCTGGGAAGACTGTAGCAAATGCTGAAGGTATATTCCAAGTTAATGGAGAAAAAATTAAGGTGGTAGATTTACCAGGAACTTATTCGTTGCTATCTAATTCTGAAGAAGAAGAGATTGCAAGGGATTATATATGTTTTGAAGATCCTGATTTAGTTGTAGTGGTAGCAGATGCTACATCTTTAGAAAGAAACTTAAATTTATTTTATCAGATATCTGAAATAACAGAAAAGGTTATACTTTGTGTTAATTTAATAGATGAGGCTAAAAAACAAGGCATATCAATTGATGAAAGAAAATTAGCTAAAGAGCTTAATACTTGTGTTGTTGTTACAGCAGCGAGGCAAAATGAAGGAATAGATGATCTAAAGAAGAAAGTACTAGATGAAATAAATAAGAAAAGAGATACTTATGCTCTTGTAAGATATGAAAAAACAATTGAAGAATCCATAAAAGATATACAAGCTGTTCTATCTAATAATGAGATGTTATCTAATGACAAAAAAAAGTTAAGATGGGCATCTATTAGGTTATTAGAAAATAATAAGGGGATAGTAAGCTCATTAGTTAAAAAGTTTAATATTGATAATGATTCTATGGATAAAGTAAACAAAATAAGAGAAGAAGTAAGCGTTGAAAAATCAATAGAAGATGAGATAGTAGAAACATTAGTTAAGAATGCAGAAATGGTAGCAAAAGATGTAGTAAAAGAAAGAGATAAATATAACGAATTCCATAAGAAGATAGATAAGTTACTAGTATCAAAGATTACTGGAATTCCTATAATGATAGTTTTACTATTAATAGTACTTTGGATTACAATAACTCTTGCAAACTATCCGTCAGAATTATTATCAAACATGTTTGGTAATATTGAGGTTTGGTTAAGAGGAATACTTGCAAATAGTTTTATACCTTCATGGATTAGTAGTGTTTTAATGGATGGTATATATGTTACTTTAGCTTGGGTAATATCTGTTATGTTACCTCCAATGGCTATATTCTTCCCTATGTTTACCTTGCTTGAAGACTTAGGATATTTACCAAGAATAGCTTTTAACTTAGATAAGTGTTTTAAAAAGTGCTGTTCTTGTGGTAAACAAGCCCTAACTATGTGTATGGGATTAGGATGTAATGCAGCTGGTGTAATAGGATGTAGAATAATTAATTCCCCAAGAGAAAGATTAATAGCTATATTAACCAATGTTTTTATGCCTTGCAATGGAAGGTTTCCTACCTTAATAACAGTAGCGTCTTTATTTATAGGGGGATCTGTAATTGGTGGATTTACTGGTAGCCTTGTATCTGCGCTAGCTGTAACATCAGTTATAATAGTGGGTGTATTTATGACACTTATAACGTCTAAGGTTTTATCAAAGACTGTTTTAAAAGGAGTACCATCAAACTTTATATTAGAGTTACCTCCATATAGAAAACCTCAAATAGGTAAAGTTCTTGTTAGATCATTATTAGATAGAACATTATATGTGCTTGGACGAGCTATGGCAGTAGCAGCACCTGCTGGGATAGTTATATGGATTTTTGCTAACGTTCCTGTAGGAGAAGTAAGTTTGTTAACTTATTGTGCTGATTTCCTACAACCCTTTGCTAATTTAATAGGATTAGATGGTTATATTTTAATGGCATTCGTATTAGGTCTTCCTGCTAATGAGATAGTTATGCCTATAATCATTATGAGTTATATGAGGGCGACTACAATGTTGGAGCTTGATAGTATGATTGCATTAAAAGAATTATTAGTTGCTAATGGGTGGACACTGTTAACATCTATTAATATGATGATAATTTGTCTTATGCACTATCCTTGTGGAACAACGTTATGGACAATCAAGAAGGAAACAAAGAGTTGGAAATGGACGATACTATCATTCCTAATTCCAACTATAGCAGGAATAGTAGTTTGTTTAATAACAACTCAAATTTGGAGATTAATAGTTTAGCAAGAGAAAGCTGTTTCTTTATTTAAGAAGCAGCTTTTTTGGGAAAAATAAAATTTGTTTAAACAAATTTTTGGATTTTTATTGACTCTGTTTTTCGTTTATATTAATATTTGATTAAAATAGAAGAAGAGGGGATTGAAACTATGAAGACTATTTATATTTGTTTTCCAGGAGGGAAATTTAAAGCATTAACAATGAGTTATGATGATGGAAGAGAAGCTGATAAAAGACTTATAAAATTATTTAATAAATATGGAATTAAGGGAACATTTCATTTAAATGCAGGGCTAATAGATATGGAGAATCAAGTTCCTAATGATAAGTATGGGCATAGAATTCCAAGAAATGAAATAGTAGATGTTTATACAGGTCATGAAGTATCAGCTCATACTATGACACACCCAACTGTAGCAAGGTGCCCTATGCCACATGTAGTAAATGAAGTTGTAGAAGATAGAAGAGGGCTTGAGGAGATAGTAAAGTATCCTGTGAGGGGAATGTCATACCCTAATGGATCATATAGTGAAGAAATTAAGAATATGTTACCTCATGTTGGTATAGAATATTCTAGAGTTGTTGAGGAAACAAGAAATTTTGAATTACCTGCAGATTTATATGAATGGAAAGCAACATGTCATCACAATAATGGATTATTAGAATTAACAGATGAATTCCTTGGATTATATAGAAGTCAATTACTATACCTATTCTATGTTTGGGGACATAGTTATGAATTCAATAGAGATGATAATTGGGAGCTTATAGAAGAGTTCTGTGAGAAGATAGGTAATAGAGATGATATTTGGTATGCTACAAATATTGAAATTGTAGATTATATGAATGCATTTAAAAATTTAAGATTTTCAATGGATAGTTCATTCGTTTATAATCCTTCAGTACAAACAGTATGGATAAGTGTTAATGGAGAGATATACGAGATTAAAGGCGGCGAACAAGTGAATTTAACATAATATTTGAGAGGAAGCATAAATGAAAAATACTAATTATAAAAATTTAGTGGATATATTATCAAATAATGGCGAGATAGTAAATACTGATGATATAGATATTTTAATTAAGAGTATCCCAGATTCAAGTGAAGAAGGGATACTGGATCCAAGGGTATACAATGAAAAGTTAAAACCCAAAAAGAGATACATTATTCCTAATCAATATATTTTTGATGGAGTACCTGTAGGAGAAATGAGGTTAGGAATGGGATGGCCGAATATTGATATTTCAAAAGATGTGGTAACAAGAACAAAAATTATTAACTTAGGAGATAGAAATATTGATATTAGAATATATTCACCAATAACACATTATAGGAATATGAAATGTATGATATTTATACATGGAGGGGGCTTTTTTGGTGGAGATATAGATGTTGTAGAGAATCCATGTAAATTAATTGCTGATAAAGCTAATGCAGTAGTTATTTCTATAAATTATAGATTAGCACCTGAAAATCCATTCCCATGTGGTCTAGATGATTGTTTTGATATATTGATGTACGTATATAATAATCCAGGTGAATTTAATATAGATAAAAACAAGATTGCAATTTCAGGAGATAGTGCTGGTGGTAATATTGCTACAGTTTGCTCAATTAGAGATAGAAATTTAAAAACAAATATGATTAAATATGTAGCATTATTATATCCTGTAGTTACCTTATCAGATAAAGAGGATTCATATTATAGTTGGGATATAGATAAGTATGATATACGTAGTGATAATAAGCTTATGGAAAGAACAATAAGGAGTTTAGAAAGTACTATGGATATAGTTAAGAAGTTATATTTACAGGGGAAAGTTAGCGACGATAATGTTGAGGTATCTCCATTATTAAGTGATCTGAGAGGTTTACCTGAGACTTTGGTTATTACTGCTGAATATGATTTTCTAAGAGTTCAAGGAGAAGCTTATTTAAAGAAATTAATTGATTCTGGAGTAAAAGCTAAGGGAATAAGATATAAAGGCATGGATCATGCATTTATAGATAAATGTGGATATTATCCTCAAGTGGAAGATTGTATAAACGAAATAGTTAAAGATATGAATGCCATGTAAACCTCAGGCTTAATAAGCCTGAGGTTTTGTTATATATTTGTTTTATACCTCCTAGAATCAGACTCAACGAATATGAATTTATCAGGTCTATGCCTAGACTCAGTATATTCAAAGAGTTTTCCTGCATCGGTATAAACATAATTTCTTATAACAGCCACGCAATCATAGGAACCAAGGTCTAAAAATCTTTTATCTAGTTCAGTAGCTTTTTCAACAACAATTACTTTTCTTGAGGTTAGTATTTTAGTGCTAAGTTTAGATTCTATATATTCATAAATGGAATCTTGAGCTACTTCAACAGTAAGGTCTTTAACTACATCAATGTCAAAGTAGTTTATATCAAGAATCATAGCCTCGTTGTCAACATATCTAATTCTATGTAGATGATAAACTTCCGTACCTTCCTTTAAAGATGTTTTTTTAGATAATTCTTCATCAATTAAAATTTTGGAAAAGTGTGCAACACTAGTAGTAAAAGTTTTATTATCTCTTCTGCTTTGTTCTTTTAAGCCAGATAGACTACTTATGGAAAATTCTATAGAGTTACGGTTTTCTAAAATAATAACACCTTTTCCTTTAACGCTTTTAACTAATCCTTCTCTACTTAATTCATCAATTGCACGACGAACAGTATTACGACTACAAGAGAATTCTTTTATTAATTCCATTTCTGTAGGTAACATCATTGAATCTTTATATACATCATTTTTAATATCTTTTCTTAGTTTTTCATAGATGCTTTTAAACTTTACTTGTGCCAAAGAAATGCCTCCTTAAAACTTTATATTAATATTATACTTTATCTCATTAAAAATTTGAATGAATATGTTTAAACAAAATCAAAACATATACAAATATCTTTGAAATAGAAAGTTGTTTAAACAATATTTTAAAACAATAAAAAGGAGCAATGTGTTTATAATACAAGCTTTAATCGTTGATATCAAAAATTGTTTAAACAAATTTTTGAAAATATATTGACAAGTTGTTCAATAGATATTACTATGTAAAGGTAAACATTGGGAGGAGGAATTAAAATGGCTAAGGTTAATTCACAAAATGTAAGTAAAATTATTGAATATGTTGGTGGTAAAGAAAACATCAATATGTTAACACACTGTGTAACTAGATTAAGATTTGTTTTAAATGATGAATCAAAGGTTGACGTTAAACAATTAGAGGAAATCGATATAGTAAAAGGGTGTTTTAATTCGAATGGTCAATTTCAAGTAATTATTGGACAAGGAGCTGTAAATTTAGCTTACGATGAAGTGATTAAACAAACTGGAGTTAAAGAAGCTACTAAATCTGATTTGAAATCGATTCAAGAAGAAAAATTAAATCCACTTCAGAGGTTAGTAAAGGTATTATCCGATGTATTTATTCCGATATTACCTGCTATTATTACAGCGGGTTTATTATTAGGTGTTAATAATGTTTTAACTGGACCTGGAATATTCTTTGAAGAATCATTAGTACAAGTATATACAGGAATTGCAGATATAGCGGATCTTATAAATATGATAGCAAGTACGGCATTCTCATTCTTACCAGTATTAGTAGGATGGTCTGCAGTAAAAAGATTTGGTGGAAATCCATTATTAGGTATAGTTTTAGGCCTAGTTATGGTTAATCCAGCATTAATGAATGCATATCAAATTGGACAAACTGAACCAGAGGTTTGGAATATTTTTGGATTAACAATAGATAAAATAGGATATCAAGCTCAAGTATTACCTGTTTTAGCATCATCATTTATCCTAGCTAAATTAGAAATTAAGTTAAAGAAGCTAGTACCGGACTCATTGCAATTAATTTTAGTTGCTCCAATTGCATTATTAGTAACTTCTTTCTTAACATTCTTAATAGTAGGACCAATAACATATGGTATTGCAAGTAAGTTAACAGGAAGCGTTGTTTGGTTATTTAAGACTTATCCAATATTAGCTGGATTAATAGTTGGTGGTACATTTGAACTTATGGTTATAACAGGAATGCATCATGCATTTATAGCAGTTAACTTAGAGTTAATAGCAAGTACAGGAACAACATTCTTATTCCCTGTTATAGCATTATCATGTTTAGCGCAAGGTTCTTCATGTCTAGCTATGTCAATATTAGCAAAGAACAAGAAGGAGAAATCTATGGCATTAACTGCTATGGGATCAGCGTACTTAGGTGTAACAGAGCCAGCAATATTTGGTGTTAACTTAAGAGCTAAGTTCCCATTTATATGTGCGCTTATAGGTACAGGATTATCGGGAATGATTATTATGATGAATGGAGTTGAAGCATTCTCACTTGGTGTATCTGGATTATTATCATTTTTATCAGTTCCAAGAGAATTTTGGGGACCTCAATTTATGGCAATGGCAGTAGCTGGTTTAGTACCATTAGTATTAACACTAGTAGTTGGAAGAGCTAAAGGGAAAAAGTAATAAATGTAGATTAATTATAGTAAAAGGAGTACTTAAAATGAATAATTGGTGGAAAAAGGCTACGGTTTATCAAATATATCCAAGAAGCTTTAATGATAGTAATGGAGATGGTATAGGAGATATTAGAGGTATAACTGAGAAATTAGATTACTTATCTAATTTAGGTGTAGACTTATTGTGGATTACTCCTATATATGTTTCCCCTCAAAGAGATAATGGATATGATATATCAGATTATTATAATATAGAACCTCAATATGGAACTATGGAAGATTTTGAAGAATTACTTAGTGAGGCTCATAACAGAAACATAAAAATAATGTTAGATATGGTATTAAACCATACATCTACGGAACATGAGTGGTTCAAAAAGGCTAGAGAAAACAAAGATAATAAGTATAGAGATTATTATTTCTGGAAAGATGCAAAGGAAGATGGAAGTGTTCCTAATAATTGGATATCGAGATTTAGTGGACCAGCTTGGAAGTTAGATGAGAAAACTAATCAATACTACCTTCATTTATTTGAAGAAACTCAAGCTGATTTAAATTGGGAAAATGAAGAAGTTAGAGAAGAATGTTATAAGATTTTAGAGTTTTGGGCGAATAAGGGAGTTGATGGATTCAGATTAGATGTAGTTAATTTGTTATCTAAAACACCTGGTTTACCAGATGATCCAATAGTTGGGCCTAAAGGTGATGGGAGAACCCACTATGCAGATGGTCCAAGAATTCATGAATATCTACATAATATGAATAAAAAGGTTTTTGGACCTAAAAACTTAGTTACTGTAGGAGAAATGTCTTCAACTAATGCAGCTGAATGTATTAAGTATACTAGAGAAGATAGAGAAGAATTAAGCATGGTATTTAGTTTTCATCATATGAAGACAGACTATAAGGATGGAGTTAAGTGGACGAATGAGATGTTTGATTTAGCAAAGCTAAAGAAAGCACAATCAGAGTTTCAAGTAGAGATGGACAAGGGTAAAGGATGGAATGCACTATTCTATACAAACCATGACCAACCAAGAGCGGTATCAAGATTTGGTGATGATAGGTTTTTTAGACAAGAGAGTGCTAAGATGCTTGCTATAACACTATTTGGTTTACAAGGAACTACTTATATATACCAAGGCGAGGAACTTGCTATGACAAATGCATATTTTACATCTATTGATCAGTATGATGACGCTGAATCTAAAGGTGCATATTATGATATGCTAAGCAAGGGCATTGATGAAAAGGAAGCGTTACTAATATTACAACAAAAATCTAGAGATAATGCTAGAACACCAATGCAATGGAATAATGAATTAAATAAAGGATTTACTACTGGTACTCCGTGGTTAAGAATTAATAATGATGATATAACTGCGGAAAGTGAATTAAAAGATGATAGATCTATATTCTATACATATAAAAGATTAATTCAATATAGAAAGGATTATGATATCTTTGTAGATGGTAGCTATAATATAATTAATGAGGACAATGAACATTTATATGTATATGAAAGAAAATTAGATGATGAGAGAATACTTGTTATTAGTAATTTTAGTGATAAGAATGTAGCGTGGAATTTACCAAAGGAATATATAGGTAAAGATAACTATATAATTTTAGAGACTAATTATACAAGAAAAGAAATATTAGAAGAAATGGAGTTAAAACCATACGAAAGCATTTTAGTTTATTATAAATAAAAGTATAGAAGTTAAAGGGGTTATATTAATATTGAAGTAAATTAAATTTCTTTATATTAAAGGAAGGCTATCTAGAGATAAGATAGTCTTCCTTTTTTGAAGAATAAATTTTATAAAAGAATATATATTCTTTAAAAATATAAATTATATTTTTAAAATAAATTTTTTTATTATAAATTGCAATAACAAATTGAAGTAATCTGTATTTATGATTTAAACATTTAAAGTTACTTAAATTGAATATATTTGATCTAAGTGTAACTCAAATAA
>NZ_JAHAIF010000093.1 GCF_018372875.1 Clostridium sp. | reverse complement strand
AAGTGTAAGACAATGGATGATGTCGTAGGTAAAAATGGTCTTATGCAAAAGCTATTAAAGGATGTAATTCAACAGTTACTTGAAGCTGAAATGGAAGAGCATTTAGGTCGTGAAAGATATGAAAGATCTAGTGATACAATCGATAAGAATTATAGAAATGGTCATTCTAGCAAATATATTAAAAGTAGCTACGGGGAGGTTGGAATAGATATACCACGAGATAGAAACGGAGATTTTAACCCACAAGCAATTAAAAAATATCAAACAGACTGCAATGAATTAGATAAAAAAATAATAGGTTTATATGCCCGTGGAATGTCTACAAGAGACATCCAAAGCGAGTTAGAAGAATTATATGGAATTGACATATCTCCGTCTATGATATCTAAAATAACAGATAAAGTAATGGAATCGGCAAGCGAGTGGCAGAATAGGATGTTAGATTCCGTGTATCCTATAGTTTATATGGATGCAGTACATTTTAAGGTTAGGGATGACCATAGAATCATGTGTAAAGCTGCATATATTTGTATGGGAATAGATATGAATGGATATAAAGATATTTTAGGAATATGGATAAGTGAAGCCGAAGGCGCTAAATTCTGGCTCAGTGTTTGCAATGATTTAAGTAATAGAGGTGTTAAAGATATTTTAATTGCTTGTATGGACGGCCTAAAAGGACTACCTGAAGCTATTAAAGCTGTTTTCCCAGAAGTAAGTATTCAAAGCTGTATTGTTCATCAAATTAGAAACTCAATAAAATACATATCTTATAAGAATAAAAAAGAGTTTATGGCTGACTTAAAAACAGTATATAAGGCAGATACGGAAGAACTAGCGCTAGCGCAGCTCGATTTACTTAAAGAGAAATGGAGTTGTCAATATGGTTCTGTAATAGAGTCATGGTATTCAAACTGGGATAAATTATCCACATTTTTTGGATATACAAAAGAGATAAGAAAGATGATTTATACGACTAACCCATTAGAAGGTGTTAATAGGCAATTACGTAAATTTACAAAAACAAGAACAGTATTTCCTACTGATGATTCTCTTAGGAAATCTCTATATTTAGCTACTGAACAAGTCATGAAGAAATGGACTTCTCCTATAGCAAATTGGGGAGTAATTTTATTAAAGTTTGAAATAGAAATGTAGCTTGTACTTTTTTAAAACTTTATGTATATTTTAACTTATTTTGCACAAAATAAAATTGTAATACTAATCCATTATTAGTATTACTCAAAAAAATAAAAAATATAACTGGAAAGAAAATTTCCAGTTATATTAAAAGATTAATTATTGAAATTACACAAAATATTATACATCCTCAACTTCTCTAAGAATAACATCCTTTCTCAAGCAGCTCAAGCTATGCTTGCTCAAGCTAATAAACAACCTCAAGGAGTATTACAACTTCTTAGATAATTAACATAGTTTATTAAAAGGTGAGATGAATTTCTCACCTTTTTGTATTATCTGACAAAATACTAAAAAATATTAAAGTATATTATCATTATCTCGATAATAAATTAAATACATTTTTTGGAGTGGTGAGATATGAGACTTAATCACAATATGAGTTCTCTAAGCATATATAACGGATACAAGAAAAATTTAATTAATAATAAATCTGCAATTGAAAGACTTAGTACAGGAATTAAAATTAATTCTGCAAAAGACAATCCTAATAAAATTGGACAAAGTGAACAGATGAGAATACAAATAAAAAGTCTTCAAGCAGTTCAAAGAAACCTTCAAGATGGTACATCCATGCTTCAAACAGCAGATGGGGCTCTTCAAGAAGTAAATAATACTTTAGCTAGAATTAAAGAGCTTTCAGTAAGTGCAGCTAATGGGACTAAAAGTGAAAGCGAAAAAGAAATAATACAAAATGAAATAGAAGAAATGAAGAAGAACATAGATGATTTAGCCAATAATACAGAATTCAATGGGGTTAAACTTTTATGTGATGAGAGAGTTCCTAACAATAAATATCCAATGTATAAGAATATTGTAGTAGGAGGTATGCAAGGAGAACAAAGTAGAATTCCGAGCTTTAATATTAGAACAGAAATATTAAAGGATGAAAAAGGTAACACTTTAAAAGATATAGATATTAGAACACAAAAGGGTGTAAATAGTGCTTTGGAAGTAATAGATGAATCTATTGAAACAGTTTCCAACATAAGAAGTAGATATGGGGCTATGCAAAATAGATTAGAAACTACAGCAGAAAACATAGGTTCAAATGAACAAGCTTTTGAAAGAGCTGTTAGCAATCTTATAGATTCAGATATTGCTTTAGAAATGGCTGAACTTGCAAGAACACAAATTTTAAATGATTCATCTCTAGCACTTATATTTCAAAGTAATAATTTGCCGAAAGATGCATTAAGAATTTTAGAGAGAGTTAGATAAGAGTATCAAGGAACCATTTGGTCTTTTTAACCAAATGGTTCCCTTTTTTGATGTAAAAAAAAAAATACAATATGAAAAATGTCAAAATTTTAACATAACTTAGGAAATTTATAGTATTTTAATACCTTTCTTTTTGAAATCTGTAAAAAAACTCTAAATTATATAGAAATTTAACCTATTATAACATATAATAGTGATAGATAGATAAATTGGAAATAATTTTTCGTTTATTATTAGTGTGATTATAAATTGAATTAAATAAATTCCATATTTGAATCTAAAGATGGGGGTGTAGCATGTCAATTAATTTAGTGGGAGGAGAAAATAGTACATATAGCTTAATTAAGCAAGGTATAAAGGCTTCTACGGAAAGAGCAAAGGTTATTTCAAATAATATAGCTAATATTAATACAAAAGGATATAAAAGATTTAGTGTTGTTTTTGAAGAAAATATAAATGGAAGTGGACAGACTGATTTACAAATGAAAACCATTTCTCTAATAGTGAAAGTTTAGGGAATATTTCTGTGAAAAGAGATAATAGTACAAGCATGAGAACTGATGGTAATAATGTAGATTTAGATGTAGAAAAGGTTGAACAAGCAGCAAATACCTTAAAGTACAATGCATTAATTCAAAGTGCAAATGGTAAATTGACAAATTTAAAATATGTAATTAGTGGAGGTAATTAAAAATGAATGCATTTTCTGCAATGAGAATCAGTGCTAGTGGATTGGCAGCAGAAAGACTTAGAATGTATACAATTACATCCAACATGGTAAATGCCACAACAACGAGAACAGAAGATGGAGGCCCTTATGTTAGAAAAGTGGCTGTCTTTCATGAAGCCTTAGATGAAAAACTAAGGGGGAATGGGGTAAAGGCAGTAGCTCTTGAAGATGATGAATCGCCTTTAAGAAGTGTGTATGATCCAACACATCCTGATGCTGATGAGAATGAATACGTTTTATACCCTAATGTTAACGTTCTTAATGAGATGGCAGATATGATAGCATCTACTAGAGCTTATGAAGCTAATGTAGATACTTTAACAGCGAATAAAAATATGTTTATGAAAGCTTTAGAGATAGGTAAGTAGACAAGTAGGATAGTGTAAAGTTTCCTATGAAAAAATAGCCTGTAGCTAATTTTGAATAATAATAAACAAATAACTTTGCAATATCCGTAAAAACTCAAAAATTGAA
>NZ_JAHAIF010000092.1 GCF_018372875.1 Clostridium sp. | reverse complement strand
CTCTCAATAAAAAGTTTAATCTGATAACTTGATTTCTCAAGTTTACTCGTAAAAAGAATTGCTGGTTTTTAACTTTATATTCTGTTCAATTTTCAAAGACCAATTTATGTGTCGCATTCAAGCGACTTCCTTATCTTATCACCTTGCTGAAATCTTGTCAACAACTTTTTTATTTTTTTATTGTTTACATATTTCGCATCAGCGACGTGTCTTATATTATCATATTCTTTTTATCCTTATTATAAATTTACTGCTATTATACTAATATATTTCTTACTCTCTACTTAATTCTCAATAATTCATAATTATACACATATAGATACACTTGGTATAGTTTACTATTCGAACCTCATAATCTATAGAAATTCCCTAATGTCTCTATTGATCTATAAACTTTATTATTTATTGTGCCTTTGTTAATGATGATAAGATAATGTTTTTAAATGTAAGCTATTCTTAAATTCTTCAATAATATTAATGTGCTAAAAAACAAAAAAGATGCATTAATGCATCTTTTTCCTCTCAAATCTTAGTTATTATTTTTGCACCCTAATGATTCTAATATTATAAGTGCAGTATCCTCTATTGCTCTTTGTGTTACATCTATTGTTTTACATCCTATCTTTTTAATTATTCTATCTGCAAAATCAAATTCTTCTAATACCCTTGCATCTCCTGCATATTCGATATCAGCGGAAATTCTATGAAACTTATCTAGTCTTCGTTTTCTTATCTCTATTAGCTGTAATGGATTTATAGTAAGACCAAATATTTTCTTTTTGTCTATTTCAAATAACTCATCTGGTACACCAACCTCAGGTACTAATGGAATATTAATAGCTTTTAACCCCTTGTTAGCTAAATACATACATAAAGGTGTTTTTGATGTTCTTGATAAACCTACAAGAACTACATCAGCATTCTTTAATCCTCTATAATCCTTACTATCATCATATTGCATAGCAAATTCCATAGCTTCTATTCTCTTAAAGTATTCTTCGTCAGTATTCCACATAGCCCCAGGATTATAATTTGGAACTTCATTCAATAATGTAGATGCTACATTTATTATAGGACCTAATACATTAATTACGAATATATTTTTTGCAATAGCTTTCTCTGTTAAGTATTCCCTTACATTAACAGTAATTACTGTAGATATTATCATTGCCTTTTCACATTGTGAAACTGAACTAATAACATCTTCTACGTCCTCTAATGTTTTTACATATGGAATCCTTCTTACCTCTACCTCTTTTCCAAATTGACTTGCAGCTGCTACAGCTACTTGATTAGCTGTTTCGCCAATTGAATCTGAAACCGCAAAAATTGTTAACATTCTCATTCCCTCTTTCGTAGTTTTCTTTTATACTCCAATTCAATTATACCTTAAAAACCATTTATAGTGAATTTTCTAACTCCTTATGTTAAACTTTAAATATACTTGAATACTTAAAAACTTGGAGGTCTAAATGAGAAACTTAAAATATCTTACTATTAGTATTCTTCCATTAATGTGGAGTGTATACTTCTTATTTGAAATACTAACTGGTAGAGTAACAGATTTACCTACCATATTGGGAAATATAGCTCTTATTATTCTATTTGCTTTAGTAGGTTTCTATTTCCATAAACTTAGCCAAAAATATGCTGAGGGATTTAAATGTAAAACAATAATCATTATTTTTTCTATATTAATGATTATTGATCAAGGAATTAAATTAGTAATAAAGTTTTTCTTCTTTGAAGATTATATAGATATAATTAAAGGTTTTTTAAACTTTAATCCAATTATTAATACTGATGGCTCTTGGCTAAATGCAAGATTTGGTACCGGTATAAGCTTCCCTTTACTTATTTTTGTAAACTTCATTGCTATAGTTTTATTCTTTGAACTATATAGATACTATCTTTCTAAGGGGAATAATAGTTTTTATGGAGATATGTGTTTTCTATTTATATTTAGCGGATCTCTATGTTCTTTAATAGATAAAATCTTCTATGGAGGAAGTTTAGACTTTATTGGCATTAGCAATCTATTTATTGCAGATATAAAAGATATTTATATTAATCTTGGTATTTTGTTCTTCATAATATCAATTGTAATAAGCGGATACTTAACTGAAGATGATAATACTTCTTTTAAGGAAGACTTAGCTAGTATAAAGAAATTTCTTATTTTCTCAAAAAATGATATTTTATCACTCTTTAAAAATTAATTAATAAAAAAAGGATTTTACAAATGTAAAATCCTTTTTATATATAATGCTAAGCAAGTTCTTATTAGAGAATACTTCATCGTGAAGTGACCCTTTGGTGACCTACCGGGGAATCGAACCCCGGACACCTTGATTAAAAGTCAAGTGCTCTACCGACTGAGCTAGTAGATCATATTACCCCCACACGGTCTCCCATGCAGTACCATTGGCGCTATAGAGCTTAACTTTCCTGTTCGGTATGGGAAGGAGTGTTTCCTCTATGCCATCATCACCAGATTTTTTAAGCAATAATTCTTGCCTCAACAAGTCCTAATTATATATGGGTTAGTTCATTAAGTCAACAACTTTTTATATAAAATTTAAAAATAGTATAGTAATAACCCTAATTATTACCATACTTTGTCTATTTATAATTATTTTAGTTTATAAATGTCTTCTCTTATTACACCACATGAATCAGTAAATTTATCATATTCTCTATCTGTAATATCTATTTCTACAATTTCTTTTATGCCTAATTTATTTAATATATTCTTTATAATCACTACTATAGCAGTTTGCATTATATACTTCCCATCCTGCTTTTGCAGTATCTAAAACTGGCTTATCTAAGCCTATACCTCAAAACCTTTTTTATTATCTTCAACTAACTTTAAAAATAGTTTTCTCCTATATATACATGATACCAATGTATCATTTGAGAATTTACAGATGTTCCATTCCTATAACATGACTTTTATCTGATCTAGATAGTCTGTAAACATAATAAGCTATTATATCTGCTATGTTTGATACTATCACTTTTGCTTATTATGCAAAAAAACCTTAGAATAATATTCTAAGGTTTTTGGTGCGCCATCAGGGATTCGAACCCGGGACACCCTGATTAAGAGTCAGGTGCTCTACCAACTGAGCTAATAGCGCATATTACTTGGCAACGTCCTACTCTCCCACACGGTCTCCCATGCAGTACCATCGGCGCTATAGAGCTTAACTTTCCTGTTCGGTATGGGAAGGAGTGTTTC
>NZ_JAHAIF010000014.1 GCF_018372875.1 Clostridium sp. | reverse complement strand
GTGTTTAAGTACAAATAATATCTAAAGGTTATTCGTAAAATAGGAAAAAAGGAGCTGTCGCTAACGGATTTTATTCCGCTAATGCGACAGCTCCTTTTAATTAAAACAAAATATTATTCTTCTTCATTTTTGGCTGTTATAGCAATACCTAATTCTTCTAATTGTTTTGCATCTGCTATATTTGGTGCTTCACTTAAATAGCAGTAAGCATTTTGATTCTTAGGGAATGCAATAACATCTTTAATATTATCTGTTCCAGCTAAGAACATTATCATTCTATCTAAACCAAATGCTAATCCTCCATGTGGTGGTGGACCAAACTTAAATGCTTCTAATAAGAATCCAAATCTTTCCCAAGCAGATTCTTCTGTAAAGCCTAAAGCTTTAAACATTCTTTGTTGAAGTTCCATATTGTGAATTCTTATAGAACCTCCACCTAATTCTTCACCATTTAATACTAAGTCATATGCCTTAGATCTTACTGCACCTGGATTAGTTTCTATCATATCTAAATCTTCATCCATTGGTGCTGTAAATGGATGGTGGCAAGCTGTGTATCTATTTTCTTCTTCGTCATACTCGAATAATGGGAATTCAGTAATCCAGCAGAAGTTAAATTCATTCTTATCCTTAATTAAATCATACTTCTTAGCAAGTTCTAATCTTAATGCTCCAAGACTTTGGAATACTACTGAGTTTTTATCCCCAACTATTAAGATTATATCTCCTGTTTCTGCTCCCATCTTTTCAATGATAGCATTCATTTCTTCTTCCTTTAAGAACTTAGCTATAGGAGATTTAATTCCTTCTTCTTTAAGTTGAATATATGCTAATCCCTTAGCTTTGTAAGTCTTAACAAATTCACCTAATCTATCAACATCTTTTCTTCCCATAGATGCTCCACCCTTTAGGCAAAGAGCTCTAACTGAACCGCCAATTTCTATAGCGCTTTGGAATACTTTGAAGTCTACATCCTTAACAACCTCTGTTAAATCAGTAATTTCCATACCGAATCTTAAGTCTGGCTTATCAGAACCGTACTTTTCCATAGCATCTTTAAATGTCATTCTAGCTATTGGAAGCTTAACCTCATGACCTAAAACTTCTTTGAATACATGAGCTACAAGTCTTTCATTTAATTCCATAACATCATCTTGCTCAACGAAGCTTAATTCCATATCTATTTGAGTAAATTCTGGTTGTCTATTTGCTCTTAAATCTTCATCTCTAAAGCACTTAACTATTTGATAGTATCTATCAAACCCAGAAACCATTAATAATTGCTTAAATATTTGTGGTGATTGAGGTAATGCATAGAACATACCTGGATAGTTTCTAGATGGTACTAAGTAGTCTCTTGCTCCTTCTGGAGTTGACTTAGTTAACATTGGAGTTTCTACATCTAAGAATCCGTTGTTATCTAAGAAATCTCTTACTGCCTTAGTTGCTCTATTTCTTATCATAAAGATATTTTGCATATCTGGTCTTCTTAAATCTAAGTATCTATACTTTAATCTAATTTGTTCAGATGCATCTAATCCTTCTTTTATATATATTGGTGGAGTTTCAGATTCTGAAAGAATCTTTATTTCTTCACACATTAATTCAACCATACCTGTTGGCATGTTTTCATTAGGAGATTGTCTCTTAACAACTTCTCCTGTTACAGCTATACAGTATTCTGGCTTAACACCTTTAGCTTTTTCAAAAGCTTCTGCATTTATTTCTTCACCAAAAACAACTTGCATTATTCCGCTTCTATCTCTTAAGTCTATAAATTCAAGACCTCCAAGCTTTCTATTTCTTTGAACCCATCCCATAAGAGTAATCTTCTTACCTATATGTTCTTCTCTAGGTTCACCACAGTACATAGTTCTCTTTAATCCGCCTAAAGATTCACCCATTTTAAAGTCATTCCTTTCTTACTTAAGTGTGTTTGCAATTTCATCTATATTTTCAAGTGATACTTCAAATATTTCACCATCACTCATTCTCTTAAGCTTTATTACATTGTTAGCTAATTCATCATCACCTAAGATTGTAGTAAACTTAGCACCAATTTTATTAGCATATTTCATTTCTGCTTTAACACTTCTACCCATATGATTTATTTCAACAGCTACACCTTTGCTTCTTAAATCATTAGCAAGCTTAAATCCAGCTTTATATGCTTCATCCCCTCTTGATCCTATATATAAAGCATAACTCTCATTACTTGGAATTTCTATACCTTCCTTATCAAGAGCCATTATCAATCTTTCAATCCCCATCGCAAATCCAACTGCTGGCATGCTAGGGCCACCAAGTTCTTCTATCATATTATCATATCTTCCTCCACCTATAGCTGTGAAGTCATCATTTAAGATTTCAAAGATAGTCTTAGTGTAGTAATCTAATCCTCTAACTATTCCTGGATCAACTGCATATGGAATTCCTAATAAATCTAAGTACTCTTTTACCTTAGTAAAGTGAGTATCACATTCTTCGCACATAAAATCTAATATTATAGGTGCACTCTTAGTAATTTCCTTACACTTCTTTTCCTTACAATCTAAAATTCTCATAGGATTCTTTTCAAATCTTTCCTTACATGTAGGGCATAGATTATCATAGTTTTCCTTTAAAAAGTTCTTTAAAGCTTGATTATAGTTAGGTCTACACTTTGGACAACCTAAATTGTTTATATTAAGCTTTAATCCTTTTAATCCAAGATTCTTTAAAACTTCCATAGCAAATGCTATAACTTCTGCATCCATTGATGGTTCCTTTGAACCAAATACTTCAACACCGCATTGATGGAATTGTCTAAGTCTTCCCTTTTGAACATTTTCATATCTAAAACAAGGAATTACATAGTATAGCTTAGTAGGTTGAGCTTCATTGAATAGTCTATTTTCTATAAATGCTCTTACTATAGGTGCTGTACCTTCTGGTTTTAATGTAACACTTCTCTTTCCTTTATCTTCAAAAGTATACATTTCCTTTTGTACTATATCAGTTGTATCTCCAACTCCTCTTAAGAAAAGCTCTGTATGTTCAAAAATAGGAGTTCTTATCTCTTTTAAGCCAAAGTTTTTTGCTGTATCTTTAAATGTATTTTCTACATAGTGCCACTTATATGCATCTTGAGGCAACATATCTTTAGTACCCTTAGGTGCTTGCATTTCTGCCATATTAATCCTCCTTATTTATATAAAGTATCTAGTAAAGCAATCTTACCATCTACCATTTCTTTTATTCTATTTACATATTCCTTAATATCTTTAACATTGCCAAATCTTTCTATTCTATCATTTTCTAAGAAAACAACTTTAGTAACAGCATCTGCTCCTAAGGCTATAATTGTTTGCTTATCCTCTATCATTTGGATGTTATAGATACACTCTTTACCCTTCTTAGAATAACCCAAATTCTCCATATTTCCAACCATATTTTTTTGTCTATACATATAGTATGGGGTTAATTCTAATTCCTTGGCAAGATTTTTACTCTCTTCGTACATCTTCATTATCTCTTCTTGACTTTTTAAACCTAATCCTTTTTTTAGAATAAAGTTCTCATACATTATAGAACCTCTTTTAAGAGATAGTCCATGTATAGTTAAGCTATCAGGTGAAAGCTTTTTAATTTCTCTAGCAGTAATCTTAGCCTCCTGAAGGCCCTCTCCTGGTAGTCCTATTATCATATCCATATTTATATCTTCAAAACCAAGCTCCCTAGCCATGCAGAACTTATCTATTACATCTTGTGAAGTATGTCCCCTACCTATTAACTTTAGGGTTTTATCATTCATAGTCTGAGGATTGATACTAATTCTTGTTACATCATACTTCTTCATTGTTTGAAGCTTGTTTAATGTAATAGAATCTGGTCTTCCACACTCTACTGTAAATTCTTTTAATTCTCTATTTTCTACAAATGAATTATATATTTTATTCATTAAGTTTTCAAATTCCTCATCATTTACAGCTGTTGGAGTACCTCCCCCAAAATAAACAGATTCAATCCTTAATCCTTTTTCATCTACATATTTCTTAATTTCTTCAATTTCATATGTAAGCGCCTCTAGATATGGATTAACTAACTTTTTATTTCCACCGATTGGATTAGCTGCAAAGGAACAGTAAAGGCATCTTGTAGGACAAAAGGCCATTCCAACATAAATAGCAATATTCTTAGGATCTTTATTTACATACTTATCCTCGAATTCAGCTACATCTATACAAAGTTGTGCTTTCTCTTCTGAAGTTATATGCTTTTCAAAGAATATTTCTTTTACCTCTTCTTCACTTTTTCCTTCTCTTAAATGCTTAAGAGCAATCTTAGATGGTCTAATGCCAACTAAAGTTCCCCAAGGATATTCATCTCCAGTAATATCTCTTAAAGCTTTAAATATTACTTTCTTTATAGTTTCCTTATAATATTCATTATCATTTTTATATTCTTCTCTATTTATATCATTATAAGAAAACTTAATGCTATCATCAGTTATTTCAACATGATAATCTCCCTCTAGCTCTGAAAAGTTAATTTTGTCTAGAGGGAAATATATATTAAACATTTGATAAACATCATATCTATATTTTAGATCGTTTAATTTAATATTTATATCCATTTTTTCTCCTATATTAAACTATCATAGTCGTTTAAATACATATTGTATCCTTTTTCATATCCTATAGATGACTTAGGTCCGTGACCTGGATATACTTCTATTTCATCACCAAGAGGTAGTAATTTAGTCTTTATACTATTTATAATCTCTGGAAAACTTCCTCCTATAAAGTCAGTTCTTCCTATAGATCCTTGGAACAAGGTATCCCCTGTAAATAGTTTATCCTCTATTAAGAAGCATAAACCACCCTTTGTATGACCTGGAGTAGCTATTACTTTTATATTTAAGCTTCCAAAAGATAAATCATTGCCATCCTCTAAATATCCGTTAGCATTTCTAATTGATCCAAATACATAATTGTCTTTCTCCATGTACTCTTCATCTATTTTAGATATATAGAATGGAGCATTTAGCTTATCTGATAAATACTCTACACCACCTACATGATCCATATGTCCATGAGTTAAAAGAATCCCCTTAACATTGGCTCCCATATCTTTTATAGCTCTTTCTAGCATTTCTCCATCTCCACCTGGATCTAACACTACTGCATCCTTTGTTTTTTCATCCATTACTATATAACAATTTGCATCATATATTCCAGCTGGTATTGCTTTTATTATCACTATAAATTCCTCCCTTAAAACTCTTTTTTGCTATCTAATAGAATTGTCACTGGCCCATCATTTTCAATTTCAACATTCATATGGGCACCAAACTCTCCCGTTTCTACCTTTAAGCCAGATTCTTTTAGCATTTTTACGAATTCTTCATATAGTGCTTTTGCCTCATCTCCACCCATGGCATTCATAAAATTAGGTCTTCTACCCTTTCTGCAATCACCATAAAGAGTAAATTGAGAAATTGCAAGAATATCCCCCTTTATGTCTAAAAGAGAAAGATTCATTTTATCATTTTCATCTTCAAACACTCTTAAGTTAATAATTTTATCTTTTATATATTTCAAGTCCTCTATTGTATCCTCTTTAGATATTCCTAAAAGGACATTAAACCCTTTATTTATTTCTCCAACTAATCTACCTTCAACAATAACTCTTGACTTTTTAACTCTTTGTACAACAGCTCTCATTATATAGCGCTCCTAACTATTAACTCTAAATACATCTGTAACTCCTTTAAGTCTTCTTATCTTTTTCATAAGTTCCCTAAGTTGTTCTACAGAATCTATTTTCACCTTTATATTGATTAAAGCTTCATTTCCTTTAGCAGAATTAGCATTTAAAGCATTTAAATGTAACCCTGAATCTGTTATTACCTTCATAATATCAGATAATACTCCCATTCTATCGTCAGATTTAACTCTAACCTCTGCAACATAGGAAGCACCCTTTGACATTCCCCAGCTTACATCTACAACTTTATTAGGGTCATAGGCTATTAAAGATTTTAAGTTACTACAATCAGTTCTATGTACAGATACTCCTCTACCCTTTGTAATATATCCTTGTATTTCATCACCTGGTACAGGATTACAACACCTTGCAAACCTGATCATAAGATTACTTTCACCTTTTACTGTAATTCCATAACTACTTTCATTCTTATTACCCCTATCACTTTTGGCAATGTGCTCTTCAATATTTTTAGCTATTTCTTCGTCAGATTGCTTAACCTTATCAACTAGATTTTCTTCTTTTAATCTAGATACAAAGGCAGAAGCTGATATGCTTCCTACTCCAACTGCAGCATAAATATCATCAGAGTTATGTAGATTATATCTTTTTGCAAGTCTTTCATATGAATCACCTTTAGTGATTTCTGATAATACAACTCCCTGTTTTCTTAATTCCTTCTCAAGAAGTTCTTTACCTTTATTTATATTTTCATCTTTTTTAGCCTTCTTAAGCCAAGACTTTATCTTACTTTTAGCTTGATTACTCTTTGCTATATTAAGCCAATCCATATTAGGCCCCTTGGCTGATTGAGAAGTAATTATTTCAACTATTTCTCCAGTCTTTAGCTTATAATCTAAAGGAACAATTTTCCCATTAACTTTTGCACCTATGCATCTATTTCCAACATCCGTATGTATTCTATAAGCAAAATCTATTGGTGTAGATCCACTTGCTAAATTTATAACCACTCCTTTAGGAGTAAATACAAATATTTCATCAGAGAAAAGATCTATTTTAAATCCTTCCATAAATTCTTCAGCATCTGATGTTTCCTTTTGCCACTCAAGCATATCTCTAAGCCAAGCAAGCTTCTTCTCAAAGCCCTTTTCTTTATCTTCACCTGCATCACCTTCTTTGTACTTCCAGTGAGCAGCAATACCATATTCAGCAGTTTTATGCATGTCAAAAGTTCTTATTTGTATTTCAAAGGTTTTTCCTTGTGGTCCAATTACAGTTGTATGTAAAGATTGATACATATTTGGTTTAGGCATAGCTATATAATCCTTAAACCTTCCTGGTATTGGCTTATATACAGTATGAACTATACCTAAAACACCATAACAGTCCTTTACTGAATTCACTAAAATTCTAATAGCTGTTAAATCAAAAATTTGTTCTATGGTCTTACTCTTATTAACCATTTTTCTATAAATACTATAAAAATGCTTTGGTCTTCCTTCAATATCAGAATCTATTCCAGATTCCTCTAAATTCTTATATAAATCATCAATTATGCTAGAGATATATGCTTCTCTCTCTACTCTTTTTTCTGCAATTTGTCTTACTAAATCATAGTATTCTTCTTCATGTAAATATCTAAAAGAAAGGTCCTCTAATTCCCACTTAATCTTAGACATACCAAGTCTATGGGCAAGAGGCGCATATATATCTAAAGTTTCTTTTGCTTTAAGCTTTTGCTTTTCTTTAGGCATGAACTTTAGGGTTCTCATATTATGCAATCTATCTGCAAGTTTTATAATAATAACCCTTATATCTTTAGCCATTGCTAAAAGCATTTTTCTAACATTATCTGCTTGCTGTTCTTGTTTACTTTTATACTCTATTTTACCAAGCTTAGTTACTCCATTTACCAAACTTGCAATTTCTTCATTAAACATTTCAGACATTTCTTTGTAAGTACAATCAGTGTCTTCTAACACATCATGTAATAGTCCTGCAGCAATAGTATTTGTATCCATACCAAGCTCTGCAAGAATTTCTGCAACATCAATAGGATGAATTATATAGGGTTCACCTGATTCTCTCTTTTGAGATTTATGAGCTTCACCGGCAAAATTATAAGCTTTTTCTATTATATCTATATCAACGTTTATACAATTGTCATTAATCTTTTTTATTAAGCTCTCAATCATAAGGCTTACTCTCCCCTAGCTATTTATTTCTAAAATCAATGGCTGGTTTATACTAACCAGCCATTCTTAATAAATATTATTATATATTATTATCCTATCTTTTTCAACAAATTAAAACTCGTAATCAACTAGAGACATTACATCATATCCTTGTAATTTATCTCTTCCATTTAGACCTGTAAGTTCAATAGCAAAATCTAAAGCTACTACTTCAGCACCAACAGTTTCTACTAGCTTAGCAACTGCTTCAATAGTTCCCCCTGTAGCTAGAAGATCGTCTACTATTGCAACTCTTTGACCTTTCTTTATTGCATCTTTATGAATTTGTAAAGTATCATTACCGTATTCTAAACCGTAATCAACAGATACTGTTTCACATGGTAGTTTTCCTGGTTTTCTTACAGGCACAAACCCAACACCTAGAGCATAAGCTACTGGAACACCAAAAATGAATCCTCTAGCTTCTGGTCCTACTATTAAATCAACGTTTTTATCCTTTAAGTGTTCTACAATTTTATCAATTGAGCATTTTAAAGCTTCTCCATCACCAATTAAAGTAGTGATATCTTTAAAGCTTATACCTTCTTTTGGAAAACCCTCTACCACTCTAATACTATCTTTTAAATTCATATTGCTTCCTCCAAAAATATTATTTATATCAAAATCGCCTATGCGACTTTATAAAAGCCGTAACTTCTATACTACTATTCAGGCTTTTTTAAATTATATAAGTATTTAGAAATTTGCTCAGCTCTATCCTTATCATTTGTTATTAACAATTCAAGTATAATACGTGCATTATTAACCATACCTACAGTGCTTCCTGTTGGAGTAATAAGTTCTATGATCTTAACGATGCTATTATCATCCAACTCTACTATATTATTCAATTCCATAATAGCCCTTAAACCATAGTTATTAGTATTAATTAAAAACTTTTTGCCCTCTTTTATTATAACCCCATTTTCACCTTTAAGGGGAACCTTTGCCCAATGTGCACCTATTAAAATCAAATCTAAATATTTATTAATACTCTTTAGATTATAGTAGATTGCAATAGCTTGCATTAGCTTAAAAGTTAACGCACTTAAAGACAGGTTCTTATACCTGTACTGACACCCTTTTTGGTTCGGGTTTATATAGACATAGCTTCTTTCTCTAACTGTCTTTTTATTTTCTAAAACAATTAGATCTATATCAAGCTCATTGCAAAGCTTTACTTCACTCTCCGCCTTCAAATCAACTCCAAGTGTTATAAGTAAATCAGCTCCTAAAAAATCAATATCATTTTTTATATTATTACAATCTATAGATTTTTTAGTATCTGCCTCTTCATATATAAGATATTCAACATCCGCATTTAAATACATTAAAATTAAACTTAAGGATGCAATAGAACATATTCCATCTACTGAAGAAACCCCATAAATAACAATCTTTTTTCTATTATTTACAGCGTAAACTAACTTTTCAATCGCTTTATTCATATGTCTAAGTAAAAAGGGATTATATCCAGTTATATAATTTGGACAATAAATACTCTCCCAAAACTTACGCATGACTTACTCCTCCATAAAATAAGAAAACAACTATATTATAGATGAAAACAGCCATAATATCAAACCATTTTTAAAAGTATTTACATACACACTACAAATTGTGTTTTTTATTTTTTTTATTCTACATATGGTATGAGTTTTTATGATAATTTAATTAAGAATAAATCATATTCTTCAATAGGATAGGGTGGATATTTATTTTTCTCCTTCCGTCGCAAGCTCCAAATAACATAAAAAAATATCTATCCCATTAATACTAAAGGTAAGAAAATAATAAAAAAAGTTTTCAACCTAATTTAGGCTGAAAACTTTTATTATTATTTAGATTTTTTCTTTCTTTCTGTAACAAGTACCCATAAAGAAGGTGCTATAAATACTGATGAGAATAATCCTGAAATTATACCAATGATTATTGGGAAAGAGAATCCTCTTACAGTAGGGACAAATATATACACAGCTACTATAGTAAATAAAGTAGTTAGTGTAGTATTTATTGACCTTGCCATGGTTTGAGTTACACTTTTGTTAGCAACTTCTGCTGCAGAAACTCTTCCTGATAGCTTTAAGTTTTCTCTTATTCTATCAAAGATTACTATTGTTGCATTTATAGAATAACCTACTATTGTTAATACTGCAGCTATAAAAGGTGAATTTATAGAAATACCAAACACTGCAAATACACTTATAGTTATTAGTAAGTCATGTGCTAAAGCTATTAGGGCAATAACACCAAACTTAAATTCAAATCTTACTGCTATATATATAAGCATAGCTACAAATGCTATAGCTAATGCCTTCAAAGAATTAACTCTTAATTCTTTACCTACAGAAGCTCCAATCTCCTCTTGAGATATAATTGCATTTTCTGGCATCTTGTATTTTTTCTTTAATTCTTCTACTAACTTAGAAACTTCTTGGCTCTCAAAATTCTTTGATTTAATTTCATACTCATTATTTTCTGCAGTATTGGTTACTGCATCAGATGCAAATCCTTTAACTATAGAATCTACTTCCTCTTTATTGTACTCTTCATCAAATTTTAAAATTATATTAGTTCCACCTTCAAAATCTATTCCGAAGTTTAAACCTTTAACAAACATAGCAATTAACCCAATTGCTATTATAATAGCCGAAATAGCAAACCATATTTTCTTTTTTTCTACAACTTTAAGCATGACTCTCTACCCCCTCTTCACTCTGAACTGAGATAGTTTTGTTAGTAATCCCATTTCTACAGCCTTATTCATAAAGAATTTAGTAACAATCAATGCTGTAAATAAACTTACTACTATACCTACAAGTAAAGTTATAGCAAAACCTTTTACTGTTCCTGATCCTAGGAAGTAAAGTACTAACGCTGCTATGATAGTTGTAATATTGGAATCCATTATTGATGATGTTGCATTTTCAAATCCCTTTTCTACAGCACTTCTAATTGACACACCTTTTTTAAGCTCTTCTCTTATTCTTTCAAAGATTAATACATTAGCATCTACAGCCATACCTATTGTCAATAGAACACCTGCAATTCCTGGTAATGTCAAGGTAACACCTATTTCACCAAATAAGAATAATATTAATGCAATAAATAATGTTAATGCTAAACATGCTATAGCTCCTGGTACTCTATAATAAATAATCATAAATACAAAAATTAGTCCTATACCAACTAAAGCTGCTTTTAAAGCATTTGGAAGTGCTTCTTCTCCAAGTTGTGCTCCTACAGTTTTTACTGAAGCTGCTTTTACAGTAACAGGTAAAGCTCCTGCATTAATTAATCCTGCAAGTCTCTTTGCATCATCTACGCTTTTGCTTCCTGTAATTACCGCAGAACCATTTGTTATTACGCTATTTACTGTTGGATTTGTTAAAACTTCATCATCCATATTAACAGAAATCGATTGACCTAAGTACTCTTTAGTTGCATCAGCAAACTTTTTAGTTCCTTCTTCATTTAATTCTAGTGCAACTTGTGGCAACCCATTTTCATCTGATGTTGCTGTAGCCTTACTTACGTCTTGTCCAGTTAAGATAACATCTCCATTTGGAGATTTAAAAGTTAACTCACCAGTTTTCCCTAAGCTTTCTACTATTTCCCCCGAATCAACTTGTGCTGGAATATCAATTCTTATTCTTCTATCCCCTTCAGTTGAAACTACTGTTTCTGCTACCCCTATTTTGTTTACTCTTAAAGATAATTGTTCTTTTGTTTTCTCTAAGTCTTCCTTACTTACTTCTTCGTCTTGAATTTCCATAACGACAGAAACACCACCTTGAAGGTCAAGTCCCTTTGTTATAGTTTCCGAAAAAGGTTTGATTCTCCACCCTGCAACTTCAGCTCCTTTATAACCTACAAAAGCAAATAGGATTATAGCTAAAGTACAAAGTATAAATAATGCTGAACTTTTGCCCTTTGTCTTCATTTTTATCCTCCTTAGTACTAGGTTCGAATTTCACATTGTATTTTTACATTATAGCATATTGGTAATATATATAAAAGATTTTTTACAGATTTATCCCTAGTATTCCGGCTATAGTGCCAACTGAAAAAGAGCCAACTAACTTATATATTTGTGTTATATCAAAATCAAAACTTCCATTTATAAAAGAGCTAAACACAAATATAAATACAAAAAAGAGCAATCCCACTATACCACCAGTAAGCCATCCCTTTTCTCCATTATTTCTTGCTGCAAGCACTGCCCCTATTACAAGAGAAACTACTGTTATTACTGTAAATATAATGCTATATATATTGTCATTTAGCTCAAATTTAATCATAGCCAAAGATAATATTAACATAAGCATAAAGGTTAATAACACTGCACCAATCCAACCCTTTAAAACTGATTTTACAAAACTTCTATTTTCATCCATATAAAACACCCCCTGATACTAAATTTTATGAAGTATCAAGGGGTACTATTCTAGTCTTCTTTATATATTTTATTTGCTATTGCATTTTTAGTCATTTTTAATCTTGCTCTATCTGGACCTGATTCAAGAACCATGTTTTCTCCATCAAGAGAAATTATTTTTCCTATTATTCCACCTCTAGTCATGATTTCATCATTAACTTGTAAGTTATCTAACATTTGCATATATTGCTTTTTTCTCTTCTTTTCTGGTAATAGTAGTACTAAATAAAATACTACAAACACTATTAACATAGGTACTAATTGAAAAAATATATCCATTCTTTATTTCCTTCCTTCCCTTTTGTAAAACTAACCTTATGAATGCCAATTCAACATCCTTTTAAAGTAGTTTACAATTCTTTATTATCTTTGTCAATATTAAGCTTTAATGTTCCAATCTTTTAGCTTTTGCTCTTTAAACTCTTTATAATATCCACCATCAATAGCTGCTCTTATATCTTCCATAAGTTTATTATAGAAATATAAGTTATGTAATACACATAATCTCATAGCAAGCATTTCTTTAGCCTTAAATAAGTGTCTAATGTAACCCCTAGTATAACTCTTACATGCAGGGCATTGACAACCTTCATCTATAGGTCTCTTGTCTAATTCAAACTTTGCATTCATTAAATTAATCTTACCATCTTTAGTGAATACATGACCATGTCTACCATTTCTAGCAGGAAGTACACAGTCAAAGAAGTCTACCCCTCTATCAACAGCCTCTAATATATTAGCTGGAGTTCCTACTCCCATTAAATATATTGGTTTATCTTCTGGAAGGTATGGTACAACAGCATCTATAATTTCATACATTTCTTCATGAGTTTCTCCAACTGCTAAACCACCTATAGCATATCCATCTAAGTCCATCTTAGCAATAGTTTTTGCATGCTCTATTCTTATATCCTTAAATGTTGCTCCTTGGTTTATACCAAATAACATTTGTTCCTTATTGATTGTTTCTGGAAGTGAATTTAATCTATCCATTTCCACCTTACATCTTTCAAGCCATCTAGTTGTTCTTGCTACTGACTTTTCAACATATTCTCTTGTTGATGGTATTGGAATACATTCATCAAAAGCCATTGCTATGGTTGATGCTAGATTGCTTTGAATTTGCATTGATTCTTCAGGTCCCATAAATATTTTTTTACCATCTATATGTGAACTAAAATAAACTCCTTCTTCCTTTATCTTTCTCATTCCTGATAAAGAGAAAACTTGGAATCCACCTGAATCTGTAAGAATTGGTCTATCCCAATTCATAAATTCATGTAAGCCACCCATTTTGTATACAACCTTATCACTAGGTCTTAAGTGAAGGTGATATGTATTTGAAAGCTCTACCTGGCATCCTATTTCCTTTAAATCCATTGATGATACAGCACCCTTTATTGCTGCTAATGTACCAACATTCATAAATACTGGTGTTTCTACTGTTCCATGAGGTGTAACAAACCTACCTCTTCTTGCTTTTCCATCCTTCTTTAGTAAAGTATATCTCTTTGACAAAAAATTCACTCCTTATTTTATAAACATTGCATCTCCAAATGAGAAGAATCTATATTTTTCCTTAACTGCTTCATTATAAGCATTTAATACATGCTCTTTTCCTGCTAAAGCTGATACTAGCATAATAAGTGTTGATTCTGGCAAGTGGAAATTTGTAATTAGGTTATCTATAGTTTTAAATTTATATCCTGGATAAATAAAAATATTAGTCCATCCAGTTTGAGCTTTAACTAATCCATTATCATCTGCAATAGTTTCTATAGTTCTTGTAGATGTTGTCCCTACAGATATTACCCTATTTCCTCTTTTCTTTGTATCATTTATTATTTGTGCATTTTCTTCATCTAATACATAAAACTCAGAATGCATATCATGACTTTCTATATCTTCCACCTTTACTGGTCTAAAAGTACCTAAACCAACATGTAAAGTTACATATGCAATATTTATACCCTTATCTTTTATCTTTTGTAATAATTCTTCTGTAAAGTGAAGTCCAGCTGTTGGTGCTGCTGCTGATCCCTCTTCCTTAGAATATACAGTTTGATATCTTTCTTTATCTTCTAGTCTTTCATGAATATATGGTGGAAGTGGCATTTCTCCTAAAGAATCTAAAACCTCTTCAAATATTCCTTCATAGAAAAACTGAACTATTCTATTACCATTTTCTAAAACTTCAACAACTTCTGCTTTTAATTTACCACCACCAAAGGTAAATCTTCTTCCTTCTCTTGCACTTTTACCAGGTTTAGCTAAGCACTCCCACTTATCTCCATCTAATCTTTTTAAAAGTAAGAACTCTATTTTACCACCTGTATGTTCCTTTTCTCCTATTAATCTAGCTGGTAAAACCCTAGTATTATTTAATACTAAAGTATCTCCCTTTTCTAGATAATCAATAATATCATAAAATCTCTTATGTTCTATTTCTCCAGTCTCTTTGTTTAAAACCATTAATCTAGATGTATCTCTTTTTTCTAGAGGATGTTGTGCAATTAACTCCTCTGGAAGATAAAAATCAAAATCAGATACCTTCATATCCTTCACTTCTCCTAACTATTGAAAAAACTTTTTTGTCCTTCATGTACATTTTTCTTATTCATTGCTCTTCCTAAGTGCTTATATGCCTTTTCTGTAGCAATTCTTCCTCTAGGTGTTCTAACTATAAACCCTCTTTGAAGAAGATATGGCTCATAAACATCCTCAAGGGTTCCAAGTTCTTCACCTACAAAGTAAGATAATGTTTCAATCCCAACAGGGCCTCCCCCAAAGTTATCTATTATAGCCTCTAAAATTTTATTGTCAACCCTGTCAAAGCCCTCATTGTCTACTTCTAAAAGTCCTAGAGCTTCTCTTGCCTCTTTTAAGCTTATTAAATTATCTGAATATACTTCTGAATAATCCCTAACTCTCTTTAATAACCTATTTGCTATTCTTGGTGTACCTCTAGATCTTCTTGCTATTTCTATAGCTCCTTCTTCTGTTATGTTACATCCAAAAACTAAAGCACTTCTAATTACTATTTCCTTTAATTGTTCCACTGTATAATATTCCATAGAACATAATACACCAAATCTATCTCTAAGTGGAGATGTAAGCATTCCTATTCTTGTAGTTGCTCCAATTAAGGTAAACTGTGGCAAATCTAACCTTATAGATTTTGCTGCTGCACCCTTACCTATAACTATGTCAAGTGCATAGTCTTCCATTGCTGGATAAAGTATTTCTTCCACACTTCTATTTAGTCTATGTATTTCATCAATAAATAAAACATCATTATCTTTAAGAGATGTTAAAATAGCTGCTAAGTCCCCTGCTCTCTCAATTGCAGGTCCTGAGGTTATCTTTAAATCCCCCCCCATTTCCCTGGCAATAATATTAGCCAAAGTAGTTTTACCTAGTCCTGGAGGTCCATATAAAAGAACATGGTCTAAAGCTTCCCCTCTTTTTTGAGCCGCCTTTATAAATATATCTAGTCTCTCTTTAACCTTATCTTGACCAATATATTCACTTATTTTTTGAGGTCTAAGACTTAATTCTCCCTTTGAATCTTCCTCTAACTCGGCAGGAGTAATTATTCTTTCCATATTTTATCCTCCTATCCCATTAATACTTTTAAACATTCCTTAATAACATTTTCTACAGTATCATTCTTATTAACCTTATTTAATGCTAACTCAGCTTCTTTTTCGCTGTATCCAAGAGCTAATAAAGCTCCCATTACTTCGCTTAAAGTTGATGCATAGTTATTATCTTCATTAAAGTCATTGTCCATATCCATTTGCTCTTTATCAATAACCATATCTTCCTTCTTAATCTTATCTTGAAGTTCTAATATGATTCTTCCTGCTGTCTTTTTACCTATTCCAGGTGCTCTACATATATGTTTTTCATCGCCCATCATTATTGCATACTTTAAGTTAGTTACTCTACTTATTGATAATAAAGAAAGAGCTGCCTTAGCCCCAACTCCATTTATACTTAGTAATAACTTAAACATCTGTAATTCTTCTTTACCTATAAATCCATAAAGACCTATAAAATCTTCTCTAACTATTTGCTCTACATAAAGCATTACTTCTTCACCTGATTTTGGCAACTCCGCCATAGTAGCTCCTGAAGTAAATATTTTATATCCAATTCCATTGTTTTCAACTACTACATAATCTTTATTTATACCTATATATTTACCTTTTATATACTCGTACATTGTTTATTCCTCCAAAATCATAGTGAAAGTATGTTCCCCTAATACTTTATCATTTAACCTATAATCTTTCAAGAACTTAAAAGCACAATAAAGGTGTGAATCATCCAATTCACACCTTTATTTGTAATAGTTTCACTATATATAAAGAAGTATTAAGCTATTATTAACTTATGCCTGTCAAATCTAATTTTGCCTCTTCTTTTGTGTCATATACATATTGATACTTTTTAATAGCTTCTTGGTCTAATGGTTTTAAATCAGTGAATTTCACTCCATCTTTATAAACATCAGATTTTTCATCTTCAATCTCTAATTCACCCTTATCATTAGACTTATAAATTGCTAAGTACCCTTCATATTCTCCAATATAATATTTATTAGGCTCTAGATCAGACTTTAAATCCTTGTTATAGTATACTGTATCCGATGTACTTACATCAAAAGTATATCCATATTGCCTTAAAACATCTGTTAACTCATCCTGAGTAATGCTTCCTTCTAATCCGTATTCATCAATAACTTCATCTAAGGTCTTTTCAGCCTCTCTACTACCATTTTTCTGTAATACTACTTTAACATTATCATTTAGATACTTATTACTTGAATTGGCATTTGTAGATTCTTCATTAGTATCTTCACCTTTGTTTTTGCTTTTTACATATATATCAGTAGCCATATAACTAATTAAGAAAATACTTATTATTGCTAGTATACCTAATATTATTTTTTTGCTTCCTTTTTTCATTATAATCAACTCCCTATAAGAAATTATTGCCTCTAACTCCATTTTGTATTCATAAAGTTAATTTTTTTATTCAATATTATAAATAATTTGGATAAACAAACCTTTTCTTAATAGTTTTCATAAAATAGTTAATTAAAAGAACTAATTTAGGAGATGTTTATATTGGATGATAATTATAGGGATTTTAAATGCACTTATTATGAACCACAATTTCCTGCTCAACATCAAATGATTCAACCAGGAATAGAATCCATAATGCGCCCTCTTCCTATCTTTGATAACCCTAATTACAAAGGTAGTGATAAATTAAAAGGAAAAGTAGCACTTATAACTGGCGGAGACAGTGGTATAGGTCGTGCTATTGCTGTAGCTTTTGCTAAAGAGGGGGCAGACCTAGCCATTTCTTACTTATATGAAGAAGATGATGCTAAATACACTAAAGACTATGTTGAAAAATATGGTGCAAGATGCTTATTAATAGAAGGTGATATATCCTCAAAAGAGTTTTGCGATAAAATTATAGATAGAACCATAAAGTACTTTGGTAAATTGGATGTATTAATTAACAATGCAGGTATTCAATGGCCTCATGATGATGGAATAGAATGCATATCACAATACCAGTTAGAACTTACTTATAAAGTTAATATTTTTCCCATGTTTTATCTTGTGCAAGCTGCCCTTCCTCATTTAAAATCAGGCTCGGCTATTATTAATACTGCATCTGTAACTGCATATAAGGCTCCAGAAGACTTAATTGATTATGCCTCTACAAAAGGAGCCGTTGTAACTTTCACACGCTCACTATCAAACTCTCTTATAAAAAAAGGTATACGTGTAAACGCAGTTGCCCCTGGTCCCATTTGGACCCCTTTGATTGTTTCAAGCTATTCAGCAGATAAAATGGCTACCTTTGGTCTAGATGTTCCCATGAAGCGTGCAGGCCAACCTTATGAACTTGCTCCAACATACGTTTATCTTGCATCTGAAGACTCTTCATATGTTACAGGGCAAGTTTTACATGTTAATGGTGGAACTATGGTAGATAGCTAATATCTTAATTTTTAGGACAAAAAAAAGCTGAGGTAATCTCCCTCAGCTTTTTATTTCTTTTCCTTTATAAAGCTCCTTATAGATAAAACTACATAACCTATTGTGCAAGTCACCATAATATGTAGTCCTAGTGCTGCAAGATTATAGGCTTCATCATTTATGTACACTGTTTTATCAAACAAGAAAAATATAGTTAATAAGCACACTATACTAGATAGAACTAAATTAAATCCTCTACTGTATAATTTACCAGTTACCTTAGTAAATAGTATAAAGGCAAGTGGAATTAATATTATCCATCCTTGTTGCTGAAAGCCATTATAACTTATAGAATCTAGCTTTACCCAATCCATAAATAAAGACATTATACCAGCTATAAAAAACACTATATATACTTTATTTTCCTTAGATATATTCTTGAAATCCATATCTTCCCCCATAAATTGTACTTTATGAGAATTATATTACATTTCAGTAGTTCTATCAAACAAATTAGTATGTACCTTTTTCATATTCTTTATAAAAGTCTTCTGTTTCTTTATTTTCTTGAGATTTTTCATCTTCTAAATAATAATCTTGCTTTTCTTCATCCTCTAAGAATTCTTCCTCTGGTGGAACACCAAATTTCATATATTCTGGCTCATCCATCTTATTAACAACTTCTAAAGTTGGTTTATTTATAAAAACTAAAGTTCCACAAAAAAATAATGAAAGTACAATTATCCCCTCAATCATAATTCTTATTTTATCTTTTCTCATAATCTAAACTCCTAAAATAATATTTTGCTTAGTGTGTGCAACAATTACTAAAAAAATACCAATCTCTAATTATTAGTTAGCATATTGTTTTAAATACTTAAAGAAATAAATATATAAATATATATGGAATGCCTTTTGATATAAAAAAGGGGCTGCGCACTAATTATCTAGTGCCACAGCTCACTCTAAAAAACTTTATCGTATTCTATTTACTATTAGACTTTTCTCTGCTTGTTAATATAATGGTTGCTCCACTTAATACCAATAGAGCAAATACTAATAGTCCCAAACTTTCATCTCCAGTTTTAGGTGGATTTGATGACTCTGTTTTATTATCTTCAATTTCATCATTACTACCACCATTTGGATTTTCTTCTTTATCTTCAAGGCCATTAATTGCATTTTGAAGCTTATCTATTAATTCTTCCAATTCATCACTAGAAGTAATTCCTTCATTAACTTTTGCTTTTACTTCATTTAATACTTCTAGGAATTTGATCTTACTTTCTTCTGTTTTATTTGATACGTCAATATCTTCTGCTTCTTTTATTAAATCTAATAATGACTTTATATCTAATTCAGGCTCCTTTGAATTTTCTACTTTAAGAGTCTTAAACTCCATCATACGTTTATTTTCATGGATTATTCTTACAATAATTTCATCTCCGTTTTCAACTACTGTATCTACACCTTGTGATATTTCCTTAAGTCCATTGTTGTTACGCTTCATAACTGTTATTTCTGCATTTACATCATTAGCCTCTGCCTTAACTGAAATTTTATTAGTCTTGTTACCTAAATCAATTTTCTCTTCTGAAATATCTAGAGAACTTCCATTAACATCAATTTTATTAAATCCTTCTAAAATGTCCGCATAACGCATAACATGAACACTATGAACATCTTTAGTTACTCCATCCTTAGCAACAGCTTCAAAAGCAACACTAACCACTCCATTATAAACAGGAACAGTAACCTTTGCATTATTTCCATCTTGAATCACTTCATAATTTATTCCATGATCATAATTCTTTGCTAAAAGCTTGTCTGTACCCTCTGATAATTTAACATTAAATGTTATAGAATTATCTTTTTTATCAGTATTAATAAAGGAATTTTTGCTTGATATATTAATTTCACCATATCCAACAACATTAATTGACTCAATTCCTGCTTTGTTACTTTTTATTTTCTCTAATTTAATAGTTCCAAAATCTCCACTAACTGTATCCTTACCTGTAACATCTATTACTGACTTAGTATTATTATCATAATTTATTAAATATAGCTTTGTTAATTCCTCTGGAATAGTAAGGGTATCCCCATCAACTATTTTTGTACCATTTATATAAAAGCCTTTTTGAGATTGCGGCTTATAATTAAATGTTTTACTAATTACATTTGAATATTTACCACTAGATAATTGTGATACTGCAAACACCTTATACTCTCCAGTTTCTGTAGCTTTAAAGCTATTTCCATTTACAACATATGTGTTATTACCAGGCTCACTAACTATTAACATACTATTACCTTTATGGGTTGAATCAAAGCTAATATTAATATTATCATTACTATCAGATGAATAACTCAAATTAGAAATTACAAACTTAGACTCATCATTAGTCATAATTGGTAAGGAATCCTTTAGTAAAACTTCATCAATATTTCCTTCTCCTAATTTAATATCTGTAACTGTAACATTTTTATTAGTTTGTCCAGCTCCCCAACATGCAATTGCAAGCTCAAGATCATCTCCAAAGCTTGATATATCAACGCTTTGGACCTTATTCTTCTTGCCATCAACTATAGAATATAAATTAACTATTTTACCTTGCTTTTCTATTGCAAAAGTTGCTTTTGTAATTTCATTTTCACTAATATTCCCTGTTGAATGCTCACTTCCTGTAGCATTAACTTCATGGACAGTTCCAAATCCATCAGCATGAGCACGTTTACCTACAGATAAATAGTTATTACGATCAACTGTTCCATCTGCATTCTTTTTCATAATTAAGAAGTATGCTGAGTCCCAGTTATTTGCCATACGTCCTGGTAATCCATCAATTGTTACTAATCCTGTAAAATTGTTAGTATCAATATTTTCTAAATCAATAGTAACTAAGTTATTTAATGTATTATCACTTCCCCATAAATCATTACCAGCTTTACGAGTTATTGTAATGCTATCATCTGAAACAATTGAATTACTATCCTTGTCTTCAATATTTATTAAAGAGTTTAAAACCTTTTGATCATCTTTACCATTTACTATAGCAAAGACTGTTTTTTCAATTCCCTTATATCTTGCTGTAATTCTTGCTAAACCTGTTTTTAAACCATAGAAAGTATTTCCTTCTAGTTTTACAATTTCAGAATCATGAATTGTATATTCTATTTCACTTGGATTAATATCTCCTTTAACCTCAAAGCTTGTACCATTGTCTCCATTAATAGTAATTACCTCTGATTTAAATTCTAGCTCATTCTCTAAGGTATTTTCAGAGCTTAAAACTGTTATTTCCTTTCTATTAGACTCAATAATGGTACCATTCCAAACATAATATGCAAACACCTCTGCTGTACCTTCTTTGTTTGCAGTCATCTTTCCATTACTATCAACACTTACCACTTCAGGATTAGTTGATGCATATTGTATATTGCTAACAACATCTGAAGGTTCAGTTTTTTCTCTATTGGTCAGTACATTTAAATCATCTTTAAGCTTTAAATTTTTACTATCCATTCCCTCAATTAATACATTCTTTCTTAATCCATCATCATAATAATTGTTTTCTACAACAACATTTTTACTATTTTTAAATTCTAATACATTAGCTACAGTTCCTGAATTAGATTCTGGACCTCCTGGTAATGATGTTGGACCAGTTACAACATTTCCATCATAAGTAAGTTCTAAATTGCTATTGTTACCTACATATAATTTGCTAGAACCTTCTATACTTAAATCAACACTTGGATCTAATCTATATATTTCATTATTTCTAAATGTTAGATTCTCAACACTTTCAGCACGTAAAGCCCCATCACTTTCTAAATAGAACTTATTTTCTTCAATTAAAATATTCTTATGAATAGGGTTAGATTCATCAGGTAATCCTCCCCCTTTAGTTACTGGATGAAAATATATTGCTGGAGCATACTTCCACCAAGTACGACCTAAACTACGTATTTTAAATGTATTATTTCTTATTTCTAGATCACGAATTGGACCTGATTCATACCATTCATCAGAGTCATTTGAGAAAAATAATGTTGCCATTGAAGGAGCTTCAAAATAATTGTCTTCAATAACTATCTTCTTACGTGATGTTGCTAATATCATACGAGTAAATACATTTTTAAACTCGTTGTTTTTAATATAAATCTCTGGAGTGTATGTTGCATTTTCAGCTACAAACTTTGGTTCATTTCCAACTTTCTCTGTTAAATAATCTGGTACTTCTTCTTCAAATTCAACAATCATCTCTTTAAGATTATCTTTTGATGGTCCTTCTACACTTTTTACTGTATATTCCTTTTCTTCGTCTCTTGATTCTAGTGTATCACGACTATAAAATACCACCTTATCTCCTGGATGATATTGTGGAAATCCTCCTTGTTGATTATGAATATATTTTAATCTCAATGTATTGCTATCTAACTTTTCTTCAACACGAGTAAATGTCCCATGAATGTTGATAGGATCATCATGAGTATTATTGAAGAAGGAATTTTTTATTTCTATCTTTCCTTTTGCACCTGAAATATGAATTCCATCAGCAAAGCTTGAAGTATTACGTCCTGTTTCAATATCTGTTTCCATACGTATACCATCAAAAGAAACATTTTCTGCCATTTGAACTAAGAATCCAAATCCATGCATGTACGATATCTTTGTATTAATTACATTAATATCTTTACTTTCCCATACAAAAGCACCAGCCGTTGGACGCTCAGCATTTGATACTAATTGAAAATTCATTCCCTTTACAACTTCAAATGCTGGGTTTGAAGAGTATTTAATTCTAACTCTTGAATCATCTAGCTGCTCTATTGATTGTGCATTTGTAAATGGATTACTATTTGAATAATATGATCTTCCCATTAACTCTGTTGGATACTTTACTGATATACCATAATTACGATGAGCATTCTCTTCTGTCCAATAGTACCCTCCATCAGATTTTTGTTCTGACTTCCATATAATATTCGCTCCTTGAATTTCATAATTTAGATATTCAGGAATAAAATAATCTATAGTCTTATTTTCATTATCATAATCAAGAACAGTCATCTCAGAAGTTGTAGGAATTTGATAATCTATATTTATATTCTTTACTGTTATATTCTCTGAGTGCATAATAGCTAAAGCCATCATATCCCCATTAATAATAAACTGTGATCCGTTTCCATCTATAGTTAAATTCTTCTGATTCTCAATTAAAATACCAATTGATTTATTAGGAAAACGTACACTATCTGTATTTGATGTATGTACCTCTCTTACTGGAGCATTCTCTTTATGTATTTGATAAATACCTTTATCAAACTTTAAAGTAACCTTATCTCCATTCTTACCTATTTCACTAATAGCTTCAAACATATTAACTAAAGCTTTAGCATTATCTTTTTCACCTGTTGAATCAAGTCCATAATCACTTGCATAAACTACGATTCCTTCATCACTTTTTTCCATAGCTTTTACTGATGAAATACTTACATTTGAAATAAGTACTGCTAGTACAGTAAAATAAACTATTGCTTTTCGAAATATACGTTTCATTTTTTCCTCCTTACGAATTGATATTATTTTTACAACAAAATTTAAAACTATCTCCTTTTGGAAAACGTTTTCTATTTTTCGAATTTTATAATATCATCTCACAAATTGAAAATACATACAAAATATTACTGAAAATATATAAAAAACTAGGATTAATTTAAAACTAATCCTAGTTTATATCTAGCTATTTAGAAAACACCTCACTATAACCACATCTTTTACATAACTCTTCTACCCTCTTTCTACAAGAAAAACCATCAAATATATTTCTAGCTCTTTCTCCCTCAAGAATAGATTTCAAGCTTTCATTGTAAATATTGCCTAAAGGTATATTTCCTTCCCCATCTAAACAGCATGGAACCACAGTTCCATCTACCAAAATTCCAAAATGATCTCTTAATCCGTGACAGAATCCACTATCCCCTAATGGTTCAATATCCATAGTTGGCCATTGAAATTTTTCTGCTCCATTTAAATATATCCTATCTTTTATTTTTACTCTTCTCTTTTCCTCTAGAACCTTCATTACATCATCTTCATACCCAAACTTCATATTAATAAGCTTGGTTATTTTCTCATTTAGCTCATTTTCACCCTTGGTTTTCTCACCATCAAAATTCCATAATCTCATTGAACATATTATATTTGTACTTTTATTTGCTTCATCTATGAAGTTTAAAACATCATTAAAATATTCTTCAAAAGTTATCTTGCTATCATTAGCTTCAAAACTATGTAGTGAAACATTAACTTGTCTTAGAGACTTGGAATTTAGAAGTATTTCTTTATTCTTTTTTAAAAGGGTTCCATTTGTTGTTATGTTAACTTTTATTCCTTTTTTATAAGCCTCCTCTAAAAAGACCTCTAAACCAGGATTTAATAAAGGCTCCCCCATAAGATGAAGGTATATATAATCAGTATATGGCCTTACTTCATTAAGTATATGTACAAACTTTTCCTCATCTAAAAAGCTTTTTGCTCTCTTTGTTAATGGGCAGAAACTGCAACTTAAATTACACACATTTGTTATTTCAATATAAACTCTTTTATACTTTTTCATTATTCTGTACCTACTTTTTAAAATTCTTAATTATACATTATTTTATAACACTAAGATATAAGAAATACAAATATAAAATTTAACTTGTACTATTTTAAATTCTGTGTTATTCTATTTTAGCAGTTGGTACAATAGTGCTAATTACTTGGGAGCTTAGTTTGTCTTTCGCCGGATGCTAAGCTCCCTTTTGTTTTATGAATTTTTTATCCCTTCTTGTGAAAAACTACAGTAATAGTTATTTTAGGAGGGATTTTTTTGTTAGAGAAATTATTTAGTAATTATTTACCAATTTTGATACACCTTTTAGAATTAATGGGAGTAATAGTGGTTATTATAGGTGCAGTTTCTGCTTTTTATAAATATATAATGAGTATATTTTCTAAAAAGGATTATCCAATTAAGTACACCTTTGCTAATAACCTGGCTATGGGACTTGAATTTAAGCTAGCTGGAGAAATATTAAAGACTGTATTAATTAAGAATATAGATGAGCTATGGATAATTGCTGCTGTAAGTTTACTTAGAGGATTTCTTGCCCTACTTATTTATTGGGAAATGAAAAATGAGAAATCTGAAAATAATTCTTCAATGGGAGAATAATTCTTTAAAGGTAGGAGGAAGGCCATTAATAAAGAAAACTTATCTTTATTAATGGCTTTTTATATTTCTTTAACTATTTTTCATTTTATCAAAACACACCTTACAAATTGGCTTACGTTTATCTCCTTCATTTTTATCAACGTAATAATCTGTTAAGCTTTTCATCTTATGACACATCTTACACCTTTTTATAACCTTAGATCTTGACATTCTTTAACACCTCCCACTTTAAATCTATTCTCCATTATGTATATTTAGAATATTAGTTAACTAACACTATGTTGTTTAAGTAAATATATACACAACAGGTAATAAACGGTATAATATATACTAAAGAAAGGAGTGGTTTCATTGAAAAAAAGGATATTATCCATTATACTTATATCTTTTTCTATGCTTTTATTTACAAGCTGTTCTGAAAATAATGTTGATAAAAATAACGAACAGGATCATGTTGAGGCCTCTTCACCAGAAACAGATATAAAAAATGAAGATAACACAGAAGACTTAGCAGATTCAGATACAGGTAAAACTGAGGAAAAACAAGATTCTAATGTTTCAACACCTCCACCAAAAAACACTGCTAATAAGGTAGAAAAACCACAAACACCTACTAAGGTAGAGAAAGAAGAAACACCTACAAAACCCAAAACTGTTTCTAAAGCTTTAAGATTATACCTATATGATCCAGCACCTGATAAATATATATATCAAAGTAAAAATGTTAATATAACTGACAACGCTATAGTAACGGCCATAGTAAAGGAATTAAAAAATCCTCCTAATTCTTCTTATGTAGCCATAAACCCTAATGCAGGAGTTTCTAGTGCAAAGGTAAATAAGGAGACCAGTCTTCTAACTGTAGATTTTAATAATTCCATTCTACCTAATAATACAGGTGGCGGAGTAGAAATGTCATTTATTCAAGGAATTGTTAATACTTTAGGCTATAATTTAGGTGTGTCTAATGTTCGTATAACTATAAATGGAAAAGGGTACTCTTCTGCTCATATGGATTTAGGAAGTAGTGATTATTTCAGCGTAAACTACAATGGTTGGAATCCACTTAAGTAAATGTAGGGGGATATTTATTTTGCTTGTTCCGTCGCAATCTCCAAGTCACTGAAAAATAAATATCTATTCCCTTCGTACTTAAGGTAGGGAAATTATAAAATTATTATCTTTAATTTTATATTTTATAATTTTCTAGACGTAAAAAAAGATGTTGCAAATAATTACTTTGCAACATCTTTTTTATTATTCATCCCAACCTTCTGGGAACTCTGCATTATGATAAACATCTTGAACGTCATCATCATCATCTAATAGATCTAACATCTTTTGGAACTTCTTAGCATCATCTTCATTAATTGCTGTATATGTATCTGGAACCATTTTTACAGCAGCTTCTAAGAATTCAATTCCTTCAGCTTCTAATGCTTCTCTAACTGTACCAAAATCTTCAGGTGTAGTTGTAACAACAAAAACTTCATCTTCTGCTGCAAAATCTTCTGCACCAGCATCTAAAGCTAACATCATCATTTCATCTTCATCTCTATCTTCTTTTTCTATTACAATTTCACCTTTTTCTTGGAACATGAAACCTACACAACCTGTAGTCCCCATATTTCCTCCACCTTTAGTGAATGCACTTCTAACATTACCTGCTGATCTATTTTTATTATCAGTAAGAGTTTCAACAATTACAGCAACTCCGCTAGGACCATAACCTTCATATACAATTTTTTCGTAGTTTACTGAATCAAGTTCTCCTTCTGCCTTCTTAATAGCTCTGTTTATATTGTCATTAGGCATATTAGCAGCCTTTGCCTTTGCAATAACATCTCTTAGTTTTGCATTTGTATCAGGGTTAGCGCCACCATTCTTTATAGCTAATGCTAATTCTTTACCTATTTTAGTAAATATCTTTCCTCTTTTAGCGTCTGCTTTACCTTTTTTGTTTTGAATGTTATGCCATTTTGAGTGTCCTGACATGCTTATTCCTCCTATCTTTATTTTTTATAAAACCTATAAAATTATATCATATACTTTTAGGAAATAAAAGAAGGGGTTATTCTATTCCTTTGTATAACCTATTTCCTTCCTTAAAATATATACCTTCCTCACTTTTTGCAATTACTACTTTTCCATTTGTAGAATTAACAAATTCATTTTCTATAGTCTCTACAATATTTTTTTCAGTTAATATATGTACAGTAACTGAATCTGTATATTCTGTGTCTTCTATATGCCAATTATTTTGACCACATATATATTGTATCTTACCAAAAAGATCGTAATCAATATTAGCAGATAGTTTTAAACCTTCTACTTTTTCTACAACACCTGCAGCTTTTACAGCAATAGATGCCCCTTTAGTATAAGCTCTAGTTAGCCCTCCTGCTCCTAAAAGAATTCCTCCAAAATATCTAGTTACAACTACTGCACAATCAGTAATTCCACTCTTTTTCATTACCTCTAAAATAGGAATTCCCGCTGTTCCTTGAGGTTCACCATCATCTGAATATCTTTGAATGCCCATATTTTGACCTATTACATATGCCCAACAACTGTGCCTAGCTTGCTTATGCTTATTCTTTATTTCAGCAACAAAGGCTTTAGCATCCTCTTCATTCTCAACTCTCTTTGCATATCCAATAAACTCTGATTTCTTTTCTTCAAAGGAATCTTCACCAAAATTTCTTATTGTTATATATGCCATGTTTCTAATTCCTCTCTTATTAATTTAAGTCCTTTTTTAATTTTCTCATCATTTGTCTGTGAAAACCCTATTCTAAAGGTTCTATCTCCATCTCTCATATTTCTAAAGAACAACACTCCAGGTGTTATATAAATCTTCTTCTTACTCAATCTTAAAAATAGCTCTCTAGATGTGATTTTCTCATCTGCTATTTTAAGATAAAATGTAAGTCCTCCCCCTGGTTTATTACAAGTAACCATACTCCCTAGTTCTTCATCTATAAGTTTAGACATTAATTCATATCTTTTCTTATATTCAACATTTAAATATGAGATATTATCCTTCCATGCTCCATCTTTTATATATAGCTCTAATGCTCTTTGCATTAAACTTGATGTTGCAATATCTGTATTAAACTTAGAGTTTTGCATACTCTCCCTAAATATATTTGGAGTAACAATATATCCAATTCTTATACCTGGTAAAAATATTTTAGAAAAACTCTTTATATAAATAACCCTATCATTTCTATCAAGCCACTTAAAGGGAATATATTCCACTGATTCTTCATAAATAAGCTCTGATAAATAATCATCCTCAATTATATAAAAATCATATTTTTCTGCTAGTTCAATAAGCTTTTTCTTCTTTTCTAAACTATAGCTTACACCTGTTGGATTTTGAAAATAACTCATAGTATAAAAACATCTTATTTTATTCTTTTTTAGTATTTCCTCAAAATCCTCTAGATTTACTCCGTCCTTTTCCATATCAACTTCAAATATATTAGCTCTTCTCCACTTAAATACAGAAAGGGCACCCCCATAAGTTGGTTTTTCCACTATAACATTGTCATTAATATTTAATATAGCCTTAGACGCAATATCAATTCCTTGTTGTGCCCCTGAAACTATTAATATATTATCATTGTCTATGCTTTTATCCCAAAACACTTCATTAATAGTATATCTTAAATTTTCATACCCTAAAGCATTTTGTGAAATTAATGCTTCTGCTCCATCTCTATCAAGAACCTTATTAATAATACTTTTAAACTCTTCTATAGGAAATACAACTTCATTATTTGTTTCCCCTGCAAAATCTATAGCTTCCTTAGTGTTTCCTGATGATAGTTTTCTAAATACTCTTGAATATTCCTTAGAAAAACTACGACGTACTTCTTTTACTTTTGCATATGTTCCACTTCCAACCTTTTGATATGCAAAGCCATCATTTTGAAGTTTATTGTATGCATTAATAATAGTTACCTTATTAACCCCTAAATACTTAGTATATTCTCTTATTGTAGGAAGTTTTTCTCCATCTTCTATATTCTTACTTTCTATAAGCCTTTTTATATGATTAGAAATTTGAACATACTTAGGTATTTCTTCCTGAAAAATCACATTATAAATATCCCTCATAATATACCATCCAATTTTAAATTACTTTATGTGCATATACATTTTCATTAAGTATTAAATTACCTTTTTCATCATACAAAGCTCTACTTTTCTTAGAAATAACATCTCTCTTTGCAAGCTCTTTTAATATATTTTCCATTTTTATATCAAATTCTTTAAATACATAATAGGAGCTAATTTCATAAGAATTCATATATTCATATTCTTCACAAAGATAGTCTATTAAAGAACTAGATGCCCTAACAATATTCCCATCTAAAAAGTTCTCTATATAATTTATAGTATCTTTAATAATTTTTTCATTTATAGGCTCCATAAACAACTTGTCTACAACTTCTCTAAAATTATTACTTAAGTTTGTAGCCATAACTAAAGAATCCTTTGTTACTGTGTATCCATTTAAATTAATTAGTAACTTTGAAAAGCTATCTAAAGTTCTAATTAAAACTTCATAGGAAGTTTTTAACCCTCCATTATGTAAATACTTTTTACTTATTCCTATATCCTTAAGAAGCTTACCTAAATAAACTAAATTCCACACCTCTGTATGGGATGACATAGTATATCTAGAATTATTGTAAGCTAAACTTATTTCATTATCCCTTGAAAATACTAATTTTGAATTACATAACAACTTTTTAGCAAAGCCCTTTTTTCCATCATTCTTATAAAGTTCTAGGAAAGAGTTTTTATTTAATATCTTTGTATGCACTGGAACTCCCTTTACCTCTGAATAAACATCCCTTATTTTTTCAAAGTCATCTTCATATATAAGAAACAAATCTATATCAGATTCTTCCCACACATCTCCAGATACAATACTACCAAATGTAAATAGTGCTACAACCTTCTTATTTTTCTTAATTTGATTTACAACACTTTGAAATGCATTCTGTAATTCTAATACAGTTTTAGCCATATTTTCTCTCCTTTCCTTAAAATTATTTATTTACATTATATATTAAAATTACTCCTTAAAAAAGTACCGAAACAATTTTATATATGAAAAAGGAGAAACCCTTATAGAATTTCCCCTTTATTACTATTATTCAATTACCTTAGTTACATATTCTTCTGTTTTATTATAAACTTCCTCATCAACTTCCACCATCATATAGGTACCTTCATCCTTATAATCCTCTTCCAAAACTCTTCCATTTCTATGAAGGAAGGATACTACATCACCTTTATGATATGGAATCATAAATTCAGCTTTAATTAGGCTATAAGGTAACTTTTCTTCAATCAAGTATAATAATTCTTCTAAATTTGTTCCTTCTTTTGCAGAAACCTCAATTATATCCTTATATAATGATTTTTCTCTCAATTCATCAAGTTGTTCTTCTGAAGCCATATCAACCTTATTTAAAACCAAGATAGTTTCTTTTCCTATAGCACCTAACTCTGAAAGCACCTCTTCAACAGCTTTAATTTGTTCTAAAGCATAAGAAGATGAAGCATCTACAACATGACATAAAAGATCTGAAAATACTACTTCTTCTAAGGTAGATTTAAATGCTTCTACTAAATCATGAGGCAATTTTCTTACAAATCCAACTGTATCAGTTAGGGTTATAAGCCCTTTATTTTTAAGGGTAATAGCCCTTGTTGTTATATCAAGAGTTGCAAATAGCATATTAGCTTCAAATACTTTTTCCTTTCCCTTACCTTCTTGAACTGCTGCTATATCACATAAAGCATTTCTTAAAGTAGACTTTCCAGCATTGGTATATCCAACTAAAGATACCTTTGGAATACTTTCTTTATTTCTCTTTTCTCTTTGAACTTCTCTTGTTTTCTTTATTTTCTTTAATTCATTATTTAAATCATAGATAGTTTCATTTATATGTCTTCTATCTGTTTCAAGCTTCTTTTCTCCAGGACCTCTTGTACCTATACCACCACCTGTTCTTGATAGTACAGTTCCAAGACCTTGAAGTCTACTCTTTCTATATTTTAATTGGGCAAGCTCTACTTGAATTTTAGCTTCTTTACTCTTTGCTCTTCTTGCAAATATCTCCAAAATAAGAGTGGTTCTATCTATTACTTTTGCACCAATTGCATTTTCTAAGTTTCTAACTTGAGAACCTGATAATTCATCATCAAAAATAACTACATTAGCTCTTTCAGTTTGTCTTAATGATGCTATCTCAAGGACCTTTCCTCTTCCTATATAAAAAGCTGGATCTATTTTGCTTCTTCCTTGGAAAACACTTTCTAATACTGGAATATCACAAGCTTCTGCAAGTTCTCTTAATTCTTCTAAACTTTCTCTTGTATCAGAACCAACAATTATAGCTTTTTCAGTATCATCCTCTATTACTTCATTTTCTTTTATTAATGATTCTACATATCTTACCTTATCTAAAATGTGTATTGAAACAAGCTCCTCAAAGGTAATATTCTTCTTTTCTTCATAAGCCAATACATCATTAAATACTGTTAAAGTACCTAAAGAAAAATCTATAATATTTCCTTCAAATATCCCAACTGCTACAATACAATCAAGTTTTAACTTTAACAAAGCTGATAAATCTAATGCAGAAAGATTACTATATCCATTTGGATGTGTGTGAATTACTCTTGTACCAGAAAGCTTACTTTCTCTAATATCTAATAAAGGTAATTCAACAGATGTGGAATCTCCTATTGCAACGGAAGTAACTGTACCTCTTCTATCAATAGCAACACTTACTTCTCTTTCAACTGCAGTAGAAACCCTAACCATAGTATCTATTATCTCTCTACTACATACTTCATCCTTTAAACTCTTCATTTTATATATTTTATCTAATTCATCTAAAAAGGTCTTTTTAATTCCTTCTGTATTTCCATTTATCATATATCAATCACCTCATGCCTAAACGTTATATAATTTATATTGTAAAAATTCCAATAAAAGCAGAATTTCTTTCATTGCCTCTACTACCATTATTACTGGTATCTTTCTATCTCTATCTTGGCAACTTTCATCTAATTTTATACTATTGGCAAACATATGTAAACATCATAAAATGTTACTCATTATCTTATTTTATGTAAAACAGTTGAAAGAATTTAAAAATGTATGTAATATAATTTAATATAAGACTTTTTTAAGTATTAATTTGCACTTTAATTAGAGAGAATATAATTATAGTTAATTAAGTGGTACATAGTATTATTTTATGAGCGGAGGACAACCATGGAAAACAAAAAACGCAACATACTTTTATCAAAGGAAACCATTGATAGTAGAATTCAAGAGCTTGGTAAGGAAATTACAAAAGATTATGAAGGAAAGAGCATATATGTACTTTCTCTATTAAGAGGAAGCTTTATTTTCACTGCTGATTTAGTTAGAGCTTTAGATACAAAAGTTAAGGTAGGCTTTATGACTACATCTAGCTATGGTCATAGTGAAAATAGTTCAGGAGAAGTTAAAATAGTTAGCGACATTCCTGATAACATTGAAGGATATGATGTTTTAATAGTTGATGATATTGTAGATACAGGATACACTATGGAATTTATCATAGAGCATGTAAAAAAACTTGGTGCTGCATCAGTTAAGAGCTGTGTACTTTTAGATAAGCCTTCAAGAAGAAAGGTTGATTTAAAACCAGATTACAGCTGTTTTGAAATTGATGATGTATTTGTAGTAGGCTTTGGTTTAGATTACGAAAGTTATTATAGAAATGTTCCTTACGTATTTAACTGGGAAGAATAATTATATAGCGTAAATAATTATGGAATAGTATTTATAGAAATTATAAATACTATTCCATTTTTTAATTATCGCAATACTTTTTTACAAGCTTCATCTAATATTTCTTTTCACTTCTTACCCATATTTATATATTCTTATATTGTTATATTTTTATATTTATAAGTTTTTAATTTTTAAAAATCTCCAAGTCCACTGTGGAGCCTCATATATTTTCCTACAAAACAATAAATTCTGCAGCACCGCCACAGAATTTATTTATTCATTAGATATTTTATTTTTTATCTTTACTTATTTCCACCACCTAAATCTATAGCAGTATTTGGTGTCTTTCCAACAATAATTGTTTCAGCCACTGGTATCTGACAAGTAACAACTTGCTCTTTACTATTTAGAGGTATTTTCATCCTTACTCTAGCTTCAACGTTTAAATAAATTTTATGTCTTGTCTGATTAATCCCTGCACTTTCAAATTTAGATTCATAAGATACCTTCATATTTCCAATTGGATCAAGCTTTACATTTATGTCAGGACCAAACTCATAGAATGCACTATTGTCAGTCATCCATCCAAGAGGCACCTCAACCCCTACCTCTCCCATTTTTTGAAGTTCTTCATTACATCTTATTGAAAGCCTTGAGGTTAAATAATTTAGTTTAACAGTATTAGCTCTAATCATATTGATATTACCTTCATTATCTTTATCTATTATTATCATCTCATCATAATTAAATTCTTCATCAAACAGTTCCATACTTGTTTTACTTATACACTCTATTGTATCAGCTTTAATTAGACTTTCTGCTACCTGTAACACTGCAGGATAAATCTTTTTATCATATAAAAATATTGAAAGAATAAAAACTAACAATATGGAAATAATAACCAATATGATAGGCTTAAATTCCGTTTTTTTAGGTTTAGTATAATAGTTCATATATCACCTTATTATTGAGTTATTGATTTACTCATATTATAATTATGCTATAATAGCATTTATTATTATTAAATCAATTTAATTTAGGAGGAACTGATGGCAAATAAAAATAATTCAAATAAAAATAAAAAAACCTCACAGGGACCATCTAAATCAGGTAGTACTTCTAAGAAAAAGACAGCTGACAATTCAAAAGTAAGTCAAGCTTCTCAAAAAAGTACTTCCTCAAAACCTTCTAAGAATAGTAAAGGTAAAGTTGTTAGTAAAAAGAAAAAAATAATAAAAAGAGTATTTTTAGCTTTATTATTCTTATTCCTGGCCCTATTTGTTATAGGTTTAGGATATGTCTTTGCAATTATTAGTAATACTCCACCACTAGATGTTAATGCTGTAAAAAATTTAAGCCAAGCTTCAGCATTATACGATCGAAATGGGGAGTTTATGGACAATGTCCATTCTGATATTGATAGACAAATCGTAGATGGAGATAAAATACCTAAAAATTTAAAAAATGCCTTTGTATCAATTGAAGATGAAAGATTTTATAAGCATCCTGGTATAGATGCTAGAAGAATACTAGGTTCTGCTGTAACTGATGTAATTAAAATCTTTAAAGGACAAAGAGGTCTTCATGGTGGTTCAACTCTAACTCAACAATTGCTTAAAAATACTATATTAAGCAATGAAGACTTTATAGTTGAAAGAAAAATAAAAGAAATATACCTTGCACTACAATTAGAGAAACACCTAGATAAAGATGCGATATTAGTCCAATATCTAAATACAATTCCATTAGGTGGCGTAACTTATGGAGTTGAAGCGGCTTCAAATTTATACTTTGGTAAATCTGTAGATCAACTTAACTTAATTCAATGTGCTTATATTGCAGGTGTAACTCAAGCACCTCACACTTATAGTGCATATAACCCAAACAATAAAGATAATCCTTCAATCTACTTAAATAGAACTAAAACTGTTTTAAGCAAAATGAAGGAACTGGGGTATATTAGCCAGGAAGAATATAGTCAAGCAATTTCTGATATTGACAATGGTGGATTGGTTTTCACTCCAAAATCAATTTCATATAGACTTGACTATGAATGGTACATAAACCCTACTATAACTGAAGTAAAAAGAGACTTAAAAGAAAAATATAAGTATTCTGATGAAGAAGTAAATAAACTTTTAGCTAATGGTGGATTAAAGATCTATACAAATATGGACAGAGATCTTCAGGACTATGCTCAAAAAGTATTAGATGAAACTACTGCTGCTACTGTTAGAAAACAAGAGACTTATATAGCTGGTACTAAAACTCCAGAATTCCAAGGTGCAGCTACTGTAGTAGATTATAAAACTGGTGAAGTTCTTGCTCTTATCGGAGGAAGAGGTGAACAAGGAGCTAACTCATTAAATAGAGCATATAGCGATTTGAAATCTATTGGGTCATCAACTAAACCATTAACAGTTTACGGTCCTGCTATAGAAGAAAAATTAATTACAGCTGGAGATACAATTGATGATGCTCCTATACCATCTATAGATGTAAATAATGTAGATAATTCACTTGTAGGTAACATAACTATACGTGATGCTTTGGCTCAATCTAAAAATATTGGAACAGTTAAAACTCAAATGAAAATAGGCGATTCACTTTCTAAACGCTATGGTGAAAAGTTTGGAATAACATATAGTAAAGCCTCAAAAGGATATTCTGCCTTTGCTTTAGGGGAATTCCATAATGCATCTGATGATAGAGATGGAGCAACACCATATATTTTAGCTTCAGCTTTTGGTGTTTTTGGTAATGGCGGTGTTTATACTGAACCAAAATTATACTCAAAAGTAACAGATGCTTCAGGAAATATATTATTAGAAAAAGAAACTGAAACAAAGAGAATATTCTCTGAACAAACAGCCTATATAATGTATGACATATTAAAAGACGCTCAAGCTAATTCAGCTACAAATGCTGCAAAATTTAGTACTATGCCAGTAGCTGGTAAAACAGGTACTACAACTGGACGTAAGGACTTATGGTTCTCAGGTTTAACTCCTCATTTATCTGCTTCAGTATGGCTTGGATATGATAATCGTACCCCTATGAATGATGGTTACTCTAGTGCCTCAGCTAGAGTATGGGGTAAAATTATGGCAAAAGCTAGTGAAGGAATGAGCACTAAGGATATTCCAATGCCAGATAACATTGTAAAAGTTGCTGTATGTAAAGATTCAGGACACCTTCCTACAGATTTATGTAGACAGGATCCAAGAGGAAACAGAGTATATGAAGAATATTTCATAAAAGGAACTGAACCAACAGGATATTGTGAAAACCATGTTAAGGTTAAGGTTAATAGTGCTAATAACAAATTAGCAACACCAAACACACCTTCTCACCTTGTTGTTGAAAAAATATTTATTAAGAAGGCTTCACCAAATCCTGCTACAAATGATTACCAATACGTATTACCTACTGAGTATGATGATACTATAGATTCTCCTGTAACACCTCCTTCTGATACTGAAGAAGAGAATGAAAATGTTGACGGAGATGGTGACCCTTCAGAAGAGGATAATAATTCCGAGGGTACAGGGGATAGTACAAATAATCAAACTGAGGAATAAGATAAACCTTGAATATAAAATTAAAAAATAAAGATAACTTTAAAGTTATCTTTATTTTTTTGAATAATTTTAACACCAATCCTTCATTTTCAGAATAAAACTAATTCACTTCCTTCATTTTTTTCTTACAAACCTTATTTTTTTCATATTTTACGTTAATTTTATATACTTTTTATTCTTTTTATGCAACTTTTATTTTTTTTCTTGCAAAAAGTAGCTTTTTCATATATTATAAAAGAGTATTTTATCGTAATAAGCAACAAAATATTACTAGAACGGGGGACAATAAATGGATTTATTAAACAATTTTATTCAATCATTTAATAATTTCCTATGGACTTATATCTTAATAGCTATGCTTTTAGTATTAGGTGTATATTTCACATGGAAAACAAAATTTGTACAATTTAAATACTTAAAAGAAATGTTTAGGCTTCTTGGAGATGGAGCTACTCAAGAAAAAACAAAGGGTAGCATTTCTTCATTTCAAGCTTTTTGTATAAGTACCGCTTCAAGAGTAGGTACTGGGAATCTTGCAGGTATAGCATTAGCTCTTACTGTAGGTGGACCTGGTGCAATATTCTGGATGTGGATAATAGCTTTAATTGGTGCAGCATCAAGCTTTGTAGAATCAACTTTAGCTCAAATCTATAAAACAAAGCAACAAAACGGTTCTTATGTAGGTGGACCTGCATATTACATGGAAAAAGCCCTTGGTAAAAGATGGCTTGGTATTATATTCTCTATATTAATAACAATCACTTTTGGATTAATATTCAACTCAGTTCAATCTAATACTATTGCTCTAGCAATGAATGAAGCATTTGGTACTAGTAACGTTATAATTGGAATACTTCTAACTATCATAACACTTGTTATAATATTTGGTGGTGTTCACAGAGTATCTAAGGTTTCAGAAGTTATAGTTCCTGTAATGGCATTAGCGTATATTTTTGTAGCTTTACTTGTAGTTATAATGAATATAACACAACTTCCAGCTCTAATATCTCTTATAGTAAAAAGTGCTTTTGGTGCTGAACAAGTAGTTGGTGGAACAATGGGTGCTGCTTTATTGACTGGTATTAAGAGAGGTTTATTCTCTAATGAAGCTGGTATGGGAAGTGCTCCAAATGCTGCAGCTACTGCAACTGTAACTCACCCTGTTAAACAAGGTTTAATTCAAACACTTGGAGTTTTCACTGACACAATTATAATTTGTACATGTACAGCCTTCATAATTCTTTTATCAGGTGTAGACTTAAATAGTAATTTAGAAGGTATACAACTTACTCAAAATGCTTTAAGCTCACAAGTAGGTGCTTGGGGAAGTTATTTCATAGCTTTTTGTATACTACTATTTGCTTTTAGTTCTATTGTAGGAAACTACTATTATGGTGAAGCTAACATTGAATTCTTAACAGATAAAAAAATATATTTAACTCTTTATAGATTATTTGTTGGTGCTATGGTGTTCTTTGGATCAATAGCCAACTTAAACATAGTTTGGAACTTAGCAGATGTATTCATGGGATTAATGGCAGTTTTAAACCTTATAGTTATTGCATTATTAGGAAAATTCGCCTTTAAAGCTCTTGAGGATTACAGAGCTCAAAAGAAGGCAGGAATTAAAGAACCAGTATTCAAGGCCAGCTCAATACCAGAACTAAAAAATGTGGATGAATGGAACTAGTGGTTTATGTTTGTTTTGATTATTCCTTGGCAATCTCTAAGTAATATCAAAAACAGTAAAAAAGGAGCTGTATCAAAATAATAAATTATTTTGATACAGCTCCTTTAATTTTCAATTATAATATATCCTCTTTTTATTTTAATGACTTTGTTTCAGTAACAATATCCTTTATTCTATTAATAACTTCTCCACTTTCAGTGGAAACAAAGTACTTCAATCTTGTTTCTTTCCCATCAATTCCTAAACCTTTTATAGAAATAACATAACAAAGTTCTGTTTCATTCTTACCACTATCTTCATAAAAAGCTTTAAATGTTTCTCCTACTATCTCACTCTTTTCCACAAGGCTCAACGCTTCATTTAATGCTATCTCTTCAGCTTTATCCTGAGTTACCTTAATTCTAACTCTATTAGGCTCTTTTAAAGTTGAAATATTTGAATATCCATCTAAAGTTCCCTTTTCCTTATCTATATTTACTATTATTTGATCCTTATAAAAAGGATATCCATCCTCTAACTTAGTAAATATTAATGAATAGTAGGACACTTCTTGCCCTTCACTTTTTATAAACTCTTTAAATTCCACATCACCTTTATATATTTTGTCCAAATAATCTTCTGCTTTTTTAATAGCTTGTTCTTCACTTACTTTGGTCTCACCAATAGTACATACTTTATTCTTGAAACCAATGACTTTAAACTCATTATCAACATCTATACCAAAATCCCTAGTATTTACAATATAATATTCACTCTCATTATTCATATCATATTTCTTTGCACTTTCATAAGATATATTTTTTAATTTTTCAGTTTTATCCACTATATCCTCTGAGTACAACAAACTAACAAACCTTTTAGCTGCTCTTATTTCTTTTGACCCTCCACCAATGTAAGAATAAACAATACACACAAGGCTAACCAAAAGACAAATAATAGTTACAAAAAAGATTATACTCCTCTTCGTATAATTCATAAGATACCTCCACTTTACGAACAAACTATTCCTATATATTTATATTACAATAATATTTAAATTTTATAAAGTACTATTGTACCCTAATTTTTTAGCTATGCTATTTGAAAGCCTTCTTCCATAAACCTTTGTAATCATTCCCAATAGCATCTCTATTTCACCAAGTAAATTGTAACTTACCATTATTTTACCATTATCAACAAAGTTTTTATTAACACTTTCATAGCCTTTTCTATCTCTAAAAAACTTTCTCTCTTCATTGTACTCATTTAAATTAAACTTATCTGTTTTTATACATACATAATCACAATAATGAAATTTTGTATACAAATCCCCTAAAGTACTATTATCTAAATTATTGCCACCTGGAATGAATAATATATCAATTTTCTCTTCCACTTCTTTATTATCACTTATAAATGAAGGGTCTATCTCATGTAGTTTAAAAAGTTCTTTCTTTTCTATTTTATTAGATAGCATAAAAATTTCTTTTGCTAGTGTAAAATCTAAAACATTCATTTCATCATGGATTATAAAACCTACATTTTTAATTGACTCTTCCTTCTTCTCTAAGAATTCATCTTTACTAATTCTTACACTTGCATTTCCGTTTTGATTATATATAATAGTAAACTTAGTTTTCTCAGCAAGCCTTACCCCTGCCTCTGTAGAGATGTTGTCCATTATTATCTCGCCACCAAATTCAATAAAGAAATACTCTAATAATAACTTTACAGCCTCTTCTCCAAAGCCATTATTTCTATATTTAGATAATATCTTAATATTAAACCTTGCAACTTTAGTAGCTGAATCATATCCATGAAAGCTCACCTCTCCTATAGGAGAACCATCATTTAAATACACTAAACAATAAAAGTTTTTACCATCAGATGGATAAACCATTTTTTTATAAAAACCTTCCCACTTACTTCTAGGAAATGAAAAAACCCCACCAATATCCTTCATAGTCTCTTCATCCGACCAAAGACTAGCCACAAACTCTAACTCTTCTAATATTGGCTGTTTTATATAAATCCTCTTTCCCTCTCTCATATATAAACCATCAGAATATAACATAATTCATCACCTATAATATTTCCAACTATTTTTATAATAAATATCTCATATTTATACACCATTATCAATACAAATAATTTTTATATCAAATTCTTATTCTAAATAAACGCAAAAAAACTTTTTATTTATTTTTCTTAGTTATACTAAACTTCCCCTTATATTTTACTAAACTATTTTTTTCATATTTCTCTACACTTCAAGCATACTCTATGTTAGGAGCAAATATTTTTTCCAATATTTTTTATAAAAATATTGATTTTTCCCTCTATTCTATATATAATATTTTTGTTTGTTTAGTAATTTTAAACTATTAGTTTAGTAACAGTTATTTTTATAAATTAAAGATGGTAGGTGTAAATGTGCAAATAGGAGACAAAATTCGAAGATTAAGAGTTGAAAAACAATTAACACAAGAAGAGCTTGCAAATAGGTGTGAATTATCAAAAGGATTTATTTCTCAATTAGAAAATGATCTAACTTCACCATCTATTGCAACCTTAATGGATATACTAGAGATATTAGGTACAAACTTAAAAGAGTTCTTCAGTGAAACTTCTGAGGAGAGAATTACTTTCACCAATGAAGATATGTTTGAAACTGAAAACGAAGAGTTAAAATATCAACTTATGTGGTTAGTTCCAAATGCTCAAAAGAATGAGATGGAACCTATAATGATTACCCTTGAACCAGGCGGAAGATATATAGAAGAAGAACCTCACGAAGGTGAAGAATTTGGATATGTACTTGCAGGAATCATATTTTTACATCTTGGAGAAAGAACTTATAAAGTAAAAAAAGGTGAAAGTTTCTACTATCAAGCGCGTGAAAATCATTATATATCAAATGCTGGGAAAACCCCTGCAAAAGTTATTTGGATTAGTACTCCACCATCATTTTAATTTAGTTTTTTAGAAAGAGGTGTTTATATTGAGTGAAAATATAATTGAATTAAAAAACATTAGTAAACAATATGAAGATAATACAGTCTTAGATAATTTATCTTTAAACATTAGAAAAAATGAGTTTGTTACCTTACTTGGACCTTCAGGTTGTGGTAAGACTACCACTCTTAAGATAATAGCTGGTTTTGAAACTGCAGATTCTGGAAGTATAATGTTTAAAAATGAAGATATCTCAGATATTCCTCCTTATAAGAGGCAATTAAACACCGTATTCCAAAAATATGCACTATTCCCTCATATGAATGTTTATGAAAACATTGCATTTGGGTTAAAGATAAAAAAGCTTTCAAAAGATGAAATAGATAAAAAGGTAAAAGAAATGCTTAGAATGGTTTCTTTATCTGGATTTGAAAAAAGAAGTATAGAATCCCTAAGTGGAGGACAACAACAAAGAGTTGCAATAGCAAGAGCTTTAGTTAATGAACCTGAAGTACTTCTATTAGATGAACCTCTTGGTGCACTAGACTTAAAACTTAGAAAAGAAATGCAATTAGAGTTAAAGAAAATTCAACAAGAACTTGGTATCACTTTTATATTTGTAACACATGACCAAGAAGAAGCACTAACAATGTCAGATACTATTGTTGTTATGAACAAAGGGCTTATACAACAAAAAGGTACACCTGAAGATATATACAATGAACCTGCTAACGCTTTTGTAGCTGACTTCATTGGAGAAAGCAACATTCTTGATGGTGTTATGGCAGAAGACTTTAAAGTTATTTTTGCAGATAGAGAATTTGAATGCGTAGATAAAGGTTTTGAAACAAATGAAGAAATCGATGTTGTAATAAGACCTGAAGACTTTAAAATAGTCAAAGCAGAAGAAGGAATGTTAAAAGGTATAGTAAAATCTGTAATCTTTAAAGGTGTTCATTATGAAATTGTTGTAGAAGAAAATAATAGAACTTGGATTTTACATAACACTAAATTTGCTGAAGTTGATAGTGAAGTAGGATTAGATATATATCCTGAAGATATTCACATCATGAAAAAGGTGAGATAAGATGAAGAAAATTAACAGCAGTAAATCTGCTGCTTACCCATATATTGTATGGAGTTCATTATTTATATTAATACCTTTATTAATAGTTCTATTTTTTAGTTTTACAGTAGAAACTCCTGATGGATACAGCTTTTCTCTTGAAAATTATACAAGATTAATGAATTCTCAATATGCACATATTTTTTATAAATCAATACAGTTAGCTGGTCTAACTACAGTTGCATGTTTAATTCTAGGATACCCTGTTGCATATATTATTTCTAAAATTTCTCCATCTAGAAGAAATTTAGTTATTATGCTTTTTATAGTTCCTATGTGGATGAACTTCCTACTTAGAACTTATGCTTGGTTACCAATCCTAGGTAAGAATGGTTTTGTAAATAACTTTTTAGCTAACTTCGGCATTGGACCAATACAGTTTTTATATAATGATGGTGCAGTATTACTTGGTATGATATATAACTTCTTACCTTTTATGGTATTACCAATATTCACTATACTGTCAAAAATGGATCAAAGTTTAATTGATGCTGCAAGTGATCTTGGAGCAACTAGAAAACAAATATTTACCAAAGTAGTATTTCCCCTAAGCCTTCCTGGTGTTATATCAGGAATAACTATGGTATTTATGCCTGCTGTATCTACCTTTGTTATTTCCAGCCTTCTAGGTGGTGGACAATACATGCTTCTTGGTAACTTAATAGAACAACAATTTACTACTATGGGTAACCGTAACTTTGGTTCAGCAATCTCTATAATAATGATGATTGTTATCCTTATATCTATGGCAGTAATGAATAGATTTGACTCAGAAGACAAAGAAGGGAGTGCAGGACTTTGGTAAATAAGTTTGAAAAATTCATAAAAAGATTTTATCTTGTTATAATATTTGCATTTTTATATGCACCTATAATAACACTTATGATTTACTCTTTTAACGATTCAAAAACTATGGCTAAATGGAATGGATTCACCTTCAAGTGGTATGGAGAATTACTTCATAATGAAAATATAATGAGTGCTCTTTACTATACTGTAGTTATTGCACTTTTAGCTTCAACTATTGCTACAATAATAGGAACTGTTACAGCTATAGGTATACACAATATGAAAAAAGGATTCGGTAAGAACTTCCTACTAAATATTAATTACCTACCTGTATTAAACCCAGATATAGTTACTGGTATAGCTTTAATGTCACTATTTATATTTGTAAAATTAGATTTTGGATTTACAACAATGCTTTTAGCACATATTACTTTTAATATACCTTATGTAATACTTTCAGTACTTCCAAAACTAAAACAACTTCCAGCAAATACAACAGAGGCTGCTTTAGATTTAGGTGCTACTCCTTTTTATGCTTTAAGAAAAATCATAATTCCTCAAATAAAACCTGGAATAATGGCTGGATTCTTAATGGCATTCACAATGTCTATAGATGATTTTGTAATTTCATTCTTTACTACAGGTCCTGGAGTTTCAAATCTATCTATAGAAATTTACTCTATGGCAAGAAGAGGTATTAAACCAGAAATTAATGCTTTATCTACATTAATGTTTATTACTGTTTTAGCTTTATTGCTTATAGTTAACAAAAAATCTTCTAGAGGTGATAGTATTGAAAATGCATAAAAAATTAATTGCCCTAATATCAGCTACTATTCTTATATCTAGTTCATTAATAGGTTGTGTAGGCAGTAAAAGTGAGTCTAATAAAGTAATTAATGTATTTAACTGTGGTGACTATATAGATGAAGAATTAATTACAAAATTTGAAGAAGAAACTGGATACAAGGTTGAATATTCTACATACGATACTAACGAAATCATGTACTCTAAGATTAAATCAGGAAGCAATCAGTACGATTTAGTTTTCCCCTCTGATTATATGATTGAAAAAATGATTAATGAAAATATGGCAGAAAAGATTAACTTTGATAATATACCAAATTATAAATATATAGATGATAAATTTAAGAACTTATCATATGACCCTAATAACGAATATTCAGTTCCTTATATGTGGGGAACTATAGGAATCATATATAATCCTGAAGTTGTAAAAGAAGAAGTTAATAGCTGGGATATATTATGGGATAAAAAATATGATAAAGAAATAATAATGTTTAACTCTGTTAGAGATACTATGGCTATTGCATTAAGCAAACTTGGTTATTCAATGAATTCAACTAATCCAGAAGAAATAAAGAAAGCTGCAGATATACTTATAGAGCAAAAGCCAATAGTTAAAGCATGGTTTGTTGATCAAGTTAAAGATGCTATGATTAATGATGAAGCAGCACTTGCAACTGTATGGTCAGGTGATGCTAATTACATAATAAGTGAAAATCCAAAACTAGAATATGTTGTACCAGAAGAAGGTTCTAATAAGTGGTTTGATGCTATGGTAATTCCTAAAGGTGCTCCTAATAAAGAAGGTGCTGAAGCATTTATAAACTTCTTAACTGACCCAGAAAACTCATTACAAAATGTTGATTATATTCAATACTATACTCCTAACTGGAAAACATACGAAATGTTAGATGATGAAGTTAAAGAATCTTATCCTACTGATGAAACCCTTGATAAATGTGAAGTATTTAAAGATTTAGATAGAGATTCTTTAAAGATATACGATGATGAATGGATAAGAATAGGTAGTACATCCACTAATAATAGTACATCTCCTTCCCTATTAGGCTTTTTAGGTATGGGATTATTTCTAGGAATATTTATATTACTTATACTTTATCTATTAAAGAAATTTAAGAAATAAAGGTGTAGCTCCAAGCCACATCAAAACAAATATCCCCCACTCCTATATAAAAAATAAGCTGTGTAATATTGTAACATTACACAGCTTATTTTTTATATTAACCAACCAATACACTTTCTGCAACTTCTGGAAACCATATTGCCAATTCCCTATTTGCACTTTCTACAGAATCAGATGCATGTACACAATTTTCTGATTTACTTGTAGCAAATGCCTTTCTAATAGTTCCCTCTTCTGCTTCATTAGGATTTGTGGCTCCATTTATTTTTCTTACGCTTTCTATAGCATTCTCTCCCTCAATAATAAGAGCACACAAAGGACTTCTAGTTATAAACTTTATTAACCCTTCATAAAAAGGCTTTCCCTTATGTTCTGCATAATGCTTTTCTGCTAATTCTTCAGTTGCTCTTTCCATCTTTAAAGCAACAACCTTTAACCCCGCCTTTTCATAATAACTAATTACTTCACCAATTATGTCTTTCTCCACTGCATCTGGCTTAATTAAAACCAAACTCTTTTCCAACACTTTGAATTACCTCCTCATTTTCTCAATACCCAAAGAAATTATATCTTATTTTCTGAAAATTTACAATATTTTTTGTATTTTGTTAATTGTATATTATGTGCTATAATTCTTTTTAATGAATAATTACAATTTGGAGGATAACTTGATGATTAGATGCTTAATTATAGTTGAAGGAAGAGTACAAGGGGTAGGCTTTAGATACTTTGCTCAAAGTAATGCTATAAAATACGCCCTAACTGGATTTGCAAGAAATTTAAATAATGGAATGGTTGAAATACAAGTTCAAGGCTTGGAAGAAAATATATCTAAATTCCTATCTATAATAAAGGAAGGAAATAGATTTATTCGTGTTGATGACTACTCTCTTAAGAAAATAGGCTTGGTAGAAGATGAAAATAAATTCAAAGTAAGTTATTAAATATCCATTTTTACTTTTATTACCTTTTTCTAGATGATATAATATATATTATAGTAATCAAAGAAAGGGGAATGCATATGAAAGAAGTTGTAGCTTTAACAAAGCTGGCTGAGGATGCTATAAAAAAGAATGAGTTAAAATTGGCTAAAGTTGCTCTTGTAAAAGCTATAAAACTTAACCCAACTTCAGCTCCATCTTATATGCTTTTAGGTAATGCCTACTATTTATTAGGGGACAAGCTTAATTCTATCAAGTGTTATCTAGCAGCTATACATATACAAATAAGCACTTTTACCAAAATGCAAACTGCTACCTTTTCTACTATGTTAAATATTAAGTTTGATAATGCCCCAGAAGAAATAAGAGAATTGCTACCTTGCAAAGAAGGTATGATTATATATGAGGATTCAAGTATTCCTAGTCATATAGCACATTCATTTTTTGATATAGATCCTGTTGATAAATTAGACCCTATAGTAAAGGAATGTTCAAAGATATACAAAAAGCATTTGCTAACTAGAAAATCTATTAAAGAGATAACCTCAACTAGTAACATATGCTATGAAGATTATTTAAATTTTGACGAGAGTCATTATATAGTTTTAGGAAGAGAATTCTTAATAGATCACTTAGACTGGGATAACATTAACTCAAAAGAAGTTTTAAAACTATATTTTTCTAATAAAAATAAGCTAAGTTTATAATTACCTTTTGGTATTTATGAAATTGTACCTTTTGTTTCAAAAAAACCCCACGTATTAAATACTGGGGTTTTTTTCATTCTTCTTTTATTCATTCTTAACTGCTTCACTATCAATAATCATTAAATTGTTATCCTTAATTAACTCTATTAATAAATCTGCATAAATAGCTTCTCCTTTAGAGTTCTTTTTAGTGCTATATCCTGCATCCTCTAAAGCTTGTGCTTGCTCAATATAGTTCTTCCCATCAAATAATCCATTTTTTCTATATCTACTATTTACATTCAAAAAATTTCCAAGGTCATTAACAGACTCTTCTAATGAATCATATGCTCTAAAATTAGCTTTTATAGTATCGTTGTAATTTTCTTTAGTTGAGAAAGTAGCTATTTTCCCCTTCCATCCTGCACTTGCTTTTATACCAAAATAATTATTATACTTAGCAGACAATTCAGATTTCCCCCAGTTTGATTCTAAGATAGCTTGGCTAATAGTTACTGAAGGTAAAACTCCGCTTTTCTTATAATTCTCTATACTTATTTCTTTCATATTCTCTATCAGCTTGTCCTTTTCTTTATCAGAGTCTCCCCTAATATTTCTCAAACTAACCTCACTTAAATTTTTCAAGTTTTTTTCAGCCCTTTTTTTCTCTTTATCTGTAAAGTCTTGTTCTTCTAAAACTTTCTCAAAATCCTTTATGTTATTATTCTCATCATAAAACCACTTGCAAATTTCCTCTATCTTCTTTTTATTTATATTATTATAATCTATGTTTTTAATGCCATCTATAGCAGCTACTTCTTTCCAATTTAATTGCTTTCTCCATCCACTAAAACTATCTACATAATCTATATAATTATTTATACTTTCTGAAGATATAAATTCTCTATTATTAGTAAATATATATTTTAACCCCATAAAGAATGTAACTAGCAAAATAAAAGCAAATATTCTTCTTATTAAAAACTTATACTTATTTCTATTTATTTTTCTTCTTTTGTATACTTTCCTTCTTTTTTTAACCATCTTACCACCTATTTAAATATGTACTATTATTATACTAACATAGGTTTCTTATTTATTTCTTTATTATTTATTAATTTTACTATAATACAAAAAAGTGGGGGATATTTATTTTGCTTGCTCCAAGTCACATCAAAACAAATATCCACTCCACTCCTACTAAAGGTAAGGAAATTATAAAATTATTATCCTTGATTTTATATTTTATAACCGTTGATTTATACTTTTGTTATGCTGGCAATGCCACTTCTTCTTTTAACTGTTGAAAATAATCTTCTGTTTCTTTTATAACCACTTTTCTTAGTCCAATTAATCCTATTAAATTAGGAAAAGCCATCATTCCATTAACTATATCTGCTATTATAAATATTAAATCTAATGATAAGAATGGTCCTACTGCTACAAGTGCTATGAATATTATTCTATATGGCAATATAGATTTAACACCTAATAAGTATTCTGCACATCTTTCACCATAATAATTCCATCCTAAAATTGTTGTAAAGGCAAAGAATATTAATCCTATATTTACGATATACTTGCCTATCACAGCAAAAGGTAATCCTGCTTCAAAAGCCGCTGTTGTTAAAGCTGCTCCCTCTAAAGGACTTGAATATGCTCCAGTTAAAACTATTGCAAGACCAGTCATAGTACATATAACTATAGTATCAAAAAAAGTACCTGTCATTGATATTAACCCTTGTCTAACTGGTGACTTAGTTTTAGCTGCTGCCGCTGCAATAGGTGCACTTCCAAGACCTGCTTCATTTGAAAATACTCCTCTACCTACCCCTCTTTGTAATGCTATTTGAACTGTTATACCTGCTGCTCCCCCCAGTGCTGCTTGAGGATTAAACGCACTTCTTATAATAATTGATAATGCTCCTGGTATAGCACTATAATTACAAATTAATACTAACACTGCTCCTAATATATATATTCCAGCCATAAAAGGAACAACCTTTTCTGATACCCTAGATATTCTTTTTATTCCACCTAAAGTAACCAACGCTACTAATACTGTAACTATTATAGCTGTAAGTATTAAAGGAACTTTAAATGTTATTGATGCTGCGTCAGAAATTGATTTTACTTGTCCAAATGTTCCAATACCAAAAAAAGCAACTCCAATTCCTAAAACTGCAAATATCTTTGCTAACCATTTTAGCCCTAGTCCATTTTGTATATAATACATTGGACCTCCTGCCATATTACCATTTTCATCTACTTCTCTATATTTAATAGCCAATACTCCTTCAGCATACTTAGTTGCCATACCAAAGAAAGCTGCTATCCACATCCAAAATAAAGCTCCTGGACCTCCTGCTTTTACAGCTGTAGCTACACCTACAATATTACCTGTACCTATTGTAGCTGATAGGGCTGTACATAAAGCACCAAAGCTTGATACATCCCCTTCTGCCCCTTCGTCATTTTCTTCTTCATCTTTTCCAAATACGTATTTTAGAGCTAGTGGTAATTTAAATATTTGAAGTAGCTTTAACCTTAAAGTTAAATACACCCCTGTACCTACTAATAAAATTAATAATGGTGGCCCCCATATGAAGTCACTAATGTTTTGTAATAAATCTTTTAATTGCATAAAAAAATCCTCCCTAAATTATAATTTACTGGAGGAGATTATGATAAATTGCATCACAAAAAAATATGATACAATCTCATATCCCCTGTCCTTTTACCTGAGAGTTTCAGCCATTTTAGCCTTGCTCCTTCGGTGCTCTTCTAGAGTCTCTCCAGAGGCTCGTCCAATAGCGGTCCTATAACCTGAAAGATTTTCCCTCTTCGGTGGACAAAATAAATTTGTCACTCTCCCACTATCTTCATCCGAACTTTAATATTTTATTTTATGAAATTATTATATACTAATTTGCCATATGTTGCAAGTATATAAAATACATTTGTCCTTTCATCATAGACTAAACCAAATAATCCAAGAGAATTTCTTATATTTTCTATAAATCTTCTATCTATAAAATAAGAGACTTACGTTAGCAAGCCTCTTATTTTTATCCCTTCCAATAATTTCACATATAAAACTTACGAGAAATTTATACTACAACTCTCTTGACAAACACCAGAAGTCCATATTAGAGAAGTTAAAAATATTTCTGAAAAAAATAATAAAATATATAGATTTTGTTAGTTTTATTTATAATATTAATTTAAGTTGTAGTAATCTATAAGTTTTAAAACTAGTTCTAAAGCATCACTTCCATTTGTCCATATATCTGGTTTAAATCCTATTCCTTCTTTGAAGTAATTATCATCAAATAAAAAAAGCCATTGCCCAAATTGAAAACTTATTTCAGAGTTAGGTAGTTTGAAATTTATTCCATACTTACTTCCCTGTAAAGTTCCACTAGTATTAGATCCAATTAATATTACATTCTCATAATTTTTTAAGTACTCAATAAACATCTCACCAGCTGAACCTTGGTTTTTATCTGTTAAAACAAATATTATAGAATCATTTTCGTAAAGTTCAGCATCGTCTATATCATTACTAAAAAAGTAATCTTTTTTAACTTCTAAATTGTATAAATGAGAAATACTAGTTTCTTCAATACTAGGTAGTTTTCCGTCTATTAGAAATCTATTTAAACCTATTTTTTTAGAATTACCTACGGGCCTAAACGCAAATCTATTTTCTAACCATTGTACTGCTAAGCTACCATCTCCACCAATATTTCCTCTTAAATCTAATATATTAATTTTGTATTTTTGGCATTGGAATGCACTTTGTAAAAATTTATTTTTTGTTTGTTCATTTAGTGTTAAGCTTCTAAGTGATAATATTGGAATATTATCATTAATATTAAACGAAAAAGTTGCATTTGAATTTAATAAATTATTAGCCTTAGTTAATTGTTTTCTTTCTGATATAGTTTTGTTTGCAAGCTTGTATTCAACATTAATTTCAACAGAGTTACTATTAGTTATATTGGATTCGTTGTTATCAAAATTAATTAATTTACCAATTTTATATACTAATTCACCACTATTATTTATAGACAATTTCATATAGCTATCTACTCGCTATTATCATTTATTTTTAATATATATTTTTTACCTGACTTAGAGTTAGTGAAAAATCCAATATCATCTTTATAATAATATTCTTCATCTAAGGTAAAGAAGTAAAAGTTTTTACACAATATTTTATGAGTGTTCTTATCATAATTAATAATAAAATGATTATCATTAATAAAATTCAAATTTTTTATTAGAACATCATAAAGCTCCTTTTTGGTAATTGTGTTTTTAGTCATAATGTAATTAATAATATTATTTTTAGCTTTTAAAAAAACATTATCTCCTCCGAAATATGTATATAAGCCATAATTTTTTCTTAAAAGTTCAAAAAAGAAGTTTATATCTTCAATTGCTTGAGATTTTGATAATAAGGAGCTATTAGATGGATTTTTTGAAGATAAATTATCTATATATTCATTACTAAAATAATCATTATTATCTATACTATTTACGTAGTTTTCTATATTAACAACTGGGGTTTTAAAGAGTTTATTGTTTTTGTTTATGTTGTTAACAACATTGTCAAAATTAATTTTGTTATAATCTGTTTTATTATTTAGTAGCAAAATACTAATAATAAGTATAATAAAAATAGTACTTATTATTACCTTATAATTTTTACGTTTCAACAATTAATCCCCTCCCATAAGAAAAATTATTATAAATTTATAATGGTATACGAATTCTTTATTACAAGAAATAAACGCTACTTAACATAGTAGCGTTTCACTTATTACTTATAAAGCCTATTTATAGCACTGAATACAGCTTTCATTGAAGCAGTCGTAATATTAGAATCCACACCAACACCAAAGGTTTCTTCTCCATTATCAACCCTTTTCATATTTACATAAGCAGCAGCTTTAGCTTCTGATCCTTCTCCCATTGAATGCTCTGCATAATCTAAAATACTTGTATTTATTAATTCAGATTTAATTAATGCTTTTTTCAATGAATCTATTGGTCCATTTCCAACAGAAGTAAACTCTTTTTCTACTCCCTTATATAAGAATCTAACAGTTACATTTGACTTAGAATCTTCTTCTGACACAGAACATTTAATTAATTTGAAAGGCTCCTCTCTATTTAAGTATTCCTCTTCAAATTTTTGCATTATTACTTGTGGAGCCACTTCTCCTCTTTCTTCTGATATTTTTTGAATTACATCAGCAAATTCCTTATGCATCTTCTTTGGCATCTTATAACCAAAGTATCTATCCATAACAAATGCTATTCCACCCTTACCAGATTGACTATTAATCCTTACAAGAGCCTCATACTCTCTTCCTAAATCACTTGGGTCAATTGGAAGATAAGGTACTTCCCAATATTGCCCCTCTCTTTCCCTATACTTTGCCATCCCCTTATTTATAGCATCTTGATGAGATCCTGAGAAAGCCGTGAAAACTAGTTCTCCTGCATATGGATGCCTTATATGAACTGGTATTTTGCAACATCTTTCATATACATCTATAACTTCTTGAATATTATTTAATTCTAGGTTAGGATCTACCCCTTGAGAATACATGTTAAGAGCAATATTAACTATATCAACGTTACCTGTTCTTTCTCCATTACCAAATAAAGTACCTTCAACCCTATCAGCCCCTGCTAGCAAAGCTAATTCAGCAGCAGCTACACCAGTTCCCCTATCATTATGAGGATGTACACTTACTATTACACGTTCCCTATCCTTAAAATGAGTACACATCCATTCTATTTGATCTGCAAAGACATTTGGAGTATCCATCTCAACTGTAGATGGTAAATTAATTATAACTTTTTTATCTTTTGATGCTTCCCATACATCACAAACAGCTTCACAGACATCTAATGCATATTCTACCTCTGTTCCTGTAAAACTCTCTGGAGAATATTCTAAAATCACTTCCCCATTAAACTCTTTAACATATTCTTTTACTAACTTTGTTCCTTCTACAGCTATATTTTTTATCTCCTCTTTACTCATGTTAAATACGACATCTCTTTGAAGTATAGATGTTGAATTATAAATATGAACAACAGCCTTTTTTACCCCTTCTAATGATTCAAAAGTTCTTTTAATTAAGTGAGGTCTTGCTTGTGTTAATACTTGTACAACAACATCATCTGGAATCAAATTATTATTAACAAGTGTTCTTAAAAAATCAAATTCTATTTGTGATGCAGACGGAAAACCTATTTCAATTTCCTTAAACCCCAATTTAGTTAATAAGCTAAACATTTCAACCTTTTCATCTACTGTCATAGGACTTATCAAAGCCTGATTACCATCTCTTAAATCTACAGAACACCATATAGGTGCCTTTGTAACCTCTTTATTTGGCCAAGTTCTTTCCTTAAAATTAATAGTTTTAAATCTCTTATATTTCTTTACATTTAACATGTTTTAAGCCCCCTTTATTAATACTTATTGCTTTTATAAAACCTATATAAAATCACAGCGATTCAATTACCCCTTTAAGCTTTAAAATCACAATAATTATTTTCTCTACTGAACTAACCCCATCCAATTTCACCTCTCATATAATATTAAAACCGCGTAAATTACTCCTTATTGGAGCGATTTACGCGGTACCATCCAAAATTATACTTACTTAAAATAACGGCAAATATACCGATAAGATTTAAATAAAACCTTACAACTCATGAGCAAGTTCAAAAGTTATTCCTACAAGTTTTCCACCAAAACACTCGCTCTCTAAAAGGAACCTTTTCTTTCTACTACTCTCAATCAACATTTTTCTAATTATTAACTTATTTGTAATATTACTACATTATTGATTATATGTCAATATTTCCATTTATTTCTTATTGATGTATTTATTTTTCTAACTCTTTTACTATGGTATAATAGCTTATGAAGTACTAATGAAAATTATTCTAGGAAAAGGGTGGACTATATGATAAAGTTAATTGCAACAGATATGGATGGAACATTATTAGATGAACATGGGAAGCTACCATCTAACTTTTTTGAAGTATTAGAAAAACTAAATGATAAAGACGTTAAATTTGTAGTAGCTAGTGGAAGACCTTACCCTACATTATATGAAAACTTCAAACCTTATTCGGATCACATTTATTATATTTGTGACAATGGTGCTTATGTATTCGAAGATGAAGGTAAGTCTTGCATAGATATCATAAAGAAAGACTCTGTAACAGCCATTATAAAAGCTTGTGAAGATATAGAAAACATAGAGTTAATTTTGTGTGGTACAAAAGGTGCCTATCATAAACCATGTAGCGATGATTTCTTAAAAGAAATTGATAAATACTATATAAAGAAGCATATAGTAGAAGACTTATATTCTATTGATGATGATATTTTTAAAATTACACTTTGTGACCTTTCAGGAGCTTCCAATAATTCAAATAAAGTTTTAAACCCTCTATTTGGAGATGAATTTATGGTTGTAGTTGCTGGTGAAATATGGCTTGATATTATGAATAAGAATGTTAATAAAGGAGCCGCCTTAGAAAAAATTCAAAAGGATGAAAATATTTCTTATGAAGAAACTATGGTTTTTGGCGACTTCTACAATGATATAGAAATGCTTGGTAAAGCTAAATTTAGTTTTGTTATGGAAAATGCAAATGAAGATATGAAACAATACGGTAACTATATAGCAAAAAGTAATAGAGATTATGGAGTAATTAAAGCAATTGAAGAATATGTATTAAAATAAGCCTAGTAACCCTAGGCTTATCTTTTTAAACTATTCTATTTCTAGCTTCTCCTCTATAAAAAGCATGTATATTTTCTATTAAATCCTTAAACAATCTTTCTCTAGCTTCAACACTAGCCCATGCAATATGTGGAGTTAATACTAATCTATCCTTATTTTTAACCTTTAAAAATGGGTTATCTGCTGGCATAGGCTCTACCATAAACACATCTAAAGCTGCACCAGCTATAAGTTCTTCATCAATAGCTTTAGCTAAATCTTCATCAACTACTATAGGTCCTCTTCCCATATTAATTAGTACAGCATCCTTTTTCATTTTGCTTATATTCTCGTAATTAAATAAGCCTTGAGTATTTTCATTTAACGGAGCATGAATTGATATAATATCACATTCTCTTAATAACTCATCTAGTTCTACTCTTCTATAATCTGAACTGTTGTTTTTTCCTGATGTTGAATAGTATACCACTTCACAACCAAAAGCATCTGCAATATGAGCCACCTTTCTTCCTATAGTTCCTAACCCTACTATTCCCCATCTTTTACCTTCTATATCATTGTAAGGCTTATCTAAATTAGTGAATAACCCTGATGATGAGTACGCTCCACTCTTAACAAAATTATCATAATAAGAAATTTTGTCATATAAATGCAATAATGTTGCAAATGTATGCTGAGCTACAGTTGGTGTAGAATATCCTGCAACATTAGTTACTGCAATATTTCTCTCCTTAGCATATTCTATATCAATATTATTAAATCCAGTAGCCATTTCACAAATTAATTCTAATTTACTTGCGTCCTTTAAATTATCTCTATTTAATACAACTTTATTAGTTAGAACTATTGCTGCATCCTTTATTCTGTCAGCTACTTCATTAGCATTTGTTTTATCAAAGTATACTAATTCACCAAATTCTTTTAACTTATCAAAATCAACATTTCCTAAAGTGATTCCATCTAAAACAACTATTTTTTTCATTACTATCCCTCCTTAAATCCTAATCATAATTTTATCACATTCCCCATACTTTACATAATCGTTTTCTTGTAATAATATGATATTAGCTTAAAAGAGAGGAGATTTTCTATGTTTATTATTTGTTATAATATGCCTTTAAATAAAGTAGATGAAAAAATAGAAGTACTACAAATAAACGAAATCTATAACGCATTTTATGAAAGTCCATTAGAAATAACTACTGATGAAAATGGGTATGGATATATAGAAAAAGAAAATGAATTAACCACATTAAAAGTTGCCTTTGATGGGGCAAAAGAAGACTTAGAAAGTTTTAAAAACAATGTTTCTAATTTAATTAATGAAACACCTGTTAATGTATATGAAGAAAACTATGACTATGATGATTTTTCTTTACCTGCTATAGATATAGATGAGAACTGGGTACTTGCTTCTCCTGATGAAGAAATAGAAGGTAAAAACAAAATAAATTTTATTTCTCAAGGAGCTTTTGGTACTGGTCTACATGAAACTACTCAAGATCTTCTTAGAGTGATTCTTTCAAAGGACTTTTCTAATAAAAGAGTATTAGATATAGGAACTGGATCAGGTATACTATCCATTGCAACAGCAATTAAAGGAGCTAGTGAAGTAGTTGCTTTAGATATTAGGGATGTACAAGATGAAGTAGAACTAAACGCTTCTTTAAATAACCTAAATAACATAAAGGTCTTTGTTGGAGATGCTCTTTGTAATGAAGTTAACATTGAGGGTCAATTTGATTGGATATATATAAATATTGGTGGAGAAGAAACTCATATGTTTATGGACTTTATTAAGTCTCATTTAAAGGACAATGGAACCCTTCTTGTTTCTGGCTTAGTTGAATGGAGCTTTGATAACATAAAGTCTATGGTAGAGTCTAATGGATTTAATATGATAGAAAAGCATCAAAGCAACGAATGGGTAACAGCTATTTTTAACTAAAAAAGGTGTAGCGGATATTTATTTTGCTTGTTCCGTCGCAAGCTCCAAGTCACAGAAAAATAAATATCTATTCCCTTCTTACTTAAGGTAAGGAAAGAATAAAAAACTAATGGTGAAGGATAAATTTTATTCTTCACCATTTTCACTATTTATTATCAACTTGTCTATTTTTCTTTTTCTTTTTATTATTAACTTTTTTTCCGCTTCTTTCTTCAAGCCTTCTTCTTCTTTCTTCTAATTCCCTTTGCTTCTCCGCTTCAATTCTTGCATCTTTTTTATCAATTTGCTTTACAATTGCAAAACACATAAAATAAAGAGCTACAAATAATATTGCTGAACTAATACCAGATATTATTATTGCATCTTTTACTGGAGTACCTATTAAATTCTTATAAGTAACTGAAGTAGCAAAAATTAAGAATGCTACAATCCCACTGTATTTTACTGCATTAAGTTTACTTAACCTAATATCTGTAACAAATTTTCTAACTAATTTAACCATTCCCCCACCTCATTAATTAAAAGTATAATTATTTAATAATTATATCATATTATGTATACAATTTCATTAATATAGGATAAAAAAGACAATAGAGGTTAACCATCAGATTAAACTCTTCTACAGCTATAAAAATAAAGACTAGAATACTAACTATATCCTAGCCTTTAACATAATAGATTATTTTCTTTACTTAACACTTCAGCTCTTAGTCTAAGTAGCTCCCTTAACTCTTCTATATCTTCTAGAGTAGCTTTATTCCTTATAAAACACCTTGCACTAGTTCTATTTTTTAAATAATTTGCATGTTCCCTATTTTTTTCTCTCCATCTTTTATCTGCCTTCCTTTGTGCTTCACTTGTTTTTCTATTGTTTCTCATTTAACTCCTCCTAAATTTAGTATATATAAACAAAAGACATTTTTTGTTACTTTTTTACTTTTTTATGAAATAATTATTATATACCTTTAAAACTTGGTCAACTCTCTTTGTAGATTTTTTACAGTTTTTTAACAACTTAGATAACCTAACAGTATCTATAAAAAATCTATGCAAAACTCTATAAATATAAATGAATAGAGATGCAACCAATAAGATTACATCTCTATTACAAAGCTTATAAATATAATAAGGGAAACTGCAAGGGAAAAATTTATCCTATTCCCTTCAAACCCTTGAAATCTCTTTTTGCGAGATAAGCCATAAGCGGGGTTCTGTCTTAAGCAATCATCTATCTAGGCTTACTGTTGCCAGTAAGCTCAAGCGACACACCCAGAGGCGGGACGGGCAACCCCTTAAATGCCTCTCTATTCGGTCTTGCTCCAGGTGGGGTTTACATAGCCGTGATGTCTCCACCACGCTGGTGAGCTCTTACCTCGCCTTTCCACCCTTACCTATAAAAATAGGCGGTATCTCTCTGTTGCACTTTCCTTCAAGTCACCTTGACTGGACGTTATCCAGCACCCTGCCCTACGGAGCCCCGACTTTCCTCTCCTAGTTCAAAGACTAGCAGCGATTGCATGTCTCACTCGCAAGGATTATAATATCATACTCCTTATACTTTTACAAGATGAACTTTTTTACAATTAGGGAACAAATATAAATAATAACACTAAAAGAATTATTACAATTAGACCATATAATCCAACTCCACAAAGAAGTAATGTAGCCAAAAGTCCACATAATATAATAAACTTAAAAGGACTACAAAAATAAAATATTGGCCAGCCTCTCCACCCTCTAGAACTTCTATTCATTCCACTTTGAAAATTTTCCCTAATATTTTTAAAAGCCTTTTTAAAATCTTTTTGTGTACTAATAATAGTTCCTCCTCAAAATTGGTGAGTTCTACTATTTATATATGTTTATAACTAAAAAAAATACTTGTTTTATATATATTCATATGGGTCTTTACTGCACTTAGAGTGAATGAATTCAATAGTACTAAATTTCTCTTCTATCTTTTTCATTACCTTTAAAAATACTATCCATTCTGTAGGGAAATGTCCTGGATCTATAATTGAAACTCCCATTTCTTTGTAATCAGAAGCAAAATGATATGAAGTATCACCAGTTATTATACAATCTGCTCCCATTCCTATAGCCTTTCCAAAGAAGTCTTGACCACTTCCATTTATTATAGCTATATTTTTCACTTTTTCTTTTCCTACTACAACTCTTAAACTGCTTATTCCAAGCTTCTCTTTAACTATATTTATAAGATTGTTTAATTCTATTTCATTCTCTAAATAAACAACCCTACCTAATCCACATTCATCAAATCCTCTAACCTTGGAGGACTCAATAAGTTTCCCATGAGAAAAACCTAACACCTTAACAATTTCCTCATTTATCCCATCCTTAGTTGAATCTAAATTAGTATGACTTGAATATAATGATATATCATTCTTTATAAGTTCTATTATCTTCCACCCTTGAAGATCATCATTTACAATTCTACTTGGTCTTCTAAATATTAATGGATGATGAGTTATAATAAGGTCTACCCCTTCCCTTTTTCCCTCTTCAATAACATCTTTAGTACAATCTAAAGCTAATAGAACTTTTTTCACTTCCTTATCTTTAGATCCCACCATAAGTCCCACATTATCAAAGTCTTCTTTTAAAAATATTGGTGCTAACTTCTCCATTTCTTTTGCTATCTCTTTTACTGTTACGGTCATTTATCTCACCTCTTCAATAAATCTTTTTATTTCCTTCAATTTATCTTGGACTTCTTTTTTTCTTCTTATTGCACTTTCACTATCCTCTTTTATAAAGCTTAATATTCTATTATATTTTTCTTCTTTTTCTTGTAAATACCCTATCATTAAAGGATGCTTATCTTTTAATAGCGTAGGTGAAAATTCATAATATATAGGATCTAACTTCATATTTTCCTTACTATTTTTCCTTACTTTAAATAGTTCATAGTAAATTCCCTCATCAAAACATAGATCCTCTCCTAAAATCTCATATCCGTTGTTATACAAGTATTCTCTAAGAACTTCTGGATTTTGAGCTGGCTGTAATATTAAAAATTTATAAAAAGGCAACTTCCTTTTATCATTCTCTAGTATATCTCTAATTAAATTTCCTCCCATACCTGCAATTACAACACCTTCTACCTCTTTTATATCAACTGTTTGTAAACCTCCCCCTAGCCTAACATCTATTTTCTTCGATAACCCCTCTAGAGCTACATTTAATTGTGCTTTTTTAACAGGATCCTTATTTATATCAGATGCTATAGCCTTATTACAAAGCCCTTTTTTCACTGCATATATTGGGATATATCCATGATCTGTACCAACATCTATAATACTTTCACATTTATCTATATGATTTGCTATAAACTCTAATCTTTTACTAATGTCCATGTTAAACCTCTTTCTAATAAAATATAAGTGTATTTTACCCTAAGTATTAAAAAACATCTGTTTTTCAACAGATGTTTTTTAGTATATATTAATCTAAATAATCCTTAAGCTTTTTACTTCTTGATGGATGTCTAAGTTTTCTTAAAGCCTTAGCTTCTATCTGTCTTATTCTTTCTCTTGTTACATTAAACTCTTTACCCACTTCTTCAAGAGTTCTTGCTCTACCATCATCAAGACCAAATCTTAATCTTAATACTTTTTCTTCCCTTGGAGTTAAAGTATCTAGAACATTTATTAATTGTTCTTTTAGCATAGTAAATGCTGCAGCTTCTGCTGGTGCTGGAGCTTCATCATCAGGAATAAAATCACCTAAATGGCTATCTTCTTCTTCACCGATTGGAGTTTCTAAAGAAACTGGCTCTTGTGCTATTTTTTGAATTTCTCTTACCTTTTCAACTGGTAAATCCATAACCTTTGAAATTTCTTCTGGGAATGGATCTCTTCCTAACTCTTGAAGTAATTGTCTTTGTACTCTTATAAGCTTATTTATAGTTTCAACCATATGAACTGGTATTCTGATAGTTCTTGCTTGGTCTGCTATAGCTCTTGTAATGGCCTGCCTTATCCACCATGTAGCATATGTAGAGAATTTGAACCCTTTTCTATAATCAAACTTTTCAACAGCTTTAATAAGTCCTAAGTTACCTTCTTGAATAAGATCTAGGAATAGCATACCTCTACCAACATATCTCTTAGCTATACTTACAACAAGTCTTAAGTTAGCTTCAGCTAGCTTCTTCTTAGCATATTGGTCCCCTTGTTCAATTCTTAAAGCAAGTTCTATTTCTTCTTCTGAAGATAATAGTGGCACCTTACCTATTTCTTTTAAGTACATTCTAACAGGGTCATCAATAGCAATACCTTCTGGTATTGAAAGATCTACTTCTTCTTCAACCTCTTCAGCACCATTAATGTCACCTATTACTTCTATTCCCATAGATTCAAGTACCTCATAAATCTTTTCTATTTGTTCTGGTCCTAAATCTATGTTCTCTATGTCATCCATAATTTCTTTATAAGTTAATGAACCATTCTTCTTACCTTTTTCTATTAAATTTTTAACAATGGCCATCTTGTTATTTCTATCTTTTTTATCATTACCAGTCTTTTTGCTTTTTGCTTTAGTTTCTTCTGCCATTTCTTTCTTACCTCCTTTCGCCATGACCAATAACCCCTTTCTCCCTCTTAAGCTCATCATTTAATTTGTTAAGCTCTATTGCGAGTTTTATTGATTCTTCAATCTTTCCCTTTTGTTCCAAGTCTTTTTGCTCCTTTTTTAAACATTCAATTTTTGAAGTTAATTTAAATGTTTTTATCCTATTTATATAATCCCTAATTAGCTTTCTCTCATCACTAGCTTCTAATACCCTAAGTTCCTTAATTTTCACAAACTCTTTAGATGATTCAACATCATCACAACCACTTTCTATATATGCTAATAAATTTTCAGCACCTTCTTCTTTCCCTTTAGAAATTAAAGAGAAGATTTTTTTATGAGCCCCTAGGTTAAAATCATCACTAGAAATTTGTTTTACAATTTCTTCATAATAACCGTCCTTAAACATAAGTTTTATAAGACTTCTTTCAGCTTTTAAATAAGCAGGCTCTACATATAATTTTGTTCCAATTTCTTCCTTTTTATTCATAAAAGGCTCTTCTTTTCTGTTTTGTGCCATAGATAGCAAATCATAAAGGGATTGTTCCTTCAATCCAGTGTCCTCGGATATCTTTTTTATATAAACATCCTTTTCAACTGGATTCAAATCTGCTAGTATTTCTGTAACTCTCTCCCCATATTTAATTAAAGATTGTTCATTTTTAAAATCAATTCCCTCTTCTGCTCTTTTTAGACGATAGCCTATTAATGGTGTTGCAGAATTAATCAATTTTAAGAAGGCTTCTTTCCCATTTGATCTAATAAATTCATCAGGATCCTTACCTTGTGGTATTGTAAGTACTCTAACATCAAATCCTGCATCTCTTAAAATTTCTAACCCTCTAAGAGTTGCTGTTTGACCTGCAACATCAGCATCATATGAAATAATTACTTTATCTGCATACCTCTTTAATAGCCTTGCCTGATTAGTAGTCAACGCTGTTCCAAGTGATGCAACTACATTTGTAATTCCATACTGATGAAGAGAAATACAATCCATATACCCTTCTACTATGATGAAGTATCTATCCTCCATCTTCTCTTTAATAGCAAAATTTAATCCATATAGATTAGTACCCTTTTGAAAAACTAAAGTTTCTGGTGAGTTTAGGTACTTTGGTTTAGAATCATCTAAAACTCTACCACCAAAGCCAATTACCCTTCCCTTGATATCAAAAACTGGGAACATAACTCTATTTCTAAACCTATCATAGAAGGTACCTTTCTTTTCACTTTTAAGAACTAATCCTGCTTCTTGCAAGATATTTTCTTTTAAGCCCATTCTCCTTAAATGATAAATCAAGCTATTCCAGCTATCTTTAGAATACCCTAATCCAAATTTTCTTATAGTGGATTCTTTTATTCCCCTATTTAAGAAATATTCTTTTGCTTTCTTATCTTGAGATAAGTTTTTAAAAAAGAATCTCCCTGCTTCAACATTTGCTTTGTAAAGCACTTCCTTCTTTTTTGTTATTTTACTAGGTTCTCCATCACCTAAATCTAAAGGTATATTTACCTTTTCAGCCAAATACTTTGCTGCTTCTAAAAAGTTTAGTTTTTTTTGTTTCATGACAAAAGTAAAAACATTTCCTGCCTCTCCACATGAAAAGCATTTATATATTTGCTTATCTTGCGAAACTGAAAAAGATGGAGAATGGTCATTGTGAAATGGGCAAAGCCCCATATAATTACGTCCTGACCGCTTTAACCTAACAGTTTCTGAAACTATATCTACTATGTCATTTTCTTGTTTGATTCTTTCAATTAATTCTTCTGATATACGCAAGGAAGCTTTCCCCCTCCTTACAAAATTTTTTTCAACAATTTATATATTATTCGACACATTGCTTACTATTCCTTCTGATTTTAAAATTATTTTCTAACTTTTTGACTTACTTATCTTTCCTTAAATCTCAAAAAATATACTTCACTTTAATATATTACCAATTTAGGGACAAATATTTTATTAAATTGACTAAGACAGTAATCATCGCTCATCCCAGCAATATAATCTGCTACCCCTCTTTTTTCTCCCTCACATTCTACAATATTTCTATACAACTCTGGCATTTCTTCTATATGTTCCATATAATGATTTATTAATTCATTTAATATAAACTTCGCCTTATTTCTTTCTCCTTTAAGTTCATTAGATAAATATATATTCTTAAACATAAATGCCCTAAGTTCTCTCATAGCTTCTTCAATTTCTTTACTTAATCCAACAGAATTAATTCCTTCTTCCAAATTCTTATTTGATGTATTAATAAAATCTAATACCAAGGTTTCAATTCTTTCAGAATGAGTTTTCCCAAGGGCCTTAAGTAATTCTTTGGGAATATCATTTTCTGACAGCAAACCTGCTCTTATAGAGTCATCTATATCGTGATTTATATATGCTATCTTATCACTTACCTGAACAACTCTTCCCTCTAAGGTTAATGCGCCTTTATCATCAGATGCACTTCTTAATCCACTATGATGCAGTATACCATCTATAACCTCTTTAGTAAGATTTAACCCCTTACCTTCATTCTCTAATTTTGTTACTACTCTTACACTTTGCTCATTGTGTCTAAATCCATTTGGCAGAAACTCATTTAAAACTTCTTCTCCATTATGGGCAAATGCTACATGACCTAAATCATGACCTAATGCAATAGCTTCTATTAAAGTTTCATTTAATCTAATTCCAGCCCCTATAGTTCTAGCAATCTGAGCAACCTCTAATGTATGGGTCAATCTTGTTCTATAATGATCTCCGAAGGTTTTTATATAAACTTGAGTCTTATGCTTCAAACGTCTAAATGATTTACAATGAATAATCCTATCACGATCCACCATAAAACATGTTCTAACAACATCTTCACTTTCATCTTTTTCACGGCCCAAGGATTTATCAGAAAAAGTTGCTTTTTCAATAAATGTCAACCTTTCAAAAGTCTCGATTTTTTCCCTTATGTCCATATAAAATCACCTCCTATATATCATTCTATATTTATCTCTTAAATCCTTTATTTATTACCTGTAAATATTATTTCTTATAAGTTTTAATAATATCCAGTATTTTTATATTTTAAAAAATATCATTAGTATATTTATAAAATCCAACTAATATGATAATAATGAGTAATTTTTAAAGGAGAGTCTCAATGAGTGATTTTGCAACCAACTTAGATGAATCTATTTTTTCAAATAATAATATAGCTCAAAATATACTTCCATATTATAATCTTGGATATGCTGATGTAAATATGGTGAAGTTTAAAGATACAGAAAAACAAAGAGCAGTTTATAAGGTAGACGGAAAACATGATAGTTATTGTTTAAAGAAAGTATATTTTGCAGAGGACGAGCTACTTTATGTATATTCTGCTTTAGAATGGTTACATAGGCATAACATTAATGTTCCTAATCTTTTACCTACAGTTAATAGGGGAAGATTTGTAAAATATGATGGTATGCTATTTATCCTAACTCCTTGGATTAATGGTGTGAAATGTGATTTTGATAATTTGAATCACGTCATTTCTTCAGCTGTTAAACTTGCTGAAATACACAAATCATCATTTGATTTTACACCAATAAAAGGAAGTGCTAACAGGGTAGGATTTGATGACATTTATGTATCTACCGCTAAACATTTTGAACAATTATTACAAACATCTAATTTAGCTTTTCAATATAAAGACAAGTTTTCTAGAGAATTCTTAGAAAAGTTTGATAAAAATTTAGAACTTGCAAAACTATCCTTAGAAGTTTCATCTTTAATAGATAAAAAAGACCTAAGTAGATCATTATGCCATGGTGATTATGTTAATAAGAATATAATATTTGAAGAAGATGATTCTATTTGGATTATTGATTTTGATAAATGTAAGTATGATTATTGTGCTCATGATTTATCATACTTTTTAAGAAGACTCTTAAAAAGAGATAATACAAAATGGGATTTAGAGCTAGCAACTTCCATTATAAAGGCTTATAATTCCCACAACCACCTATCTCCATCGGATTTAAAGTATATTGTTTCATATATATGTTTTCCACAAAAGTACTGGAAAATATCTAGAGATTATTATAAAAATATAAAAAAATGCAATAAAAACTCATTCTTCACATTATTACTTAAATCAAGTTCTAAAATTGATCATCATCTTGAATTCACCATGTCTATTATAAATAAAATGCAAGAAGCAGATTGGAATGCAGATAAATTAATATAATTCCCTAAAAATATAAGAGGATGATTTAATCATCCTCTCAGATTGTAGACAAAAAGCATTTTCTCAAGTTTGAGAAAATGCTTTTTGTAATTAAATTTAAAATTAAAGAGTAAATTTTTATAATACAGTTATT
>NZ_JAHAIF010000013.1 GCF_018372875.1 Clostridium sp. | reverse complement strand
CTTAATATCATCTTTATATCTGTGATAAAAATCAATAGCTTCATGACTTGGATAATTTAATCCATCAATAGTTTCTCTAGTAATTTTACGTGGAATAGTGTGAGTTCCTGCTGTCAGCATATCACTTGTACTTATACCTTTTCCATCTAAATTCCATCCACCTTCAAGTTGATTAGCAGCTGTAGCACCGCCCCATAAAAAATCTTTACTGAATCCCATAGATTGTTCCTCCTTAGTTTAGATAATTTAAATATACTTAGCTTTACAAATTAAAATTATTTATTTAAAAATAAAAGACCCATCTGTAGAGATATAAGTAATTGCACCAAATGCAATCCTTATAAACTCATACAAATAGGTCTAGCTTGTCTTTTAACAATAACCATCCAATTATTATGTTCACATTATAAAACATTCTAAACATTCTGTCAACGGTTTCACTTATTTATCTTTTATACTTTTTTTTCTTCTTTATTAAAAGAACTAAATAAGACCTTTTACTACATACACGTTTCATCACCCTAAAATACTGTAATATTCATTATATAATCATATATATTATGTGTTCCAAAATGAAAGGAAGATATTTTCTATGGAACACATCTTATCAATGACTTTTAATACTGAAGGTGGTAAGACTATGTGAATTATACACATTCTAATAAGCTTGTTCATATCTGCTTCCATTTTCTATTATCTACTTCTCATAATTATTACACAGTCAAATTATACCGTAATAAGTAAAAATATTTAGTAAAGTTATCGTTTCCAACCTTAAAACAAAAAATGTGTAGCGGATATTTGTTTTGCTTGTTCCGTCGCTACGCTCCAAGTCACATCAAAACAAATATCCCCCCACTCGTATTAAAGGTAAGGAAATTATAAAATTACTATCCTTCATTTTATATTTCTTAATATGAAAATGTAATAATACCTTTGATTTATAGTTAATTGAAATTTTATACTTTCCTAGACATTTTAAAAAAAATTTACTACTAATTTAAAACCATTGATAGTAAATTAGTAGTAAATTCACAATTTTATATATTAAAATTTTCCTTTAACCTTCTCTATTTCTTGATTAACTTTACTACAGTTTCGGCATGCGGGGTATTAGGGAACATATCCTTAACTCTAGTCTTTATAACCTCATATCCAGCATCAATTAGTACCTTTAAATCAGTAACTAATGTCTTAGGATTACAAGATACATATATTATTTCCTTAGCATTAAACTTAATAACATATTCTAAAGCTTTTGGATGAACTCCACTTCTTGGTGGATCCAATATAATTATATCTGGTTTATCCTTAACATTCTTAATTGTTACAGCAACATCACCAGCAATAAACTCACAATTATCTAATCCATTAAGTTTAGCATTTTCCTTGGCAGCTTCAACAGCCTCTTCTATAAGTTCAATTCCAACTACCTTTTTAGCATTTGGTGCAACTATTTGACCTATGGTTCCAGTTCCACAGTAAAGGTCGAAAACAACTTTATTATCAGCGTCTCCCATATATTCTCTAACAATACTATAAAGACTTTCTGCCCCCTTAGTATTAGTTTGGAAGAATGAGAATGGTGATATATTAAACTTTAGCCCTAATAATTCTTCTTGAATATGATCTATACCATAAAGAACATTTACCTTTTCAGGTACAACTGCATCTGAGAAGGAGTTGTTTTCTGTATGAATAATAGAAACTAATTTTCCTTCATACTTAGCATTCTTTAGTATTTCTACATACTCATCTAAATTAAAATCTATTTGAGTTGTAGTTACTAGGTTAACCATAAGTTCCCCTGTATTCTTAGCTTTTCTTATAACTAAATGTCTTAAATATCCCTCTCTTTTCATTACTCTATAGTAAGGTAAATCTTTCTTTCTAAAGTAATCAACTGTAAGGTTTATTATAGTTCTAAAATCTTCATCAACTATTTTACATTCATGAACATTTATAATTCCAAATGACTTATTCTTTATATGCATTCCAAGTGTTAGTTCTCCACCCTTTTCCATATCTCCAAAGGTGAATTCCATCTTATTTCTATATTCCCACTGATCCTTACTTCCAGTAACCCCTTCATAATTTCCTGTAGGAACATTTGCATTTACAAATAATTCTTTTACCTCATCACTTAATAACTCTAACTGTTTATCATAAGATAAATTTTGTGATGAACACCCTCCACAAATACCAAAGTGAGGACATTTAGGCTCTATTTCATATTCAGCTCTTTCAACAACTTCTAAAGCTTTTACTTCTGCATAATCAGCTTTTTTCTTCTTTACTCTTCCCTTAACCACTTGACCTGGGAATGTATTCTTAACATAAATTTTTCTATCTCCCTCAGTTCCAATACCTATAGAAGGAAATTCTGTCTTATCTATTTTTACTAGTATTTCGCTGCCTTTTCTCATGTTCAACTCCTATTGTTCGTTTTCTTCTGCAACTTCCTCTGTAGCATCATCAGAAACAACTTCTTCTATAGTATCAGCTACAATATCATCATTTTTTACTTCTTTATTATTATCTAACTTAAGTATTCTCTTTCCTATAGTTGTACCATACTTTCCACCTTCTAATAAAGGGAAATATAAGGCATTAATTATAAACATGTTAATTATTAAGAAAATCTCTGTTGTCACCATTGTGAACCCAAATATTCTTAAAACACCTTCCACTACTAATAACCCTAATGCTGACACACCAAAGATTATCATTTCATCTAAAACTCCTGCAAAAATCTTCTTTAACAAAACTTTTCCTCCTCAAATTAATTAATTAGTAGTAGTTGCTGCATCTATATTTTCCTCTGAACCTTCTTTTACAAATTGCAGTTCCTTAGTTTCTAAAGTATATACTAGGTATTCTTTATTTACAGTATATTCTTCATATAAACCATTTATAGTGTTTTGATAAACCCCTTCACCACTATCACTCTTTAATATTTTTATAATTTCCTCATTAATTTTAGAATAATCTCTATCTTTTTCTCCAGTCATAAATTCAGCATAAGATGCTAAAGATGTATCTCCAAAATCAAATTTATTCTCACCACTTAAAGTACCTTCTCCATCAAAATTTAAAGATAACTTAAGTGTTATTTGTCCTGCTGATAAATCATCCCCAAATAATTTTCTTCCAAAATATAAACTTTCAAGACGGTTTTTCTCTGGATTTTCATTATCAAGATATAAATACTTCTTATTTACAGTCCTACCTTTTTCTTGCTTTACGCTTTCTTCACCTTTTTCATTAAAAGTTAAGCCATACGTTTTACTCTTATCCCTTATTTCACCGAAAAGCTTATCAAACTTTTCGTCGAAAGTTTTTAATGTTATATCCTTAGACCATTCTCCATCTAAGTTTGAATATTTCTCATCACTTGCAATAGCAAATGTTTTTGTATTATCTTCTTTATTATCCTTGTTACTACACCCTACTAATGATACTGTCATCATAGTCCCTAAAATAAGGGCTATTATTTTTTTAGACATTATTTCTCCTCCTATGAACCCCTATATATAAACATTTTTTGCTCTTTTAATACGGATTAATTATATCATTAAAACGCTTATTTTAAAACAAATATCATACTTTTATACTATCTTTTAATTTTTCAAAAGATGCCTCTCCTATTCCTTTTATGTTTTTTATTTCCTCAACAGATTTAAATTTTCCATTTTTCTCTCTATATTTTATAATTTCTACTGCTTTGGATGGTCCAATTCCTGGCAAAGAATCCAACTCTGTTTCATTGGCAGTATTAATATTTATTTTTCCATTACTATCTGAAGAATTGCTTGTAAAAGGCTCACTTTCCTCTTGCCCTTTTATAGGAATTATAACCTCCTGATTATCTGACAACTTTTCTGCTCTATTTATTTTAATTAAGTCAGCCTCACTTGTAGTACCTCCAGCAATGGTAATTGCATCTTCTACTATACTCCCCTCTTCTAATCTATAAATATTAGGCCTTTTAACCGCCCCCTTTACATCTACTACTATTTGCTTATTTTTTAATTCAATTGCCTCTCCTTCATCCTCCTCAACAAACATACTTTCAGTCTCATTCTTATTTAACTGGTCTTTGCCAGATTTAATATATGTAAATAAAGCATAGAAACTCACCATAACAACAATAGATAAAATTCCCATAGTGGTATAATTTTTCTTCATAAAACACCTCATACGTTTAATATTCTCTTAAGATTATTAACAAAAACTCAATATTTAACCTAATATATTCTATTTTTATTGATTTTGTAGAATTATCCTAAAAATTTTGTTAAAATATATTATATTATTTTATTGAGAGGTACTAAATGAATAATTTATTTTCATATATAAAAAGATTTTTATCAATGTTAACGTTGATTATTATATTAAGTTTATTATTTTTGCCTTGTAACATTGTTTACGCTGAAAGCAGTCCATATCTAACTACTGAAGGTGTTACTTTACTAGATGCCGATACAGGACAAATACTATTTTCTAAAAATGGTGATAAAAAATACTATCCTGCATCTACAACAAAAATAATAACTGCAACAATTATACTAAATGAATATGACAATTTGGACACAGTAGTAACTGTAGGAAAAAATCCCCCCTTTGCTGATGGAAGCTCCATAGGTTTAAGGGAAGGAGAGCAAATTACTCTTGAACATTTGTTATTAGGGCTTTTACTTGAATCTGGTAATGACTGTGCAGAAACATTAGCTGAATTTAATGCTGGCTCTAAAGAAGCCTTTGCTAAAAAAATGAATGATTTTGCTAAAGCAATTGGAGCTAATAATAGTCACTTCACAAACCCCAGTGGTTTACCTGATGAAAATCATTATACAACACCAAATGACTTAGCTCTTTTTATGAGAGAAGCAATCAAAAACCCTAAGTTTATTGAAATGACTAGAACTGTAATGCTTCAACTACCACCTAGTAACTTAGATGGCTATGAAAGATGGCTAAATAATCATAATTCTATATTATTAAAAAATTCAAAGTATTTTTATGAATATTCACTATCTGCAAAGAGAGGATATACTTCAGAAGCGAGATTTACAAATGTTATTGCTTCTGAAAAAGATGGACATAGACTCGTAGCTTCTTTCTTAATGGGCGAAAGTATAGAAAAAGTTTATTCCGATGCAAAAACAATATTTAATTATGGATATAATAACTTCACTAAAAATGAAGTTTATAAAAAGGGAGAAGTTATTACTGAAGTTGCTATAGATGATAATTCTTCTATTCCAGTTTTAGCTAATGAAGATGTTTATTATACAACTAAAAACGGTGCAAGTGATAAACTTAATTTTTCCCTTGAATATACACTTCCTAGCAAATTAGCTAAAATGAGCTTAAAAAAAGGAGAAGTTATTACTACTGCAAAAGTCAATATTGATGGTAAAACTTTTAAAACTATAGATTTAATTAGTGGAATAAATAGAGATTACAATAACAAACTAGCTTTAATGGATTTCTTAAAGGAAAATAAAGTATTATTAATAACTTTAGGAACAGCCTTGATAATTCTTATTACTTTGTTAACATCTGTACATAGAAGAAGAGTGAAAAAGAAAAAGTTTATGAATAAATGGAAAAAGGTTATAAATAGAAAAAAAGTAGGAAGGTAATTTACCTTCCTACTTTTTTTAATAAGCTTTCCATATCCTCTGGTAACTTTGCTCTTAAAGACAATGTCTCTTTTGTCTTTGGAGACTTAAAATCTAATCCATAAGCGTGAAGAGCTTGCCTTGGTATTAACTCCTCATCTCCTTCAAATCCGTAAAGTGTATCTCCATATATAGGATGACCTAAATGTTTCATATGAACCCTTATTTGATGAGTTCTACCTGTTTCAAGTAAACATTCTACTAAGTCAGCATCTTTAAAGCTTTCAATAACCTTATAGTGAGTTATACTTCTTTGCCCTCTTTCATCAACTATTCTCATAGTTCCAAACTCTTCACCATCAGGTCTATATATAGGTGCATCTATAGTTCCTTCTTTTTCTTTAAGATTTCCGTGAACTATTGCAAGATATCTCTTCTCTAAATTATTTTCTTCCATTTCTTTAGATAAAGCCATATGGGCAAATTGATTCTTAGCTATTATTATTAATCCTGATGTATTCATATCAAGTCTACTAACTAATCTTACAATACAGTTTTGATTAGTTTCTTTGAAATAAAATAGTACACCATTAGCTAAGGTACCACTTTGATAACTCTTTGTAGGATGAACTACCATATATGGCTTTTTATTAATAACTAGAATATCCTCATCCTCATATACTATATCTAAATCCATTTTTTCTGGAGTTATATTTTGACTTTCATCACTTTGGAGATTTATTTGAACTAAATCTCCAGCATGAACAATATACCTCATTCTTACTTCTTTTTTATTAACTAATATTCTTTTCTCTATAGCAGACCTTCTAATTAATCTACTAGACAACCCCAAATCTTCCTTTAGAAACTCTCTAATAGTAACCCCTTCATATTCTTTTGAAACCTTTTTTTCTAAAGTACTCATTCTACTCTCCTAGTTTTTTATAGTCCTCTCCAAGTATGATAACAGCATCATATTGTTCGTATTTTATATCTTCCAATTTCTTATCAGACTTAGTTATTGTAGGCAAATCCTTATTAAGAGCTTTTTTAAGTTCTTCATTATCAGTATTTATTATACTTTTAGTTGTAGGATTTCCATTTCCAACATCAACTACAGTCCATCCAGTTAGTTCTAACTTTGATTTTACTTCTCCAGCTAAGCCATTAATCTTTGTACCATTTAATATAAGTACTCCTAGCTTAGTTTTATCTACAGTTGTATCACCTGTATTATGAAGTGCTTTTAACAATTCTTGATTATAGCTTTTATTGAACACAACATAAGACTGTCCACCTATAGTCTTAAAATCTCCTTCTGCAGTCCACATCTTAACTGTAGCAGGGTCCACTTTAACAACATCTAGTGCATAAGATAAAAGCTTACTTGTTGGCATATTAGTTTGGATATTTGATCCTATTGCATTAATTATATCTGGAACTTTTAATACAATTGAAGGTCCTGTGCACTTTTCAACTACTTTTTGTATGAATTTATGTTGATTTTCTATTCTACCTATATCACCAGTAGCTAATCCAGTTCCATCATTATTTTTTCTCCATCTAAAGAACTCTTCTGCCTTTTTACCATCTAAATGTTCTACTGTTCCACCTTTGAAACTTATATGAAGATCTTGACTTGGATCATCATAGTACATGTCTCTTTCTATCTCCATCTCAATGCCACCTATAGCATCAATGAACTGTCTAAAGGCATTATAATCTATCTTAACTGTATAATTTATTTGTATTCCTAATAAATCTTCTACCAAACTTTTAACCTTGGTTTCACCTTTTTGATATGCTGAATTTATCTTATAATTACGTCCATTTTCAGAAATCAACGTATCTCTAGGTATAGATACTAAGTCTAAATCCTTTTTCTTAGGATCATATTGTGCCACCATTATAGTATCAGTTCTTTTAATCTCATAATTATTGGTTTGATTTGGATCACCTATATCAAGCCCAAGAACAAGAACGTTAACTGCTTCATCTGGTGCTGGCGTTACAGCTTCACCTATATTTCCACCTTTTATTTTCCCTAACAAACTGCCTATAGAAATAGCCACAAAAGCTAGTATAATAATAAATACAGATAAAACTCCTATTAAAATCTTCTTCTTTTTAGATGTTTTCCTTCTTTTCTTTTTGCTTCTTGGCCCTTTATCATCATCAATTGGTCTTCTCTTTTTTATTTTAACCTCTCCATATTCTTGAAGCTGTCTAATTTCATCTTTTTTTCTTCTTTTTCTTAGCTCTTCTATTTCTTGTGGAGTTCTTCTTCTTTGTTTTTTTCTCCTTATTGCCTCCGGTTCCCTTCTATCTCTTGACATTTTTCTCCCCCTCTTACCCCCTATTAATAATCAAGTAATTTCTTGCTTTTACTGTATTAATATCAATAGGAGAATCTTTAGATAGCAAAAACTTTATTGTATGTGTAAGCCCCAACAAGACACCATTATCTAAATCCTTCAATGTTGCTTCTCTTATCTCCTCAACTCCCTCAAAACTCCTTGAAGGTTCTATCATATCTGCTATATAAATTATTTTCTCTAACTTTGACATATTCTCTCTTCCAGTAGTATGCCATCGTATAGCATTTAATACTTCTTCATCTTCTATTTCCAAAGCTTTTTTTGCCACTAATGGTCCTACTATACTATGCCATAATTCAAGAGTAACTTTTTCGTCTTCTGTAAGAACTATATTATTTTCTTTCATAAGTTGTATCATTTCATCTTTATGAGTATATTTAGCTATATCATGACAAAGTGCTGCAAGCTCAGCTTTTTCTTCTGATACTCCATTTAACACTGCTAACTTTTTAGCTACAGAAACCACCCCTAAAGTATGAATGAATCTTTTTTCATTAAGACAACCTTTAATATAATCATAAGCCTCATTCATCAAAACCATTCTAATACTCCCTATATAAACCTTTTTCTTTTATTATATCTAATACAACTGCAGGTAGAATATCATCTACCTTTTCATTATTAATTATTTTCTCTCTTATATCTGTAGAGGAAATATGAATTCCTGGTACCTCTAAAAGAATAATCTTTCCATTATATTTCTCTTCTACAAATCTCTTTTTATTTACTAACTCCTCATTGTTATAACCTGGTCTAGTAAATACAACAAATTTGCACAATGAAAATATTTTATCTATCTCTTTCCACTTATCAATGCCTAAAAGGCAGTCTGCTCCTGTTATAAAGTATAAATCTTTATACTCTTTATAAAAATGCTCTAAAGTCTTATATGTATAACTTTTTCCTTCTTTTTTTATTTCATAGTCAGAAACCTCAAAACCTATCTTACCCTCTATAGCCTTTTGTACCATTTCTAGCCTTAAGGATGCCTCTGTAACCTTTTTATCAGTTTTCAGAGGCTGTATTCCTGCTGGCATAAAAATAACTTTATCTAAGTTTAACTTCTTTTTTGCTTCTTCAGCTATATAGATATGGGCTAAATGTATAGGATCAAAGGTTCCTCCAATTATACCCACCCTACACATATTACTTATTCTTTGCTACTGGAATTTCAATTTTAGGATTTTTCTTAGATTTCTTATATAAAACAATCTTACTTCCAATTGCTTGAATTCCTTCTGCCTTAATCTTCTCACAGATGTAGTCAGAAGCTTCTCTTGCTTCAAGGCCACTGTTTTCAAGAACCTTTATTTTTATTAATTCTCTCTTTTCTAAAGCTTCTTCAACTTGCTTTAAAAAAGTTTCTTCAATTCCATTTTTACCTATTTGAAATATAGGTTGCATATCGTTAGCTAAGCCTCTTAAATAAGCTCTTTGCTTTCCTGTTAACATTTATGTTCCTCCTAAATTACATTAAGTACTCAAATTCAAAGTCATTTAAGTTAACCATATCTCCGTCTTGAATACCCATTTCTCTTAATTCATCAAGTACTCCCTTATTCTTTAATACTTTATGGAAGTATCTTAATGAGTCTGCATCATGCACGTTTACCGCACTTAATAATCTATCTACGAAGCTTCCAAATACATAGTAAGTATCGTATTCTTCACCTTCTTCAACTCTGATTTCATAAGTAAATTTCTTTTCTTCTGGTATATATCTTTCATCTTCAGCTATTTCAAGTTCAGTTATTGGAATTTCCTTAAGCATTCTAGCTGCTTCCTTAATAACATCATCAACACCATCTCTTGTAGCTGCTGACATTTTAAATACCTTATCAAAACCTAATTCTTGTACCTTCTTTTTGAAGTTTTCAAAAACTTCTTCATCATATAACATATCAGTCTTATTAGCTACAACAATTTGTGGTCTATCCCAAAGCTTAACTGAGTAATTTTTAAGTTCTTCATTAATCTTTACAAAGTCTTCAAATGGGTCTCTACCTTCTATTCCTGATATATCAACTACATGTATTAATAATCTTGTTCTTTCAATATGTCTTAAGAACTCTAATCCTAAACCAACACCTTCTGACGCACCTTCTATAATACCTGGAATATCTGCCATAACAAATGGTTCTACTCCATCAGCTGCAACAACACCTAAATTTGGTTTTAAAGTTGTAAAGTGATAGTTTGCTATCTTTGGCTTAGCTGCTGTAGTCATTGAAAGGAAAGTTGACTTACCTACATTAGGGAAACCTAATAAGCCAACGTCAGCTAAAAGTTTAAGTTCTAATACAATTTGCATTTCTTCTCCAGGCATTCCTGGTTCAGCAAAGTGTGGTGCCTGTCTTGTAGGAGTAGCAAACTTAGCATTTCCTTTTCCACCCTTACCACCTCTTAAAAGAACAAATACATCATCCTTATGTGAAAGGTCAGCAATTACCTTATTTGTTTCGGCTTCTCTAATAATAGTTCCCATTGGAACAGTTATATAAAGATCTTCTCCATTTTTACCATAGCATTTTGATGTTGAACCCGCTTCTCCATCTTCTGCTATAAATTTCTTTCTATATTTAAAATCAAGAAGAGTAGTAATTCCAGTATCTACTTTAAATACAATACTTCCACCTTTTCCTCCATCTCCTCCATCTGGTCCACCTAATGGGACATACTTTTCTCTTCTGAAGGAAACAGCACCATTACCACCCTTACCAGACCTTACAAATATCTTGGCTTTATCTATGAACATAATCTCACCTATCCTTATGTAAAATCTTCTTTATTTATCTATTGTTTCTTATTTCTCACCTTATTATAACATGAACATATATGTAATAAATTAAACAAATATTACAAAATTATCTTTATATGCATATTACTTAAAAAAAGCACCCTGAACCAGGGTGCTTTATTTAACAAATTATTCAGCTATTGCTTCAACGTCAACTGGGTAAACAGAAGCTCTCTTCTTGTCTCTTCCCACTCTTTCGAATCTAACAACACCATCGATCTTAGCAAATAAAGTGTCATCTCCACCTTTACCTACGTTTAGACCTGGGTGAATCTTAGTTCCTCTTTGTCTTACTAGTATGTTTCCAGCAAGTACGAATTCACCGTCAGCAGACTTAACACCTAATCTCTTAGATTCTGAGTCTCTTCCGTTCTTTGAGCTACCTACCCCTTTTTTGTGGGCAAATAATTGAAGGTTCATTTTTAGCATGGATTACACCTCCTCTTTAATTAAAGTAATATATTCTCTACGTTTCTTACTACCAAACATTTCATCCAAGCTTAAGATTGTACTCTCAATGCTTTTCTCAAAGGTTCTTAAAAGAACTTGAGATTGCTCTATTTCTTCTTGGGTAAACCCATTAAGATCTAGGGCAAGATATCCATCCCTTATTTCATAGTTTACATTAAGTTTTAACACTTCATCTAAACCTACAACCACACTTTGAGATAAAACTGAAACTGAGTTACACACCATATCGTAAGCATCTCCAGCTAAAATAGCTTCTCTCTCAATTAGAGCATGATTATTAATTTTAAAGGATATTATGTTTTCGTTTTTAGATTCAATCCTAATTTCTATCATAAGAATTAAGCTTCGATCTTTTCTACTACTAACTTAGTATAAGGTTGTCTATGACCATTCTTTCTTCTGTAGTCTTTCTTTCTCTTATACTTGAAAACTGTTACCTTCTTAGCCTTACCTTGAGCTAATACTTTAGCAACAACCTTAGCACCTTCTACTAATGGAGCTCCAACCTTTAAAGTTTCTCCTCCAACAGCAAGTACTTCAGTTAATTCAACTGTTGAATCAACAGCAACGTCTAGCTTTTCAACGAAAAGAACGTCTCCTTCTTGAACTCTGTATTGTTTTCCACCTGTCTTTACTACTGCGTACATTAAAAACACCTCCTCATAACGGTCTCGCCACTATAGGTACAAAACTATTATGTTTTGTTTTTTAAAAAAACCTGTGCGTGTGCGGTTTACTGTACTAGTCTATCATAATTTAAAAATATTGTAAAGCAAAAAGTAAGTTTATGATAGTTTGAATAATCGATTTAATAAAGATAATTAAGATACGTATAAGTTTTTAGTCAAACTCCAAATAAAACATTTGTAAAATCTTTACTTGTTATATACTTACATCTATTAATCTTACTACTTTTATCAACTATATTCATAATTATTACTCTTTCACTATTCTCTTCAGTATATATTTCACCTTCAGAGCATTTTTTAATAAATATCCTCCTACGTTTCAATATAGTTTTTACAGTATTCTCATTACATTCAAGAACCTATGCAATCTGAGATATCTTTATATCTCCATAATTATAAAGTATTTCTAAATATAAATTTCCAAACTCTTTATTTCCCATGTTGCTATTACAAATAGATAAAGCTTAATCACTCTCTCCTAAGGATACATAAGAATTTATTAACATGCTTAAATTTTTAGTATATGCTTTATAATTCTCTCCCAGCTCTAATCCTTTTTTAAAGTTTTCAATAGCTTTATATACTCTATTCTTATTTCCAGTTGTAATATTTGTTATTCCATCTGTTCCAATACTTTGTTTATCCTTTAGCACATTATAATAGCTTGTTACAATTTTATAGTAAGTTTCGCCAATTTCAGGTATTAGCTTCAGAAGTTTTGTATACCCTTCCATCATTGCAGCCCCATAATACCTTTTATTAATAGAATAGGTATTCTCCCCATAGCCTACTAATGAACTTCCAATAACATATACAACTCCTGGAAATATAAAAAGCAAACTTACTAAAGCAATTACTATATGTCCAACCTTTATTTTCACTTTATATTTCTTCATACTTAAAGCCCCCTCATTTTTCTTCTTACTTGGTTAGACTAAGCATTTCAGAAAAAGTTTCACTTTGAAAGTTTATTTCTTCTTAAGTTCCTACATTCTTTTAAAACAAAAAACTCGCCATGAAACATGACGAGTTTAAAATTCAAACTATTGTTTTTGCCATAACGCTGCTACATTAGCTGGCTCCCATCCTGGTAAAGATGTATGTGCCTGTCTACAAACATAATTGCTTCCATTATAACTTACTATATCACCATTTTTATATGATACATAAGCTGCCCAAGCTTGAACCTCTGGTGTATAGTTTTCTACTACAACAGTTACTTTATTTGATACAACAGAATTTGATCCTTCATAAAGAACAACTGTGTAATCATAGCTACCAACCTCTTTATTTATGATTTTTTTTGTAAGAATTACTTGCTCACTATTTCCAGCAGTTAGTGTACCTGAAGCTACTTCTATATTTCCTTCAAAAATTTTATAGCTTGTTGCCTTATTATATTCAGGAACTGTAGCTAATAGAGTATAATTTCCATTATTAACAGTGCTAACTGATAGTGTTGCTGCTTTTAGTGAAAGTTCTGGTTGTGGTTCTACCTTTACTACTACCTTATTTGATGTTACAGAATTAGTACCATCACTTAAAACCACAGTATATTCATATTGTCCATTTTCTTTATTACTTAAACTCTTTGTAATTGTAGTATCCTTAGAATTTCCTGCTGTTAATGTTCCTGTAGCAATCTCCATTGTACCCTCTAGAATCTTATAACTTGTTGCAGTATTTCTTGACGGTACTGTGGCTGTTAATGTGTAACTTCCATTATTAACACTACTAACAGAAAGAGTGGCAGGCTTTAATGTATTTTGAACTGGAGTTAGTTTATCAAAATAATCTCTATAATTATTAGAAAACTCAAAATTATTTTTAGCATCCCAATTAATAGACCATGTCATTAAACCTCTGAATGCTGGATATCCTTTACCATTAGCTAACTTATAACTTCCACCATATGATACACCTTTAATTAAATAATCTAATGCTTTCTTCATTTCTGTTGGATTTATATATCCACCACTTGGTGCAGCAGCCTGAGTTGCTGGCAATCCAATCATAACTTGGTCTTCTCTTAAAGCTGGGAACATATTATTACTATTACCTGCTATAGGGAATCCATATAAAAGCATTTCTGCCATTGCTACTTCATAATCTGCTGTTCCTTGTGTATATGTGACACCATCTAACCCTTGATTACCACCAGCATTATAATGTTGTACATGAATATAAGTTAATTTGTCTCTTAATCCATATATTATTGGAAGATAAGCTCCCCAAATGTTTCCATAAGCAGTAATTCCACCTTGAACATAAGCTGTTTCTGGAGCCATACTTATAATAAAGTTTGGTCCATATTTATCAGATATTTCCCTTACACCTGAAATAAGATTAACTATTTGTGGTGTTTTAGGATTCTTGAAATCTGTATCTGATGCTTGTAATGATATACCAGATTCTAAGTCTATATCCAAACCATCAAAGCCATATTTATCTACCAAACCACATATTGATTTAACAAACTTTTCTTTAGCTATTGCATCCGGTAGTAATACTACACCATTTTGTCCACCTATTGATAAAATAACTTTTTTACCTTTGCCCTTAATGTACTGAACATCTGAAATAAACTGTTCTTCATCATAACAAGGTGTAAATTCAACTACAGCTCTATCACTATATGTTTCTCCAAAAGCTACGTTTATAACATCCCACTTATCTGATACATCCCTCAAGTTAATAATTCCTGTGCCATTATCAAAATTATGCCAATATCCCACAAGTAACCTTTCTCCTAAGCTTTGTGCTGCACTAACTGCCTTAATAGGAATAATTGATGAGAATAGTAATACAGCAGCAAAAATTGATAATAGTTTTTTACACTCTCTAGTCATAATATACCCTCTCCCTTTTTACTTTTTCATATTTTTTTAATATGTATTCTAAGACAGCTATTCGTATTAGCTAGCTATTTTAAATATTCCCACTAGTCAATTCACTATATTTGTACTAATTAACTTAGGTTTTTATGCTTCTACAATTATTGATTTTTTGTGAACTTATAAAAGATATGTATTTAGTAATATTTTTAGATATTACTAAATATGTTTTATTGATAATTATATAAAGATAAGGGGTTGCTTTATGTTTAAAAACTTTTTTAATTCAAATGTCAAATTTCTTATTTCTATAACTCTTTCAATTACTCTTTTCTTAACTCTACTTCCAGCGACACTTACCTCCGCTTCAACATCTTCTGTTCCTAAACATGTATTAGTTGGTTACTGGCACAACTTTGAAAACGGTTCAGGTACAATAAAGCTACGAAATGTTTCTGATAACTGGGATGTAATTAATCTATCCTTTGGTGAACCTACATCTGTAACTTCTGGGGATATTCAATTTAAACCTTTTAATGCTACAGAAGAAGAATTTAAATCTGATGTGAAATATCTACAAAGTAAAGGAAAGAAAGTATTACTTTCAATTGGTGGTCAAAACGGCCAAGTTCAATTAAAAGATGCTACTGCAAGAGATAAATTTGTAAGTTCTGTATCTAATATAATTGACACTTATGGATTAGACGGATTAGACATAGATTTTGAAGGTCATTCTTTATATCTTGACCCAGGTGATAAAGACTTTAAAAATCCTACTACTCCAGCTATTGTAAACCTAATTAGCGCTTTAAAAGAATTAAAAGCTAAATATGGTGATAACTTCATGCTTACTATGGCTCCTGAAACTTTCTTTGTTCAATTAGGATATACTTACTATGGTGGTTTAAATAGTTATGTTGATTCTAGAGCTGGTTCCTACCTACCTGTTATTTATGCACTTCGTGATTCTTTAGACTGGCTTCAAGTTCAATACTATAACTCAGGTGCTATAAATGACTTAAATGATAAATCTCAAACTATGGGCTCTGCCGAATTCTATGTTTCATTAGCAGATATGCTTTTAACAGGATTCAATGTTAATAAAGACCCTAATTACTTCTTCCCTGCTTTAAGAGAGGACCAAGTAGTTATAGGGGTACCTACGTCATCTTATGCAGGTAATGGATGGGTTTCAAATAGCGAAGTTGAAAAGGCAATTACAACATTAATGAATGGTGGTACTGTTGGTAGTTATACTGTAAAAAATGCTCATCCTAACTTAAGGGGACTTATGACATGGTCAATAAATTGGGACAAATATGCTTCTTATTCATGGTCAAATCATTTTCGAAAGTACTTTGATTCTTTAGCACCACAAACAAATACACTTAAAGCACCTACTTTATCAGCTAGTTCTGTACAAAATGGTAGCTTTACTTTAAGTGCTAAAGTTCCTGCTTACAACACTGCTACATCCTATAAAATATTAGAAGATTCAAAGATAATATCATCTGGTACTTTAGTTCCTGGCCAATCCAAAGAAGGCTCTATAAGTTATGAAGTTAAAAATAAAGCTGATGGAACTTATAAATATAAAGTGGAATTATCAGACCCTACTAGTTCTGTAAATTCCAACGAAGTAACTGTTACTATAAAAGCTCCAACTCCACCTGCTTTAAAAGCAGCCACTATATCTAATAGTGAATGTAAAAATGGAAATTATACAATTTCCATAGAAATTCCTGATAATAACTTAGCTACTTCTTATAAGTTATTTGAAAATAACACTGAAATCGCTTCAGGTAATCTTTCTTTAAATGAAAATACTCAAATAATAACTAAATCTATATCTAACAAACCTGAAGGAACTTATAGCTATAATGTAGTCTTATACTATGAAAACTCATCTATTAACTCAAATGAAATAAGAGTTAATGTTCCAAAATATGAAGTAGAGACTTCTGCTTGGAAAGCTTATACAACCTATAAAGTTGGAGATATAGTAACTTATGCAGGTAAAGAATATAAATGTATTCAACCTCACACTTCACTAAATGGATGGGAACCTAGCAATGTACCTGCTTTGTGGAGTGCAATTTAATATATAGAAAAATCCCGTCACATTCTCATGACGGGATCTTTCTATAAACTTATTTTGCTCTTCTCTTTCTAAACATTATAGTTGTAACACCTAGTGATGCTCCTGATAAACCTATAAGACTTAATATAGGAGTCATATCTCCAGTCTTAACTAATTCACCTTCACCTGGCTTCGTTTCAGGTTTTACTTCTGGCTTAACTTCTGGTTCTTGATCTGGAACTACTACTTCTTCTCCAAAGCCATTAATGTTAAGTTCTTTTGCTATTTGTGCAACTAAAGAATTATCATAGTCAGCACTAAATTCCCAGAACATAGTTCCACCTAAATTATTATCTTTAACATATTGAGTTTTTGCAGAAAGTCCTTGTGGTTCAATAAAACTCATAACAAAATACTCTTTTCCATCTGTATGCTTATATGTTACATACATAGCTTTAGCATCATTATCCCAATGTTTATAGAATCCATCTGATTCCTTTAAATTCTTAACAGCTAATAACACTGGTGTTTTATTAGTTTCATCCATTGGGAATCCAGCCCTTATAAGAGCATCTTTTATAAAGCTTAATTCACCATCTAATTTATCACTAACCAATTGTGGTATGCCAGCACTAAAGGATAATCCAATATTAATTTTTTCAGATGGACATCCATTTTCTAAATATAATTTAACTGCCATATCTGTATTATAGTCATCATAATCAAATTCAGTTTTCCATGTCTCTGAAGCATATAAAGCTGAATCAAAATAACATGAACCATATCTAAAATCATATGTCATAATATTTATATAATCTAACAAAGGAATTACATCTTGGAACTCTGTCCAACCACCATTTGAGAAGTTAATATTTGCAGAACCAGCTATTGTTAATAGTTTATCATCACCTATAGCATTTCTTACTTCTCGTAAAAGTAAAGTAAAGTTTTCTTTGTCTTCTGGTCTAGCTTTTATTACTCCCCATCCACCATTAACAGGATATTCCCAGTCTAGGTCTATTCCAGCTAGTCCATATTCATCAATAACATTCTTACAAGATTGAGCAAAAGTCTTTCTTCCTTCCTCTGTTGCTGCTGCATCTGAGAATCCTCTACATTCCCATCCACCAACAGACAATAGAACCTTTAAATCAGGATTTTTTTCTTTTAAAACATCAATTCTTGAAAGATCACTCTCTACCTTTTCAGGTAAATAAATTGTGTGTAGTAAACTGTCATCAAAATCATGAGGAACTACTACATCCGGGTTAGTCTCATCTCCAAGTTCTTCATATTCCCTATTGTAAATAAGACCAAAGGAATAATTTAAATGAGTAATCTTTGTAACATCTAATGTATCAATGTCACAATTTCTTTGGAACACATACCCCACATTTCTATATTCTTTTTCTTGTGTAGCAGCTTTAGTTGGAACAGCTAACATACTTCCAGCTAATAATGTAACACTTGCTACAGATGCCACAAATACTTTTAAAAAATTTTTCTTCATCAAAGAACCTCCCACATATTATAAATTATCTTTACACATACATTGTAAACTATTACAAATATTTTTACAATATTTTCCATATATGTTTTTTAGGCGTAAATAATCTCTAGTAACATCTAAATGTTGAAGTTATAGACAATTTAATAATAGATATAATTTCCTAAAGAATATAAAAGAAACCACCTTGCGGCAGTTTCTTCTCAATTCTGCTAGTTCTTAATAAGATACTTACTTACGTTAGCTTTCTGGTTCTTAAATATTAATGGTTCTAAAGTATATCCTTCAACTTCATCAATATAGTTTAAATATATACCCTTATCTAATCCATCTATTTCTTTTAAGAAAGATAGCATATCTCCTTTTATCATATCCTCATAAGTTTTGTTAACCTCTATAAAGAAATCATTAATTCCATTTTCACTATGAAATCTAAGAATCTCATTTCTAATTAATCCTTCAAGATATGATAGCTTTAATAATCTTCCACTTCCTTTACATAAAAGACATGGTTCTTCCATATACTCATATACGCTTTTACCTATTCTCTTACGGGCAATTTGTACTAAGTTTAATTCAGTAAATGGGAATATTTTTACATTTCCACCATCATCTTTAAGTGCTTCTTTAAGCTCTCTCATAACTATAGATTTATGAGCTTTATCTCTTAAATCTATAAAGTCTATTACTATTATTCCACTTAAATTTCTAAGTAATATTTGTCTCCCAATCTCTTTAGCTGCTTCCACATTAGTTTCTAATATAGTCTTCTCAAAGTTTCTTTCCTTAATATTTTTGCCAGTATTAACATCAATAACATACATAGCTTCAGTTTTATCAATAACAATTGATCCACCACAAGGAAGTACAACTTTATTATGTCTAAGCTTTAATAATTCTTTTTCAATCTCATATGCATCAAATAAGGCTCTATTATCTGTATATAATATAATTTTTGCACTTTCATCATCTTTAAGATAATTCTTTGCAAATTCATAATCCTCTTTATTATCTAATATAACTTTAACAGGATCTACAGAAATTTTATCTCTTAGTACCTTGATTAAAGAAAGATTTTCTCCATAAAGCTTACCTAAATTAGAAGAATACTTAGCTTTTCTTTGTATATCCTCATACTCATTAAGAAGTACTTTTCTTTCATGCTTAAGTTCTTCAATACTAACATTAGCTGCTTCTGTTCTAACTATAAGCTTTCCATTTTCTATTTCCTCTAATTCAGCAAGGATAAGCTCTTTTTTAACCTCATCCTTGAATCTTTTAGAGAACTCTATTCCGTATCCATTACTTTCAAGTACTAAATACTTTGATGGAATACCAAACTTTGCACTTATTTTAGCTCCCTTATCATTAATAGGCTCCTTTAGAATTTCAACTATGATTTCTTCACCCTTCTTAATGCCTCTAGCTTTAAGTTCATTACTATAGTAAAGATACCCTTCCTTATTTAATCCTAAATCTACAAATATTGAGTTAGTTGCAGGAACTATATTTTTCACTCTTCCCTTATAGATTTCACCTATTACTGGCTCACCATTTTCCTCTTCTACAATACACTCTTGTAACTTGCCATTTTGCCTAATAGCAATTCTTAGGATATTCTCTCTTCTTTCTATAAATATCTCTTTCATATAATTAACACTTCCTATACACAGTTATATAGTGGTACTAACTTATTACCCTTTTCAAAATACATTTCTTCTCTCTTTATATCTACAAAAGCATCTTCATCAACATTAGAAGTATGTTCTTTAATGTATTTAGCTAATAAATCTGCTGATAAATGTTCTCTACTTCCTGACTTAACTACAGTATTTATAACTAAAGCTTCATCCTTAACCCAGAATTTAAATTCATAGATGAATTCCTTAATATTAACTTCTTTTTCAGCCTTTTTACTCTTCTTTAAAGTAATCCATTCATTCTTTTCAACTAAAGCCTTAACTTCATCTTCAAGACCTTCAACACTTGTATAATTTATTTTTATAGTATATCTACAAGCATCTATCATAGCCATAGCTTGTGGCATCTTCTTCTCATTTGGCTCAGTTGGTGGAATTTGAGTTGCTGTAACAAACTTAATTCCTGAAGCTGATTTTTCATTTAATCTATCTATAATTTCTTGTACATCCATCTCTTCAACTAAGATTAAATCCATATATTCACCACTTGAATATACTCCAACTCCTAAAGGTTGAGCTATGGATAAAGCCATATGTGGGTTAAATCCTTGTGAATATTTAACTGGTAATTCAGCTCTTCTTACAACCTTTTGTATTGTTCTCATTAAGTCTAAGTGAGAAATAAACTTTATATTACTTTCTTTAGTATACTTTATTAAGTATCGCACCCTCAAAACACTCTCCTTCTTTGAAGTTTACATTTACTCCACATCCTGTACATCCTTTTCTACAGTTTTGAGTAAGCTCTGCTTTTTTAGCCTTTTCATTTTCTCTTTCAAGATACTTTCTTGTAACTCCAATATCTATAAAGTCCCAAGGAAGTATTTCATCATATTCTCTTTCTCTATAAGCAAAGAAATCTCCATCAACATTGCATTCTGCTAATGCTTCTTTCCATATATCAAAGCTGAAGTATTCAGACCATCCATCAAACTTAGCACCCTTTTCAAAGGCTTTAATTAATACTTCACTAAGTCTTCTATCTCCTCTTGCAAATACAGCTTCCATATATGAAGTCTTTTGCTCATGGTAGTTATAGTGAATGCTTCTTGATTTTATTGAACCTTTAACTGCATTTATCTTTTCATCTACTTCTTCTAATCTAGCCATTGGTGCCCATTGGAATGGTGTAAATGGCTTTGGAACTAATATAGAAGTACTTACTGTAATACTAAGTCCTTTAGCTCTAACACTCTTTGGAAGTGCAAAATATTCATCAGCCATCTTTCCTGCTAAATCACCAATACCAGCACAATCTTCTAATGTTTCATATGGTAACCCAATTATGAAGTAAAGCTTAATCTTGTTCCATCCTGATTCAAAAGCGTTTCTAGTAGCTTCTAAAATTCTTTCTTCAGTTAACCCCTTGTTAATTATGTCTCTCATTCTTTGAGATCCTGCTTCAGGAGCAAAAGTTAATCCTGTCTTCTTAACCTTTTGGATTTCCTTAATTAAATCTACTGAGAATGCATCAACTCTAATAGAAGGTAGAGCAATTGCAACCTTATCCTTTTCATGTTCCTCCATTAAATCATGGATAAGTCCTTCAATATCAGAGTAGTCACATGTACTTAATGAAGAAAGTGAAACTTCTTGATAACCTGTACTCTTAAGCATATTTCTAGCTTGCTTTACTAAAGTTTCTTTTGACTTTTCTCTAACTGGTCTATAAATCATACCAGCTTGACAGAATCTACATCCATTTGTACAACCTCTGAAGGTTTCAAGAACTATTCTATCATGAACAATTTCTGTATAAGGTACTATCATATTCTCTGGGAATGATACTCTATCAAAGTTATTTATTATTCTCTTTTTAACAACTGCTGGAACATCATCATACTTTGGCTTAAAACTCTTTATTGTTCCATCTTCATTGTATTCTACATCATATAGTGAAGGTACATATATACCTCCAATCTTTGATATCTCTCTTAGGAAAGCCTTTTTGTCCCACTTTCCTTTCTTGTACTTGGCATAAACCTCAAGTACATCATCCATCATTTCTTCCCCTTCACCAATTTCAAAGAAATCAACTATTCCAACTAATGGCTCTGGGTTGTAGGCACAAGGTCCCCCTGCCATAACTAAAGGTTCATCTTCTCCTCTTTCTTCTGCTCTTATAGTTATTCCAGACATATCAAGCATATTTAATATGTTTGTATAACTCATCTCATATTGAAGAGTGAAACCTAATATATCAAACTCTTTTAATGGAGTTTTAGTTTCTAATGTGCATAGAGATATATTATTCTTTCTTAATTGCTCTTCCATATCTGGCCATGGAGCAAATACTCTTTCACAGTATGTATCTTTTCTTTCATTTATAGTATGATATAGTATTCTTGTTCCTAAGTGAGACATTCCCACTTCATAAACATCTGGGAAACAGAATGCAAATCTAATATCTACTTCTTCTGGATTTTTAATTATTTCATTTAATTCTCCACCTACATATCTAGCAGGCTTTTCTACTTTACATAGAATGTGATCTGTTATTTTATTCATTAATAGATCCTCCTAAGTTTATTTACTTAATTTATTTCATATCTTCTAATTCTATCACAAAGCTTAGTGGCTTTCAAAAAGAAAAATAAGACAGATTGTAATTAAGATAAGAAAGATTACGAAGTTCTTTAAAGCAAATTTTAAATTTAATTTCTATAAAATTTAAAATATAAAAATAAATATTTAAATATTGCTTTAAATATAAAAAGAAATAAATATATAAATATGGACCTAAATCCAAACAAAAAATTCTGCCTAAGCAGAATCTATTCTTATCTTTATTATTAATATTATACTAAGAAACTGCATTACAATCTCTCTATCTTACTATCTTATCGAATAAATTCTCTTGCACACCATCATTCTCTTCCCTTACCAACGGTTCAACTTTGTTATATACATCATTAACAAACTTAACTATTCTTTCAACATCACTATCTAAAGCAATTAATTCATCCTCTTGAGAACATCTTGCTCCAATATAAAACTTGTCTATAAACGAACATCCCTCATCAAAATCTTTAAACATTTCATTGTATTCTCTACAATATCTACACAACTTAAATGTATCATGAGTTCTTTTTAACTCGCAGGCTTTTTTTATTATTTCTTCCTCTAACTTATCATTTCTATCATTTAATATAATGCATAAATCTATATCACTATTTTCATTTATACACTTTTTAGCTACTGAGCCAAACAGATAGCAATGAATAACCTCCTTTGGAAATGTATCAGTAATATCTTTTATTACTTGTACATAATGTTCAATTAACTTCATTATCCTCCACCTACCATATATAATAATTAATTATACCCTATATGATTACTTTAATGCAGACATTAAGATTAAGAATATACTGCATAATAACCTACCACGATTATTCAAGTCATTCAAAAAAAGAGAGATTGAACGGCAATCTCTCTAATTATTAATATTATTAAATTTCTTACTATCTCTACCTCTTACCTTCTTACCTAAGGAAGTGTATTTCCTGCTGCCTTAAATATATCATACCATTCTTTCCTTGTAAGAACTATATCAGATGCTTTACAAATTTCCTTTAATCTTTCTACATTTGTAGTACCTGCTATACCTTGCATCTTAGCTGGATGTCTTAAAATCCAAGCCATAGCTATTGTTGTATTTGAAACCCCATATCTAGATGCAATTTCATCAATAGTCTTATTTAATTCTGGGAACTTATCATTATTTAAGAAAACTCCCTCAAAGAATCCATATTGGAATGGTGACCATGTTTGTATTGTAATATCATTTAATCTACAATAATCAAGAACACTCCCATCTCTATTTATTCCAGCTTCATTTTCCATATTTACATTTAACCCTGTTCTAATCATTCCTGAGTTAGTAACACTTAATTGAAGTTGGTTAAATACAATCTTTTGATCTAAGTACTTTTGTAATAATTCTATTTGAAGTGAATTGTGGTTAGAAACCCCAAAATGTCTTACTTTTCCAGAGTTCTTTAATATATTAAATGCCTCTGCTACTTCTTCTGGCTCTACTAAAGCATCTGGTCTATGAAGTAGGAGAGCATCCAAATAATCAGTTTTTAGTCTTTTTAAAATTCCATCTACAGACTCTAAAATATATTCCTTAGAAAAATCGTAGTTTCCATCCTTTTGATTTATACCACACTTTGATTGAATAAACATCTTTTCCCTTAAAGTAGTATTCATTCCTATAGCTTCTGAAAAAATCTCTTCAGACTTCCCTTTTCCATATATATCAGCATGATCAAAATAATTTATTCCTTCATCTAATGCAGTCTTTACTAATGTTTCAACCTCATTGTTAGTAAGGCTTGCGATTCTCATACACCCTAAAGATACTTGTGATACTTCCATATCTGTATTAGCTATTTTTATTTGCTTCATTTATACAACCTCCATCACCCTTGAAAATGTTTTCTTTTTATAGATTACCACCATATATATAATTAAATCAACTAAATTCTGTTCTTTCTAATAATGTATATATAATTTATATAACAAAATAAAATTAAAACTATAGGTATAAGTATTGCCCCTACAGAATAGCCCCCTAAAAATTGAAATACCTTCATAGATATTAAGTTATATGATATTAAATTTATCCCATCACCGCCTCCATTAACCCCCAATATTATTCCAACAAATATAATCACTCTCATTATTATTGAAACAGCTTTTTCACTAATCTTTACCTAGGCTTTCAAAGTAAAACTCCACTAATATTAAATTGAATAATATATTCATTTCCCCAAGGTTCTAAACTCCTCATCCCTATAAAAACTATACAAATGCATATAAATAATTTTCCTATATTAGTTACTATACTTGCTCTTAAATCCCCACTTATTCCCTTGTAGTAATCTAAACTAAGATACTTCCTCATAGTTTATTTCCCCCTCACCATAAACTATAGCATTAGATTTTTTATATGAATTAAAGCAACTAAAGACAGCTATTACTATACCTACACTATACATTATTAACTTATCTAATATATTGAATTTATCACTTTCTATTCCTAAGTAATAAAATACTATAGCTATCATTACCATTAATGCTGGAATTAATAATGCTCCATCTTCTTTATTATTTCTCAAGCCCCTATCTGAATTTAAAAACAATAAAATATTTAATTCTATTATTACAACTGATAATTTATATATAAAATATCCTAGTTCAAGTTCTCCCTTAAATGCTAATCCCACTCCCCCTAAAATAAATCCTAATATTACCTGAACATATGAATTTATATATTTAAGTTTTAAAATATCCTGTGTTTTCATAGGAAGGGTAAATAATAAATTATATTCTTTTTCTGTAATTAAAAGTGAAATTACTAACGGAAACATTACTACAACTAATTCTAACCCAGGATTATTTATAAATAACACTAGTGCAAATCCCATTATTCCAAGCAATGAACTAGGTAGAAAACCTTTCTTTGCTAATGCAATGTATATTTTTAATAAACTCACTATTTATTCACCCCTTTTTATATACCTGTCTTTTTACATATAAATAATTAAATATAAATATTAAGCTAATGATTGCTAATCCTAACCATAGCCCACTTTCACTTCCCCCAAGGCTTTTAATAAATCTATTATTAAAGGATGAGTTAAAAATATAAAAAATACTTTCATCACCTGTAATTTCGAATATTATTAATGGAATAAAAGAAGGGGCTAGCATTAAAATAAGTCCTAATATATTTACTAACTTTTCCCCTATACCTCTCTTTAAAAATCTAGTAATATTTTTTACTGTAAAAAATAACAGTGCCATTATTATAAAAACTGCTATTACTCCCCTTACTTCTATAATTAAGGAATTTTCAATCTTAACATTAAACATACCTATATAAGGAATTAATAATAATAAAAATGCATATCCAAAGCTTAAAAACCTACTTATTACCAACTCTTCTTTATTTATAGGTAGAAATGTACTCATTTTAGTTATTTGATACTCATACTTTTGCTTTGGCAAAACCCAGAATACTACAAAGGAAACACTAATAGATATTAAAGAAATAATATCTAAAGCCTCAACTAAAACATTGAAATTTTCTTCATATATTTTTGAAAATAATGAAAAATCATAAATATTATTCAAAGTATATTTAATAACTTTCATACTTACAATACTTAAAATTAAATAAAGTATTAGATATAAATTAATACTTGTTCGCCCCTTACCATCCATAGATAAATTCATAGTATATAACACTCTCTTAATTCTATCCTTCACTTTGCCCCCTCCAAATCAAATATTATTACTCACCTTATTAGGTAATCTTTTTATGAAATTTAGTCCTTATATACCTGTCTTTTTACATACCAATAGTTAAAGATAAAATAAATACTAAATAATACTGCCCCTACAATAATACCAACGCTCTTATCACCTAAGGCTTGAACAAAACTACTTCCATGAATTATATTTACTATATTATTAATTTCATCTTCATAATTAATTAAAGTAAATAATGCTGGAATTAAATAAATTAAAAGTAACAATATAAAACCAATTATTTTTACTCTTTTATATGCCTTCTCATTTCTAAAGAATCTAGTTATATTTATAAAAGTTAGATATATCAATATTAAAATCATAATTATACATAACATTCCTCTTATACCAATTCCATAAAAGTCATTTATATTAATAGCATATAAGCTAAAATATAATACAAAAATTGATATTGAAACCAATAATAAATTAATAACTCTTTCAAGAAATATTTCTCCTTTTTTAGCAGGAAGAATTTCAAATATTTTTGATAACTTATTATTGTTTTTTTGTGTAGGTAGAGAGCATTGTATAATTGATACAAGAACACCAGCAAATGGTGAATACACACGAAGTAAATTATTTAATATAAAACTATTATTTATAATGAATTGATGCTGAATATCATAAGCAATTGAATCAAACTGCATATCAAAAAATATCATTCCCAAAAGGCATACTATAAATAAACAAACAAAGGATACAATATTCTTATTTCCATCAGTTATAAAATCCATCATTAAGGCTATTCTCTTAAATCTTCTCTTCATTTCTTATTACCCCAAATATGAAACGATAATAAATTTTCTATATTAGGAACTATAGTTCTTAAATTCTTTAATTCTCCTACTAATTTTTCTCTTTTAATTAACCCTTCAAAGGAATCATCCCACTTTTTTATACCTATAAAGTCATCTTCATAGCCAATAATCTCAGATAAATCCCCCTTAACTACAGCAAAACTTTCTTGGATATTATCCATAGAATCAAATTCTAAAATTCTTCCTTCATGAATTAATACTATATAGTCTGCTACCTTATCTAAATCAGAGGTAATGTGAGTTGATAAAATAACAGATTTCTTCCCATCTCCTACAAACTCTCTAAGCATATCAAGGAATTCTAGCCTTGCTACTGGATCTAACCCTGATGTTGGCTCATCTAAAACTAAGATTTGTGGGTCATGTGCTAATGCTAAAGCTAACATAGCTTTTGTCTTCATGCCAGTAGATAAATCTCCACACCTTTTATTCATATCTATACCAAACTTCTTTATATACTCCATATAAAGCTTGTGATCCCATTTATCATAGAAAAATTCAAAAGTTTCTTCATGTTCTTCAATTGTTTTATTCTCTATAAGATAACTTTCTGCTGGTACATAACCTATATTATTCTTTACAAAAATCTCATCTTTAATATTATCTTTTCCTAGAACTCTTATTTCCCCTGAAGCCCTTTTATAACTGTTTAGAATAAGCTTTAATGTAGTAGTTTTTCCTGCACCATTTTGCCCTATAAATCCTAAAACTGTTCCTCTTGGAACACAAAATGATACATTTTTCAAAGAAAAGTCCTTAAACTTAATACTTAAATCCTTAATCTCTAATAAATTTTCCATAATTTTAATTCCCCCTCAAAATCTTATTAACCCTTTTAACTATCTCTTCTTTTGTACACTTACCATCTAATAATTTACCTACTATATCATCAAGTTCACAAAATAACTTTTCTTTATTTTCATTAATTAATTCTTCATTATCCTTAACTCTCACAAAGGTACCCACCCCTGAAACAGAATATGTTATTCCAGCCTTCTCTAATTCTAAATAAGCCCTTTTTATAGTAATAGTACTAACATTAAGTTCCTGAGACAGCTTCCTAACAGAAGGCAGTAAGTCATTTTCCTTTAGACTACCATCTATAATTAAATTCTTTATTCCCCTTACTACTTGTTCATACATAGGCAAATCACTTGTATAATCTAAAATTATTTTCACTCATACACCTCCTTAGGTGTGTATACTATATATTCACACTATACACTCTACAGTTATTTTTTGTCAACACTTCAATTATTTTTAATTTAAATTAATATAATATTGCTATAACAATTAAAAAAGAGAAATTGCAAAGCAATTTCTCCTTCTAATCTTTCTTATTCTTTTTACTTACTAATAGTTCCTCAAGGGTCATGTTACCACTTTCCTTCAAGGTCTTTATAAGTTCGTCTTCATAAATTATTCCTAAAAGTCTCATATCATCATCTAAAACAAAAAAAGAATTAAACTTATTCCTATCTACTAGGCTTAAAACCTTAATTAAATCTCTCTTGTAATAGACAGAAATACTTTTATTCTCTATATATCCATCACTAATTAACCTTCTACTCTTTCTTACTATACTTCCCATAATTATATAAATAGTTTTTTCATTCTCTAAGAAGGTTGTATATGTTAATAAAACTGATGCTAAAAGCAAACTAATATTGACCTTATGTATGTATATTGTTAATAAGAAACCTATCATAATAAATGCAGCTACCATAAAACTAGCTCTTACTAAAAGTTTCTTTGCTTTTTTATATAAGATTTTCTTACTTAAAAGTATCTCATATATTCTTACACCATCTAAAGGATACGCTGGCAACATGTTAAAGAATAGTAAGCCAAGATTTATCCATATGCTACTTTCAACATTTAATCCATATTCACTCTTTAAAAATAATAATACCATTGCTGAAACAAAGTTAAACAGGGGTCCAGAAACATATAAAATCAGTTTTCTATTTTCTGATAAATCATCGATATCATCTATCTCTGTTCCTGCCCCTGTTATATGAATTTTAAAACTATTTAATCTTAGTCCAAATTTATTTGCTACTAAGATATGAACTGCCTCATGCAGTATAACCCATATAAAACCCACCAACATTTGCTTATTTAAAGTACAAATTACTAATAAGAATATAAATTCTAATATTAGCATCTTTCTTTTTCTGTCCATTTAAAACTCCTAAGGATTGCTAACAACTAAACGCTCTTTAAGGATGAAAAATCCATCATTTCCACTGGATCTTTTTCAACCCCCATATAACTTATCTTATATACTATTCCTTTAGTTCCTTCAGAGTCTAACACCCCTGTTTTACCTATTGACTGTCCCTTTTCTACCTTATCTCCTTCCTTAACATCAACTGTAGAAATTAATCCATAGTATGTCTCTATACCATTTCCATGGTCAACTATTATATGTTTTTCATCTCCATCTTCCTTAATTTCTCTTATCTTTCCATCAAAGCTTGCAATAACATCCATTTCACTATCTGTCTGTATTATAATTCCTACATTTTCACCTGATAAATGAGATACTGTACCTACTACTGGTATTACATAGTTATCCTTTATATCTTCTTTAAGAGTTTTATCACCTGTTACAAAACTCTTAAAGTTATCTATATAGTCTAAAATGTTTTCTTTATAATCCTCTACCCCAGGTATATTCATGGCCATTATTGCTTCTTCAACATCAAAATTCTTATCTAAAGCTTCCCTAGTTACAATATACGCTTCTTTTGCACCTTCTATAGGAATTAACTTTATTCCCATAAAAATCACTAAAAGGATTAAGGCTCCAACAAGTTGAAAAATAAACTTTTTTACAAACCTATTTTCTGTTCTATTATTACCACTTTTTCCTCTTCCTAAATAATCATAAGAAGAGGCTGGTTTAGGTGTTTTACCAGGTACCTTATTCCTTAAGTTTTTATAGTATTTCTCGTATTGCGACTTGTACTCTCCCATCTCTTTCCTCCTAGTAGTTTTACTAATAAATTATATTTTCACTATATGGTTAATATTCCTATGTCATAATTTAACCAAACTTTTTAGGAAAAAGTTGAGTAACTTTTAATAACAAAAAAAAGAAATTGCTTAGGCAATTTCCCTTTTAAAAAAGTATCTTTTTCTTTCTCATAGAAATATTTAAAACCATTGCTACACCAATTACAGTAGTTAATAAAGAGCTACCACCATAACTTATTAAAGGCAATGTTATACCTGTTATAGGCAAAAGCCCTATAGTCATACCTATATTTTGTGTAACTGCAAACATAAAATAAGATATAACTCCAATACAAACTATAGATGCAAATCTATCTCCACAATTTCTTGAAATTACTATCATCTTTGTAATTAACACTCCATATAAAAGCAAAACAAATACACCTCCAATAAAGCCCCATTGCTCTGCTATGGCTGAAAATATAAAATCTGTTTGTATTTCTGGTACATTAGTTCCTGCATAACCTGGATCAATATCAGGATCAAAGGATTTATTAATTCCAGTTAATCCCCCTGCTCCAATCCCTATAACCCCTTGAGTATACTGATATGATAAATCATCTGCATATTCTTCTGGATTTAAGAAGGAATTTATTCTATCAGCTCTATATCCTCCAAGTAGTCCTGAGTACCAAACAAATACAATTCCTATAGCTAAAACTGATAAGCCTCCAATTATAACTCTTTTATCTAAACCTGCTATAAAAAACATTCCAAGCACTATAAAAAAACATACCATTGTCATTCCCATATCTCTTTGTAACAATATAAAGAATACTGGAATAGCTATATAAAATCCTAATCTAAGTAAATTTCTTATATCATTAATCTTATAATCCATCTCATTTAACAGCTTGGCTACCATCAATATAATTCCATACTTAGCTATTTCAGATGGTTGAAACAGGCAAATTTTTAAATCTATCCATCCTCTTGCTCCATTAACTTCAACCCCCACCTTAGGTATCCATACCATTAGTAATAATATTACTGATCCCCAGAAAATTATAGGAATATAATTATAAATAACTCTATAATCTACAGTTAATATTATGTAAAGAGCTACCATAGAAATTAAAAACCATATAATTTGTCTTTTAGCGAAATAAAACGGTCCGAGTATAGGAAAAACTTCTCCCTTAGTGCATAAATATATATTTAGTATCCCAAACATTATTAATAATAACATTGATATTAATATACCCTTGTCAATCTCTTTAACAAATCTACTGTCTAATTTATATCTTTGTATAATTCTATTAGTATTCAGCATTTTCTCATCTCCCTGATTTTACTAACTTAATTATATATTTAAAGAGATTTTATATCCACATTTTACCTAAACCGTAATAATTATTTAATTTATAGCAAAAAAAGAGAAATTGCTAAGCAATTTCTCTTTTAACTATCTTTTTGATAACTCATTTATTAAAATTTCTGCTGTTCCTATATTGGTTGCAACTGGTACCTTATGAACATCACAGATTCTAATTAATGCTGAAACATCTGGTTCATGTGGCTGAGCTGTTAAAGGATCTCTTAAAAAGATTACTAAATCTATGCCTCCTTCAGCTAAACTTCCACCTATTTGCTGGTCACCACCATATGGTCCTGATAAATATCTATGAACTTCTAATCCTGTAGCTTCATTAATTTTTAATCCTGTAGTTCCCGTTGCTACAAGTTCATGATTTTTTAAAATATCCTTATGCTTCTTTGCAAAGTGAATTATTTCTTCCTTTTTCTTATCATGAGCAATTAATGCCACTCTCATAATCTCATCCCCCTAAATTCTTAAAAATGTATCTTTTTCTTTCTCATACCTATATTTAGAACTAGTCCTACAGCCATTGTTGTTGTAAGCAAAGAACTTCCTCCATAACTTATAAGTGGTAATGTAATACCTGTTATAGGAATAAGTCCTATTGTCATACCTATATTTTGAGTTATGGCAAATAAGAAATAGGATACTAGTCCAATACAAACTAATGACGCAAATCTATCCTTTGCTTTTCTTGCTATGTTAATCATTTTAGTAATTAGTATTCCATACAGTAACAATAAAAGCATGGCTCCTAAAAATCCCCATTGTTCTCCTATAGCTGCAAATATAAAGTCTGTTTGAATTTCTGGAACATGAGTACCTGCATACCCTGGAGAAACCTCTGGATCTAAGGATGGTCTTGTTCCTACCACTCCTCCTGATCCAATACCAATTAAAGATTGATTTAACTGATATCCTTGAGCTGATGTATCTGTTTCTGGATTCATAAAAGCTGTTATTCTTGCCTTTTGGTGAGGTAATATTAATCCTGAATTCCATAAAACAACTACTCCAATAAGTAATGCAGAGAATCCACCTATTATTATACGTCTATCTAACCCAGCAATAAATAACATACCTAAAACTATAAAGAAACAAACCATTGTCATTCCCATATCTGGTTGAATAAGAATTAAGCTTACTGGTATCATACAGTAAATACCTATCTTAATTATATTTCTTAAGTTATTAACCTCATAGTCCATTTCCTCTAAGAGTTTGGCTACCATTAATATAATACCAAACTTGGCCAATTCTGCAGGCTGAAGATTAGATATTCCTATATTAATCCACCCTCTAGCTCCATTAACCTTAACCCCAATGCCCGGAATCCATACACATAATAGCAAAATAACTGAACCCCAATAAAAAATAGGTACATATCTATAGATAACAGAATAATCTACTGCCACTAAGAAATATAAAGCAACCATAGATATGATAAACCACATAAATTGTTTCTTTACAAAAAAGAATGGTGCTGCATCCCCCTTTGTACATAAGTATATGTTAAACATTCCATACAGCATAAGTGCTATAGCTGAAAATAGCAGTCCCTTATCTATCTCTCTAATAAGCTTAAAATCTAATTTATATCTACTTAAAATTCTATCTCTTCTCTCCAATGTTACACCTCCATACTTTCAGAGATTACACACATAATTATATATTATTATTGCCTTTTTCTCTATAGAATAAATATAATATGACAAAATATAAGAAAATATTAATTTTTTTCTACCAAAAATAAGAAGAACTTCGAGCAAAGCTCGAAATTCTTCTATCTTCCTCTTACAGCTTTAATAGGAATATTGGCTACTAAAGACGAAGGTGCATCTCCTTCAATACACTCACTCTTAGTAACAGAAATTTCTACGTCATCTGATTGGATTTCTATATATTTAGATAATACTTCTAATATTTCATCTCTCATTTTATCTAAGGTTTCTCCAGGAATATCTCCTCTATCATGAATAAGTATTAACCTTAGTCTATCTTTTGCAACCTCTTTGGGTTTAATTTTTGCTGAAAAGCCATCAAAAAGTCCCATATTCTCAGTCCCTCCTTTATTTACGTCCAAATAACTTCTTTAAAGATCCAAAGAACCCTGACGAATTTTCTTGTAAATCCATTATAGGAACATCTTCCCCTGTAATTCTCTTTGCTATATTTCTAAAGGCTTCACCTGCATAAGCTTTCTCCTCTAAAACAATTGGTTCCCCCTTGTTAGTTGACACAGTAATATTCTTGTCATCTGGAACAACCCCAACAAGCTTTACTGATAGAGTTTCAATTATATCTGAAACATCCAGCATATCTCCTCTTCTAGTCATTTCATAATTTAGTCTGTTTACTATTACTCCATGATCTTCTAATCCCTTTGCATCAAGCTTACCAATTACTCTATCAGCATCTCTTACTGAAGTAATTTCTGGATTTACTACAACTATTGCTCTATCGGCTCCAATTACAGCATTTTCAAAACCTTGCTCAATTCCTGCTGGTGAATCTATAAGAATATAATCAAAATCCTTCTTTAATTCATTAACTAACTTTAACATTTGTTGTGGACTTATATCATCCTTGTCCTTTGTTTGTGCTGTTGGAAGTAAAAATAGATTTTGGAATCTCTTATCTTTAATTAAAGCTTGTTTTAATCTACATCTTCCCTCTATAGCATCAACAATTGTATAAACTATTCTATTCTCTAATCCCATTAACACATCTAAATTTCTTAATCCTGTATCACCATCAACGACTACTACTTTATTTCCTAATGCAGCTAATGCTGTACCTAGGTTAGCTGTTGTTGTTGTTTTTCCAACTCCACCTTTTCCTGATGTTATTACTATCGATACTCCCATTTACGAATCCCTCCACACTTTAATATATATACTTATTAGTTAAATACGGTTCAACAATTATGGCATCATCTTTTACTTTTGCCACTTCTGGATATTTAGGCTTTTCAAAATCATCTGGAGAAATTGTTATTATATCTCCTATTTTTAAGATTTCAGGTTGAAGTGCAAAAGCTGCTATAATAGCTTTTCTATTTCCTCCAACTCCTGCATACACATTTCCTTTTATGCTACCAAGAACAATTATATTACCCCCTGCATATACTTCAGCCCCACTATTTACATCACCAACAATTACAATGTTTCCTTGAAAGTCAACACATTGTCCACCTCTTACAGTCTTTCTAATGAACTTAGTTCTTCCTTCGTAAACTCCATTGAATATTTTTGATTCCGATTCTTTATCCTTTACATCCTTATCTTCAAACACTATATCTTTTATACCAATCTCTTCAAACAAAACAACCTTTAAACTTTCTACATCTTTTTCTGTTAAAGAGGAAAGCTTTGTTGTTATGCATAAAGTTGATCCTTTATAGAATTTCTTTCCTTTTGAAAGCTTTTCTATTAATGCATCTAACATCTCTTCAAAGTTGCCAAACTTATCTATATTTATTATTGCATTTAATCCTTCTTTATTTCCTTTTATAATTATTCTATCATTTCCCATTGGCTACCCTCCACCAATTACTAGCACTTATATAATTCAACAAAAAATATTACATTCCTTCTTATTATAAGAAATCTATTTTATTATATCATTAAATATTATGATTTTGTAGACATTATCATAAAATTGCTGAAACTGGTAATATTTAATTACAAAAAAAGGAGAAATCACAACTCGATTTCTCCTTTTAATATTTTTACTTTCTAGGAAAGTATAAAGTTTTAATTACTTGCCTTATTGTCCGCTGGAGCTCCTATTACATATTTTTGATAACTTTCAGAAGTATATCCTTCTGGTAATCTATCTTTAAAATATGCCTCATAAACAGCACGAGCTACTGACGCAGTATAATAACCATGTCCTCCATCATAAATAACACCAACAAATGCTATTTCAGGATCATTTAATGGCGCAAAGCTGACATAAGTTGCATAGGGTGCTCTTCCTACATCAGATTGATTTTCCCTAAAATCAGCTGTACCTGTTTTACCACCTGTTTCTATTGGGAATCCTCTAAATGCTGCAGCAGCTGTTCCTCCATCTTCGTTATTCGCTCTTCTCATACCATCTCTAATTGCATCAATAGTAGATTGTTTCATATCTATCTTTTCTACTACCTCTGATGGAAACTCTTGAACAACTTTACCTTCAGGTGTTGTTATTTTATCAACAAAATGAAGTTTATATCTTGTTCCACCATTAGCTAAAGTGGCAATATATCCAGCAAGCTCCATAGGTGTAAAGTTATTCATACCTTGACCTATAGATGAATTTACTTCTTGAGCTGGAGATTTTATAACAGTACCTCTATCATTTATTATAAATCTAGCAATAATTTCTGCTATAGTATTTGCTTGAGCTGATTCATTATAAGCTTTACCTTTTGCTTTATATTCCTCTACATTTTTCTTATATAGCTCTGAATTATTCATTATAGTTTTTATATCACTTACTAAAGTTTTTGCAAGTTCTTCATTGCTAGTTATTTCTTCATCAGTACCTAACTTCCAAAATGCAGCTTCTACTTTATCTTTTAAACTCTTTTTAGCATTATAAACTTTTTCGCTATCTTCATCTCTATATGAATAATCAAAAGGAATAAAAGTATACATATTCTCATATGAACCACTTTCTAAAGCAGCTGCCAAATCAAACTTAGCATAATAGATTGCACTTTCTTTATATGCATCAAAACTATAAACTTGCCCAACTCTTTCTTCTATTTCTATACCAGTTCCTCTCTCAGTTTGACTATTAACATCATATCCAAGACCAAACTTCCATGCATATTTTGCAATGGTATCCATAGCATTAACACCACCACCTGCTTTTTGGTATAATCTATAAGCAATTTCATAGAAATAGTAGTTACATGAAACTTCTAGTGCTTTACCTACATCTACAGCTCCATGAGTTTGATGCTTAGTAGTATATATTAAACACTCTGGTTGGAAATTTCCATATACATCTGAATGCTCAGTAAACTTTCCTTTATCATAGATAATTGTATCTGGATTTACAACACCTTCTTCTAAACCAGCAACTGCAGTTAAAGGCTTAAAAATAGATCCTGGTGGTAATAAACCTTGTGTAGCATAGTTAAAGAAAGATCTAGGATATAAATCATATATATCTCTTCTTCCTTTACCATCACCATAGTCTGGAAACAAATCATCTACTGTAACATCCTTTAAGTTTTTAGTTTTTATTAGTTCTTTTCCAAACTCCTCAAGATCTGGATTGAAATATTTTTTATACTCCTCAGTAGTAAGCTGTCCTGGTATAGCAAATAAATTAGGATCAAAATCTGGATATGATACAGATGCTAGTATTCTTCCAGTTTTCACCTCAACTGCTACTACAGCTCCTCTATTAGCTGTATTAAACTCACCATTATTCTTCGCTTTTATCTCTTCCATCTTATCTTTTAAGGCTTGCTCTGCAGCATATTGAACATCTTTATCAATTGTTAAATGCACATTATTTCCTGGGTAAGATTCTAACTTAAATAACTCTTCAGTTACTCTACCTGTAGAGTTTACTTTTACTGTAGTCCCACCTTTTACACCTTTTAATTGTTCTTCAAAGGCTGCTTCTATTCCAGAAATACCAATAAGATCTGAAGATGCATCGTACCCTCTTAGCTCATAATTTTCTTTTTGAGATGTATCTATAGAAGATAAATATCCTAATACTGATGATGCAGTAGTTTTATATGGGTAATATCTAATTGGTTCTTGAACAACATCAATACCTGGTAAGTCATTAAGTCTTTGCATAATATTGAAATATATATCTTTTTCTATATTGCTTGCAATTGTTACAGACTTATAGCCACTATAACTTCTCATTTTTAATGCATCTTTTATTACAATATAATCTCTTTGTTGTGTAAGAGTATATTTTTCTGATACAACTTTTGCAATTTCTTCTCCAGACATGTTTTTAATCATCTGTTGCTCTTCTTTTGTAGGGTTTGGATATATTAAACTAATCAATCCGTAATCCTTAACAAGTTTATAATAGATTTGTTGAGGTGTAATTTTAAGTAACTCCTCATCTATTTTAGCTTTTTGTTCATCACTAAGCTCATCAACATCAGGATATAATTTTTTCTGTACTTCCGCATCAAAATTTCTATCCTTCTTAAATCTTAAATCCTCTATTCTAATTAAATCATCATCACTATTTTTATATTCTAGATACCACTGATTTTTATCATCCAACTTTAATATAAGAGTATCTTCAAAGGTCTTCCCATTATCTTTAAGAATCTTAAACACTTCATCCATAGTAGTAAAGAATTGTTTATTGGATAAATCTGTAGATGTATAGCTTATTGAATAAGTTTGCTTATTTGTAGCTAAAATATTGCCATCTTGGTCGTATATAATTCCTCTTGGTGCCTTTTCTGATACAAATTTTGTTGATGTTGTATCAGCTTTTTCCTTATAATCATCATGTTTATATACTTGAATATAAAGGAGTTTTACTGTCATCACTGTAAATATAATTCCCATAATTATTAGTAAGACAGAATATCTTGATAATTGTTTTTTCTTATTCGGCTTATTAACTATCATTTAAACCTCCACTTTGTTTTTTCCTCATCATTATATAAAAACTTATAAAATAAAGGATAAGCAAAAAACATAATTATAGAATTGTAAAGTCCAGCAAAAATACCTCTTAACACATCTACTTTAATTCTTAATAAATACATTATAATAAAGATTCCAAACACTCTTAATGAAGTAGCTACAAACATAGTTCCTACAGGAATAAGCTTCTTATTTCTCCATATCCCTTCACCAACTACCCCTGCAAAAAGACAACATAACATATTGACTAGCGCATTAATTCCAAATCCATTAAAAAAGAATATATCTTGTAATAATCCACTTACTACTCCTATAAATACTGCTTCATTTTTCCCATTAATTATAGAATAGGCTATTGCAAAGATAAACAAGAGACTTGGATATATGCCTTTTATAGCTATAAAGGGTGACAATGAATTATCTAATATCAATAATAATATTGATATTAATACTATTATAAATCTCTTCATATCTCACACCTCTTAGTCATACTTTATTTCTCTTTTATCTTTTGGAGCCACTATAAATAATTCCTCTATCTTATTAAAGTCAACATAAGGTTTTACTATAGCACTCTTCATTACTTTAACCCTATCTTCCTCAACAGAAACTACTTCACCAATTTTAATTTCTTTTGGATAATATCCTCCTAATCCCGAAGTAACTATAATATCCCCTTCTTTTACTTCTGAATCCATAGGAAGATTAAGAACTTTAGCTAAATTATTATTAAAATAATCTTTATATCCTTGTAGTATTCCTGTGTTTTCTCTAGTGCTATCCACCATAACAGCAACCTTTACATTTTCATTTACTATACATTGCACTATAGCCCAATTATTCCCTACCGAGGAAACTTGTCCCACAAGTCCATCCGCTGAAATTACTACCATCCCTTTTTCTATTCCATCGTCTTTTCCTCTATCGACAATATATCCATTTAGTATACTATCGCCACTAATTCCTATTATGTTCGTACCTATGTAATCATAATTATTCTTTTCATCTTTAAAATTTAAGACCTTTTGAAGTCTTTCATTTTCTTCTTTTAATTTAGAATACTCATCTATTTCGGCCTTAAGCTTATCATTTTCTTTCTTTAATTCTTTATTTTCATCTCTAACATCTGAAAAATTCAAAAAGAAATCAACAAAATCTTTTACACCTCTATTAAAACCATATGCAACTTTTTGAACTGGATTTAAAGTGCTGCCTGCTCCACTTTCTAATCCTTTATTCTCTCTACTAACAGTAAAAGTAATTAACCCTAAAAATGCAACTGACAGCACTATAATAGTTACTGTCAGTTTGTTCTTAAGAAGCTTCATATATTATGCTCTATCTTTCTTCTCTACTTATTTTGTCGAAATCCTCTAGAGCTTTTCCTGCCCCTAGAACTACGCAGTCAAGAGGTGATTCCGCTATATGAACAGGCATATTTGTTTCTTTTCCAATTAACACATCTAATCCCTTTAATAAAGCTCCTCCACCTGCAAGCATTATTCCTTTTTCCATAATATCAGCTGCAAGTTCTGGTGGAGTCTTTTCTAATGTTGTCTTAATAGACTCAATTATTGCATATACAGGTTCCTTAAGAGCTTCTCTTATTTGAGACTCTGAAACTTCAATAATCTTTGGAAGACCTGTTATTAAATCTCTTCCCTTAATTTCAATTATTCTATCTTCATCTTCTACTTTATAAGCAGATCCAATTTCCATCTTTACTTGCTCTGCAGTTCTTTCACCTATCATAAGGTTATACTCTTTCTTAATATAAGCTATAACTGCTTGATCTAATTCGTCTCCAGCAACTCTTAGTGACTTGCTAGTTACAATACCCCCAAGTGATATAATAGCCACTTCAGTGGTTCCTCCACCAATATCTACTATCATACTTCCTGTTGGTTCACTTACTGGAAGTCCTGCTCCTATAGCTGCTGCCATTGGCTCTTCCATTAAGATAACATCTCTTGCTCCTGCAAGCTTTGTTGCTTCTTCAATAGCTCTCTTCTCTACTTCTGTTACTCCTGATGGATAACATACTATAATTCTAGGTGCTTTAAAACCGCTCTTACTAGCAGCCTTTTCAATTAATGATTTAATCATAGTGTGAGCAACATCAAAGTCAGCTATAACTCCATCCTTTAAAGGTCTTATTGCTACTATGTTTCCTGGTGTTCTACCAATCATAAGTTTAGCTTCAGCACCTACTGCTAAAGGTTTCTTTGTTAAATTATTTATAGCAACAACTGAAGGCTCTCTTAAAACTACTCCCTTTCCTTTTACAAAAACAAGAGTATTCGCAGTACCTAAATCTATTCCCATGTCTTTACTTGTTCCAAAAAATCCCATTGTATTTTTCCCCTTTCAGCTATATAATTCCTTTTTCTTTTAAACTTGTATATTCATTATTTCCAATAATAATATGATCTAATAGCTCTATTCCTATTATTTTACCACATTCTTTTATTCTTGCAGTTATGTTAATATCTTCCTTGCTAGGAGTAGAATCTCCAGAAGGATGATTATGACATATTATAATTGAAGCTCCACCACATCTTATAGCTTCTGAATAAATTTCTCTTGGATGTACTATTGATGTGTTTAAACTTCCTTTAAATACATCCTTTACTCTTATAATTTTATTCTTAGTATTTAATACTACTAATTTTAAAACTTCCTGATTTAAACAACTCATTTCATTCATAAGTAATCTAGATATATCCTTGGGATTTGATATTCCAATTTCAATTCTATTACTCTTCAGAGTATTAAATCTTTTAAAAAGTTCAGCTACTGCTAAAATCTGCGATGCCTTAACTTTTTTTATTCCTGTTATTGAAGTTATTTCATCGTATGATGCATTCATAATACCGTCTAAGCCTTGTAATTCACATAATATTCGTTGACTTAAAGAAAGAACATTTTCTCCTTTAATACCACATCTTAATATTATTGCTAATAACTCTGAATTATTTAAACTTTCTGCCCCTAAAGAAAGTAATTTCTCTAAAGGTCTCTCACTTAATGGTAAATCTAAAATCTTAAGATTATTGTCCATTTACATACTCCTCTTAAATTAGATTCCCCACCCCTTATATTATTTTATCCATCATACTTTTAAGCTTATTTAAAGGAAGCCCTACAACATTATAGTAACACCCTTTAATTTCTTCTACAAAAATGCCACCCTTACCTTGAATCCCATATGCTCCTGCTTTATCCAATGGTTCTTTGCTCTCTATGTATTTAATTATCTCTTCATCCTTAAGCTTTGAAAATCTTACTTCAGTACATAAGGAATCTTTCATAATTTCCCCTGTCTTTGTATTTATTAATACAATTCCAGAATAAACATTATGTGTTCTTCCGCTTAAATCTTTAAGCATACTAAAAGCCTCTGTCCCATCTTTAGGCTTACCTAAAATTTTATTATCTAAAGTTACGATTGTATCTGCTGCTATTATAATTACGTCTTCATGTATACTTTTTTGTACATCTATAGCTTTACCTAAAGCTATATTTTCTACATACTCTTTTACATTTCCTTTAAAAACAACCGTATTTTCATCAAAATTACTTACAACAACTTTAAATTCTTCAACTAATCTAGATAATAATTCTTGTCTTCTTTCAGAAGCTGAAGCTAATACTATCTTCAATTTTCTCACTCCTAAAGTATACTATCAAATAGTATTGCCATTTTTATCATTTTATAGACATATTTTTTTGTATTTTTTATAAAAGCTTAGGTGTAGCAAATGGTTGTAAGCATTACTACACCTAATATAGTTTATCATTATATATACTTATAAACAAGTATGTTCATTTAATTCTAATGCATTTTAATTTATTCTTAAGATTTTACTATACTCGATATTTTATGAGCAATTTGTATAAGAAATCCTTAGATGCTTTAACATCCTTTTGAGTATATTCATCAGGTAACTCTTTAATAACTTTCACCAAATCTTGAACTTCTTCACTAGGACTTTTAATATTTGCTGCTGTTTCTTCTGTCCACTTTTTAAAATCAACCGTTTTTACTGATTTCACGTCACTTTCTTCAAACTTATTTATTATCTGCAAGTATCCCTCTATTATTTGTGCCTCTATCTTTTTTTCTGAAGAGTCCTTTGGTATAGAACACTTAATAGTAAAGTTATTAATTGATGCTTTAGTTAACTCTTCTGTTTTTTTTGCACATTCTTCATCACTATATATACCAGCCATAACTTTGAACTTACCTTCCTCCTGAATTACAAATCCAGTCATAGAAGAAGGTAACGTTGTTAAGGCGCTATTGGCGTTTTCCTCTTTAGAAAACAATCCACATTGGATTACTTTAAATACGCCACTATTCTCATCTGTATTAATACTTTCTTCTTTCTGACTTTTATTAGGTACTTTCAGTGAATTACTTATTTCCCCATCACTAAAAAACATCTTGAAGATAGTAATTCCTATAGCTACTGCTAAAATAATAATTAATAGAATCCATAAAAAGAAACCTCCTCCACTTTTCTTCTTATAGTCGTATCTTGTGTATCTCATATTCTCCCCCCTTACTTCTTTAATATTATGTATATTAATTAAAAAGGAGAAATATTCGTAATTTAAGCACAAAAAAGGTGGAGTTGATATTTATTTTTCTTGTTCCGTCGCTGCGCTCAAAGTTACATCAAAACAAATATCAACTCCACTCCCACTAAAGGTATGGAAAATATAAAATTATTATCCTTGATTTTATATTTTCCTAGACAAAAAAAATCTCTACTTAAATAAATTTAAGTAGAGACCTTATATATTCATACACTAAAAACTAAAATTAAAATACTCTTCTTGCTCCTGCATATCTTGTTCTGTAGTACCCCTCACTAAGAGAGCTTATTTTTACCATACCACTTGATGCAGCATGTATAAAATCACCACCACCAATGTATAAACCAACATGACCTAAGTATCCTACTGTATTAAAGAATACTAAGTCTCCAGGCGCTAAATTATCTCTTGACACTGCACTTCCTGCACTAAATTGTGATTTAGCTGTACGTGGTAAACTCACCCCAAAATGTCTATATACATAACTTGTAAAACCAGAACAATCGAATGCATTTGGTCCATTTGCACCATATACATATGGTCTTCCTAGGAAATTACAAGCATAATTTGCTACTTGGCTTGATGACTTGTTCACTCCTCTGTTTATAGAAGAATTAGTATTTTTCTTACCTGTTGTGTTTGATGATCTTGAAGATTGTACGGTATTTGGTTCTTCAACCTTTTTAGGTGACACAATTACTTTATTAACCTTAAGTTCACTTGTCTTAAGTACTACACCCTGTTTTGTCTTTGCACTTGTATCTGCACTTATACTTTCTGCACCTACCATTGCAACTGCTGCACATACAACTGTAATAGCTACAGCCTTAGTAAGTATCTTTCTTTTTGAAATCATAGATACTCCCCTTCCTTTAAGAAAGTTTCACTTCCCACAATAGTTTTAGTAAACATTTTCACACACATTTATAGGACGTTCTTCTTGCCCTGCTTTTTTAATTATAGTAATTTATTCCAAAATAGTCAAGCTATTTTATTTACATATTATTATCTTTGCATAATAACAAGATTTCTTCCACTTTCTTCTTCATCCTGAAAAAAGTCTTTAGCTATCCTTTCTACTTTGAATCCTTTACTATCCCAAAAAGAAATGCCCTCTAAATTGTTTTGTACAACTCCAACTTTTATAGTATCTATTGTATATTGTCTTATAAAATATTCTATGACTCCTGACACAATTTCAGAACCATGGCCTTCATTCCTTAATTCTTTTTTTATTATAAAAAGCCATATAAATAATTCTTTCTTATTTTCTAACTCTAATCTTCCTTTAAACACTCCAACAAGCTCATTATTTTTGTGTATCTCTAAAAAGAATTCATTTTCTGTTACATAATATTCTAAAAATCTTCTATAAAACATTTGACTATCTAATGAATAGCAAGTATGATCTTCACTATTATTTATTTTTATCCAATTATTTAATTCTTCTAGTCCATCTTCTTCTACACTGGACACTACATAGTCCTTAAATTCAAATCCAATATATACCAACTAACTCTCCTCCCATTAAATCACTTAAATATAATAATTCTACAGAGAGTTTATATTCCCTTCCTTTAATTAATGAATAGTTATCCATAGTTTTTTAGACAAAAAAGGTGGGGTTGATATTTATTTTGCTTCTTCCATAGCAAGCTCCAAGTCACAGCAATGTAACAATATATTTGATTTATATCTAATTTAAATTTTATATTTTTCTAGACAGAAAAAAGAGACCATCAATAGATAGTCCCTTAATATTTTCTATTTATTAGCTGTATAAAAGCATCTCTTTGGAGATATGATCTTTTCTTCCGCCTTAAGAGCCTTAATTGCCTTATCTACATCTTTCTTATCTAACCCAGATATTTCTGCAATTTGTCCTCCCTTTAAAGGTTCAGCTGAATTATTTAAGACTTCTAACACTTTTTCTTTAACGTCCATCTTCTATTCCTCCTAAAATTTTATTAATATATTAACATTATACCCATATCATGTTAATTAATCAATACTGATTCTTTGTTAATATCAATAATCACTATAATACTTTATTAATAAAAAAGAAAGAAACTGCTATAAAGCAGTTCCTCCGTTATATTACTTAATAGCCTTTAATACTTCTAATAAGTATTCCCATACCTTCTTAGTAGAAGAAATAGATAAATGTTCTTCTGGAGTATGAGCTCCTCTTATATTAGGTCCAAAGCTTATCATATCTAAATCCCCAAGGATTTCTTCAAATAATCCACATTCAACTCCGGCATGTAAAGCATAAACTACAGGTTCCTCACCATACATCTTCTTATATACATCTTTGCAAATCTCTCTTATTTTAGAATCCGCTTTATATTCCCAACCTGGATATCCATCATTAGCAGAATATTTAGCTCCAGCTAATTCAGTAATTGTCTTAACCTTCTCTTCTATATTAGCTCTTAAAGATGGTACTGAACTTCTAACAGCGCTATCAAAAATAACTTCTGAGTCAGTAGTTGTAAGTATACCTATATTGGTTGAACTTTCAACTAAGCCATCTATATTACGGCTCATTGTATTCACTCCATTAGGATAAACAAATAATAAGTTCACAGCCTTTTCAGTAGTTTCCTTATTAAACGCCTTCTTGCTTTCTACCGAAACTTCCTTAACAGTTAAAGAAACTCCTGGATCTTGTGCTTCTAATTCCTTTTTAAATACCTTATCCCATGTTTCAACTATTCTTACTAGCTTTTCTTCATCTGCTGACTTTATAGCTAGGATTCCATCTGCTTCTCTTGGTATAGCATTATTCTTAGAACCACCATTAATAGATACTATTTTGTAATCTATCTTTTCTAATAAGTCTTTTAATACTCTACCCATAAGTTTGTTAGAGTTACCTCTCCATTCATGAATATCAGCACCTGAATGACCACCCTTTAATCCTCTTACTGATATTTCAAATATCTTTTCATCATTTAAAACTTCCCAAGTAATATCTAAAGAAGATTTAGTTCTTATTCCACCAGCACAACTTACTAGTAAATACCCTTCTTCTTCACTATCAATATTAAGAAGTATCTTTCCTTGTATGTCATCTTTATTTATGTTCATAGCACCAGTCATGCCTGTTTCTTCATCTGTAGTTAAAAGAACTTCTATAGCTGGATGTTCTATTGAATTATCTGCAAGAACTGCCATAGCATAAGCTACTGCAATACCATTATCTGCCCCTAAAGTAGTTCCATCTGCATATATTTCATCCCCCTTAACAACTAGCTTTATAGGGTCCTTAGTAAAATCATGTTCTGTATCCTTATTCTTTTCACACACCATATCCATATGACCTTGGATTATAACTGTAGGTGCATTTTCATATCCCTTAGTTGCAGGTTTTTTAATTATTACATTTAAAGCCTTATCTTGAATTGTTTCTAATCCAAGATTCTTACCAAAGTTAACTAAGTAATCACTTATAGCTTTTTCATTACCTGATCCCCTTGGGATATTAGATATCTCTTCAAAATATTTAAATACTTCATAAGGTTGTAAATTTTGTAAAACTTCCATTATTTTGACTCCTTTTCAGATATAATATGTTAAAATTATACTATAAACATCTACAGTATATCATAAAATTATTTTCTTATTTTAATTATGTGCAAAATAAATAAACATTACTTACTTTTTTAATGTTTGCACATAATAATTTTGACAAAAAACATTATTTTTAGGAGGAATCTCAAATGCAAAAAACTAAAATGATTTTTACTATCGGACCTGCTAGCGACAATGAAGAAACTTTAAGAAAATTTATTACAATTGGTATGAGTGCTGCAAGACTAAACTTTTCTCATGGTACTCATGAAACCCATAAGGATAAAATTGATCTTATAAAAAAATTAAGAGAGGAAATGAACTCTTCAACTGCAATAATTCTTGATATTAAAGGTCCTAAAATTAGAACTCATAATTTTGTAAATGATGGTATCGAATTAAAAAATGGTCAAGAGTTCTCATTTGTATGTGGAGAAGAACTTCTAGGAGATGATAAGCGCTGTTCTATCTCTTATGAAACTTTATATAAAGATGTTAAGGTTGGAGGTAGCATCTTAGTAGATGATGGACTATTAAAGTTTGAAATAATAGATGTAATTGGAAAAGAAATTAAGTGTAAAGTTTTAGTAGGAGGTATGATTAAAAATCATAAGGGGGTAAATGTCCCTAATGTAAAAATACAACTTCCTTCTATTACAGAAAAAGATATAGATGATATTATATTTGGATGTAAGATGGGGGTAGATTTCATCGCTGCATCATTTATTAGAAAAGCAAGTGATATATTAGAAGTTAGAAAAGTTCTTAAAGAAAATAATGGTGAAAATATTAAAATTATTGCTAAAATTGAAAGCCAAGAAGGGGTAGATAATATAGATTCAATAATTGAAGTAACTGATGGTGTTATGGTTGCTAGAGGCGATATGGGCGTAGAGATTCCTATAGAAAGAGTTCCAATAATTCAAAAGAACATAATAAAGAAGTGTAATACTGCAGGTAAGATAGTTATTACAGCTACTCAAATGTTAGATTCCATGATAAGAAACTCTCTTCCAACAAGAGCAGAAGCATCTGATATATGTAATGCAATATTTGATGGTACTGATGCAATAATGCTTTCTGGAGAAAGTGCTTCTGGTAACTTCCCGGTTGAGGCTGCTGAAACAATGTCTAGGATAGCTATTGAAGCTGAAGAAAACCTAGAGTATGACCATTTACTTAATAGAAATATTGATCCTACAACATCTTCTTATGCAGATGCTATAAGCTACTCAGCTTGTAGAACATCCTTTGTACTAAATGCTAAAACAATAGTGGCTGCTACCAAAAGTGGTTCTACCGCTAGACTTTTATCAAAATATAGACCACAATGCCCTATAATTGCAATTACTCCTTTTGAAGAAGTAAGAAGGAGCCTTTCATTAAACTTTGGAGTAATGCCTCTTAAGTGCGAAATGTTTAATACCACAGATGAAATTCTTACTGAAGCTAAAACTAAGGCAGTTGAGGTTGACTTTGCAAATCCTGGAGATGATATTATTGTTGCTGCTGGAATGCCAACAACCCAAACTGGTGGAACAAATATGTTAAAAATAGAAAAGCTATAAAGATTATATTACTATCAAATTTCAGTTTTTTCTTACATTGAAATTTTTATAAATGCTATAACATATATATTTAACGTACAGTTTGCTAAGTTGAACCTAAGTTCTGCTTACTAAGTTGTACGTTTTTTTATTTAAAAATTAATAATTGTAGTTGCGGATTTATGCATAACACATGTAAAAGAATATGAAAATTATATCTCTAATCTTGATAGAAAAAAATTAAATATAAGCTATAGATAACATCTTCCTATAGCTTATATTTATATATTTGTATATTTATATATTTAATTATTTATTAGATACCTTATCCATTCTTTTAACCTTTATTAATTTAATAATATTAGCTCCTATAACAGTTAAGCATACCAAAGAGGCTATAATAATTATTATTGGTATATTACCAAAAGTATATATCTCTATCTTTCTAAAGAAAAAAGTTGATGCCACCATAGCTAATAATACAATAAAAATAATTATAAAAGACATTATAGCTTCCTTCTTATTTTCATTTTTCCAAGGATGAATACATATATATTTTACTACACCAATAGAAAATATAAGAGCAATTATAAGAGATATAATTGGCGCTAATGATATTGTATATTTCATATTTAAAATATTAGATAAAGTTAATGGTTTAACAGTAGGTATGCTTGAAAGAATATCTAATGCTATAAAGAACACTAGCATATATATGGAAATCCCTCCAAAGTCATAGAAATATGATTTTAGAGAATACCACTTGTCATTTCCCCTATACGCATCTATTATATTATCGCAAAACCCCTTATAATCTCCAACTAATACCTCTAGATCCTCTCCCCTATACTGAGCCCCTAATAAAATATCATTTACATCATTAATTGCTTCTTCTGCATCAACACTATTTAATTTACCTCTTAAATAACATACTATATTTGTAACCAAATCCTGATATCTCTTGTCTATCTTCAGCATATTGCTATAGTTTACTTTTATTTGTTTGTCTAACTTATTCATCAATCCTACTTCCCTTCATAATACTTAAATATTCCATCAACAAACCCCTTAAACTCACCCCAGATTCTTGTAAACTCTTCAAGTTCTTGTTCTCCTTCTTCAGTCAATGAATAATATTTCCTCTGAGGCCCAAGTGGAGATTCCTTCTTTTGTGAAGCTAAACTTTTTCTTTTTTCTAATCTTGTCAACAATGGATAAACCGTTCCTTCTGTACATTGACCAAAGCCAAAAGTCCTTAATTCTGTTACAACTTCATATCCATAAGTTTCCTTTTTATGCCTTACAATTTTCAATATACAACCTTCTAAAACTCCCTTTAATAATTGCGATTTATCTTGCATAACAAATCTATCCCTTCTCCTACTTTGTATAACATAGTAGCTTTTGTAAAAAGTAAGTACTATGTATTACATAGTACTTACTAATAATATATTTTATTTCACATTTTTTGTCAACAAAAAGATAGGGTGAATATTTATTTTGCTTGTTCCATCGCTTAGTCCATAGATATTTATTCCCTTCGTACTTAATGTAAGGAGATTATAAAATTATTATCTTTTATTTTATATTTTTTGATATGAAAATGTAATAACACCTTTAATTTATAGCTAATTAAAATTTTATGCTTTCCTAAAAAATAAAAAAATATGGAGAAATCTCTATATGATTTCTCCATATTATTGTTTAATTAATTAGAACTTAAGATCTTTAAATAAATCTCCTAAACTTAATCCTTCTTCATTATCATTATACTTCATGTATTCCTTGTTTCTCTCAACAGCTTCTTTAATGCTTAAGCTTAACTTCTTATTTTCTGTATCAATGCTTAAAACCTTAACTTTTACATTTTGTCCTACAGTTAATACATCACTTGCTTTAGCTATGTTTTCATCAGTTATTTCTGTAATATGAACTAATCCCTCAACTCCAGGTAAAACTTCTACGAAAGCTCCAAAGTTAGTTAATCTAACTACTTTACCTTCCATTACAGCTCCATCTTTTATAGAACTTCCATGAACCTTCCATGGTTCATTATTAACATCCTTTAAAACTAAAGCTAATCTTTCTTTTTCTCTATCTACTTCACCAACAAATACTTCAACTTGGTCTCCAACTTTAACTACATCTTCAACTCTCTTAACTCTTCCCCAAGCTAAATCATTTATATGAACTAAACCTTGAACTCCACCAATATCAACAAATGCTCCAAACTTAGCTATCTTTGTTACAACACCTGTTCTCTTTTCTCCTTCATTAATAGAAGCCCACATATTTTTCTTCTCTACTTGATATTGCTCTTCTTCTATCACTCTTCTAGAAGCAACAACTTTTCTATTTCTTAAATCTAATTCTATTAACTTAACTTCAAGAATCTTTCCTACTACAGCTGAAGATTCAACTCTTTCTCTACCTAATTGAGAACCTGGAATAAATACTCTAACTCCACCATAATAAGCTACAACTCCACCCTTTACAGCTTCCTTAACATTTACATTTATTAATTCACCTGATTTAAATGCCTTCTTTAATTCTTCTCTTTCAGTAACTGCTAAAGCCTTAACTCTTGAAAGTAACACATATCCTTCTCCATCATTAGGTGATAAAACGTATACTTTAAACTCATCGCCCTTCGTTACAACTTCTTCAGGATTTGTTCCTTCATAAGTTAATTCTTCTTTAGATATAACTCCATCAAAGGCATAATTTATATTAACTATTACTTCCTTATCATTTACTTCTATAACCTTACCATCAAGGATTTCTCCTTCTCTTATTCTCTTAACGTCATAATCATTTAAAAACTCACTCATGCTATTCATGTTTGTTTCATTTGTCATATAAATCACTCCCTAAAATACAATTTTAATCCAATTTAAATTCTATATTATTGTTATCGCTAATACAAGTAGCATATAAATTATATTATATATTTACCCAAAATAAGTTTATGGTATAATATAGAAAATAGGTAAAATTTTTAATTATATAACTATAGTAAAATAGCTTACAATATAAAGAGTTATTTCATACCTCTTATTCTCACTTAACTCTTTTATCCTTTTATAGGTTAATTTCGCCTTTGCACTTTCAATATTTTACCATTATAATTTAGTTATAATATTAATTTAGATAATATGATGTACTTGATATTTAAATTAAATACTAATAAAATTAGGAGGTTATATCATGGGTATTTTTAAAAGAATGTCAAACATGATTAAAGGAAAAGTCAACTCAACTTTAGATGAAATGGAAAATCCAATTGAATTACTAGATCAAAAAATTAAGGATATGGAAGAACAATTAAGCAAAGCTAAATTAAACTCTGCTCAAGTTTTAGGTAATGTTCATGAAATTGAAAAGAAAATGAATGCTGCTAAAAATGAATCTGTTGATTATGATTCAAAAGTTAAATTAGCTCTTTCTAAGAATAATGAGGATTTAGCTAAAAGAGCATTAGCAAAGAAGGTAGATGCTGATAAGAAGTATGAATCTTTAGTAACTACCTATAATACATCTAAGGCCCAAGCAGATGCTTTAAAGAAAAACTTAAGAGCTTTAGAAGAAGAACTTGAAAAGACAAGAAGCTATAGGGATGAAGCTGCTGCAAGGTACTCTACAGCCAAAGCTTCTAAGAAGGTTAATGAAGTTTTAGCAAATGTTGAAACTAAAACTAATTCTATTAATATTGATAATATCGAAAGAAAGATTGCTAGAGAAGAGGCTATGGCTAATGGTCTTGGAGAATTAAAGAACATTGATGACTTTGATAGCGAATTCGAACAATTAGGTGATGTTGACATAGATGCTGAATTAGAAAAATATAAATCAGGACTTTAAAAGTTAAGAGAGAGAAATTGCTTAGTCAATTTCTCTCTTTATTTTTATGAATCTTATTAATAAAAAAACTGCCCTTAGGCAGCTTTTTTAGTCTATCTTTTCTATCTTCACAACATCATATCCTTCATCTTCAATGATGTCTTTAATTTCTTCTTCTGTCAAATCTCCTTCAATTACAGCTTTATTTATTTCTACATCCATCCCTCTAACTTTTCCACAATCTTCAAATGCATTTTTCACATGTCCTACACAGTGCATACAAGACATTCCATTCATTTCAATTTTAAACTTTGCCATAATAAATCCCTCCAAAAAATCTTTATATTTTATTAAAATTTAGGTTTAAATCTTTTTAATCTTAAAGCATTTAATAATACGGATACTGAACTAAAACTCATAGCAAATGCAGCTATCATTGGATTAAGAAGTGGGCCTCCGAAGGCATATAAAATTCCCATAGCTACTGGTATTCCTAAAGTATTATAACCAAATGCCCATCCTAAGTTTTCTTTAATATTCTTTATTGTTGCCTTACTTAATTGGATAGCTCCAACAACATCTAGAATATCGCTTCTCATTAAAACAATATCAGCTGATTCTATAGCTACATCTGTACCTGATCCAATTGCTATACCTATATTCGCCATTGCAAGTGCTGGAGCATCATTTATTCCATCACCAACCATAGCCACATTCTTCCCTTCATCTTGAAGTCTCTTAACTTCATTTGCCTTATCTCCTGGCAATACATCTGAAACAACCTTATCTATCCCTACTTCCTTAGCAATAGCTTGTGCTGTCTTTTCATTATCACCAGTTAACATAACTACTTCAATTCCAAGTTTATGAAGTGCTTCAACTGCTTTTTTACTATTTGATTTTAATGTATCTGCCACTGCAATAACTCCAGCTAAATTCCCATCTATAGCCATATACATTGGTGTCTTTCCTTGAGAAGCTAATAGCTTAACATCATTTTCTACTGAAGTTATATTTATATTGTTATTTTTCATTAACTTATTGTTACCAATAAGAATGTTTTTATTATTAATTAAAGTAACTATCCCTTCACCTGGTACAGATTTAAAGGATGCTATTTCAAATAACTCTAATTCTCTTTCTATCCCAGCTACAACTATAGCTTCTCCTAATGGATGCTCAGACCCTTTTTCCGCTGAAGAAGCGTATCTCAATAACTCATCTTCGCTTAATCCTTTAGTTACTATATCCGTAACCTTTGGTTTACCTTCTGTAATTGTACCTGTCTTATCAAATACAACAGTATTAATTTTATGAGCTCCTTCTAATGCAACTCCACTTTTAATTAAAATACCATTTTCTGCACCCTTACCTGTTCCAACCATTATTGCTGTTGGAGTAGCTAATCCTAAAGCACATGGGCAAGCTATAACTAGGACTGCTATAAATATTGTTAGCGAGAATTCTAGTCCCTTACCACTTATTGCCCAGACAATACTTGAAATAACTGCTAGTGTTATTACTGTTGGTACAAAGTATCCAGAAATAATATCTGCCATTTTAGCTATTGGTGCTTTTGATCCTTGTGCCTGTTCTACAAGCTTAATTATTTGAGCTAATGCAGTATCCTTACCAACCTTTGTAGCCTTATATTTAAACATACCAAATTTATTTATACTTGCTCCAAAAACCTTATCTCCAATATTCTTATCTATTGGAATACTTTCTCCTGTAAGCATTGATTCATCTATAGTAGTTGTTCCTTCAATAATTTCACCATCTACAGGAAGCTTTTCTCCTGGCTTTACTAAAATTACATCTCCAACCTTAACTTCATCAATGGAAATAACTTTTTCTACACCATCTACAATTATTGTTGCCTTCTTTGGAGCTAATCCCATAAGCTTTTTAATTGCTTCTGATGTCTTTCCTTTTGTCTTTGCCTCTAGATATTTACCTAAAGTAATTAAAGTTAAAATTGTTGCTCCTGATTCAAAGTATAAGTCCATTGAAAAATGAGTATCTCCACCAGCAATTTTTACTATTGCATATATTCCATAAAGAAATGCTGCTGATGTACCAATTGCAATTAATGAATCCATATTAGGACTTAAATGAACTAGGTTTTTAAATCCACTAATAAAGAATTTTCTACCTACAATCATTACTGGTATAACTAAAATCAATTGAATTAATGCAAAGTTCATTGCATTATCCATAGGATTTATAATATTAGGTAGGGGTGCCCCCATCATATGCCCCATTGATATATAAAGTAATGGAACTGCAAAAACTAATGAAAGTACAAATCTTTTCTTTAAAGAATTAATAGCCTCTTCTTTATCAGTCTCATCAATCTTTGTATCTTCTTTTACTTCATAAGCTCCATAACCTGCTTTTTCTATTTTTCCTATAATGTCCTGAGTGTTAAGTTTTGAATCATCATAATCTACATGAAGGTCTTCAGTTGCTAAGTTAACTTCAGCCTTAGTAACCCCTTCCATCTTGTTTAAAACTCTTTCAACTCTACTTGAACAAGCTGCACAGGTCATACCTGTAACCTTAAAATCTTTTTTCATAAGCTATATTCCTCCTATTAAAACTACTTATCAATAAGCTTATTTACAATCCCCACAACTTCCTCAATCTTTACATCTCTTTCAACCTCATTGCTTGCAGCCTCTTTTAAACAATGATGCATATGCTGAGTAAGAATTAACTTATTTGCTTTTTTTAATAATCCTTGAGCTGCAATTATTTGATTTGAAATATCTATACAATACCTTTCGTCTTCCAACATTTTAATTATTGCTTCCACTTGTCCCCTACAAGTTTTTAGTGTTTGTAACGCTTTTTGTTTATCAGAATTCATCTTTTACCTCCTCTACCCCCTGGGTAGGGGGTGTGATTTGATATTAATACTTCATTTCTATTTTGTCAACACCTTAATCTATTATTCATAAATTAATTAGACATTATCCTTTCATAAAATCTAATTTAATATGAAAATGTAATAATACCTTTAATTTATAGCTAATTGAAATTTTATGCTTTCCTAGACAGGAAAAAAGAGAAATCGCATTGCGATTCCTCTTCTAAACTCTTAACTATTTTTTCATTTCATTATAGCAATAATTAATTATATCACTTCTCTTTATAATCCCAATAAATATTCCATTGTCATCCACAACTGGAACAAAATTTTGATTTATTGCTAAATTAATTAAATTTTCTATATCTGAATTGATTGATACACTCTTATGAGATACTCTTCTATCTATCTCTTTTACCTTAACACATTCTGTGTTTTTAAAATTTAAATCAGGTGTATTCTTTAGTTTCCATAAAAGGTCACCTTCTGTAAGAGTTCCAACATACTTTCCACTCTTATCTATTAATGGAATAGCTGTATAACCGTGATGCTCCATCTTCTCCATTACCTGTCTCATGGTCGCTTCACAACTTTCACACACTACTTCATTCTTTGGTGTAAGAAAAAACGCTATATTCATAACTCTCCCCTTCATATTAAGTAAAACTTTTTCATTACAACTTTATTGTAACATAATCCTAATAGCTTGTCAGATTTTCTAACCACTTTCTTATTGGAATAAAGTGAATTATTTTCAAAAATCTATACCAGCCAGCCTCATTAGATATACAGCATTTTGTGTATTACTCTTACCTTTTCTAAGCTTATAATCAAACTGAATTTTATTATCTTTATAATATTCTCTAAAATTGTAGTTTTCTACTTCCTTCATCTCTTCTTCTAAATCACATAGTTCCAAGTCATGTGTTGAAACAAGACCTCTAGCTCCATTTGATATTAACTGTTTTATTAAAACAGTAGCACCTATGTGTCTATCCTTAGAATTAGTTCCCTTAAATATTTCATCAAGTAAAACAAATACCTCTTCTCCTCTTTTACAAGCATCTATAATAAGCTTTATTCTTAAAATCTCTGCATAGAAAGAAGATATACTTTCCTCTAAGTTATCCTTTGTTCTCATGCATGTGTAAATATTCATAATAGGACAACTAAATTCATTTGCACAAGCTGGTGCGCCAATATAAGTTAGTAAAAGATTTATTCCTACAGTTCTTAAGAATGTACTTTTACCAGACATATTTGACCCAGTAATCAAGGTTATTTGCTTTGGCGTTACTAATTCATAAGTATTGGCAACTGCTCTATCACCTATCAAAGGATGAGCCATATTAACGCCCTTTATTTCTTTTTCAGTAATATTTCCAAAACACCAATCCTCATGATCAAAACTTATGTTAGATATACTTGATAGAGCATCAAATTCTCCCATAACCTCAAGCCACTTTTCTATAGAGTCCCCATTCTTTTCTTTCCATTTATCTAAGTTAAATAATATAAATACATCTGCAAATACAAAGACATTTAAAATAAAATAATATGCATTTGCCATTGAGTCTCCAACCCAATCTAAGAGATCTGCTAATCTATTCATTTCCTTACTGCAAGAAGATTCTCCTCCTATAGTGAGTTTAGCTTTAGTTTCATTTAAATACTCACTTGTAAACTCTTCTTTTTCTATTAAATTTAATATATTAGAATAAGCTCTTACACTATTTTTAATAGAATGAAATAATTCTATTACATGGTTCATATCCTTTGTTAGCATTTTAATAACAACGTAATTAATCATTAAATCTAAAATAACTATACTAAAAGGTAATATTTTAAATGTACATGCTATTATTAAAGCTAATGTAACTGCTATAAATATCCCTGCAATTATTAGTTTTATAGAGCTTGTTTCAGAAGGTGTCTTTCCCCACTTTATTAACTCTTCAAGCTCTTCACCCTTCTTTTTCTTAAAAGTACCATCTATATAAAGTTTTTGTCTCCATTCAACCTTTTCTCCTAGTTCTTTTATTGCTTTCTGCTTTTTATTTACAACCTCTTTAGAAGGTAAGTTCTTAAGAAGTAATATTTCCTTTAACTTTTTACGCCCACTCTTAGTTCTTGTGGTATTTACCATCTGGAATAACGAATTATTGCCAAAAACATCCAAATCCTCACAGAAGGAATGCCCCTCTTCAATTAATTCTTCTCCCTTATCCTCATCTTCTTTATATTTTCCATTTAATCTATTTAAACCTTTTTCATTTATCTCTAATAAAATGTTTAATTTATTTCTTTCATTAATTTTTTTACCATGTATTATAGCTACTAGAATAAATAGCGCTAAAATTAATAACTCTACTAAAATAAGATTTAAAAAATTAGTTGATTTATATAACTTATATCCTGCAGCAATCCCAACTAATACAATAGCTAATCTCCCCCAGCCAATATAAGATATAGACTTATCTAAAATATTTATCTTATCTTTTGCACTATTTATTTTTTCTTTATAAAAGTTTTCTGCTCTGCTCATCTAATCCCTCACTTCATTCTTTTATCTAATAACATTAAATATTCCTATAAACAGTTAAGCCTAATCCTTAAGTAGACTTAAAACTTACTCTAATGTTAAAACTTCAATTTATTTAAAGATACCATAACATCATTCTTTTTCCAATATTTACAACAACCTTTTTCTATAATAATTTAAAAGAGAAATTGCAACGCAATTTCTCTTATATATATATTTATTATTAACTATTTAAGTGAATTATATATTGTTTCAAGGTTATATCTCATTGCTTCAATATAACTTTTTCCTTCAACCTTAGTTTCTAAGCTATATATCGGCTCAACCTTTCCACCAATTTCATTGGCTATAGTTTCTGCTTCCTTTTGAGTTTCGCTTCCTTCTGAAAATATAACTGTTATCCCTTTTTCTTTGCAATAATTAATTGCTCCAGCATTCTTCTTGGCTGTTACCTCTCCTTCACCAAATATATCGTGAAGTGAATTTTCTGTTAATCCAAAGTCTCTACAAAGGTATCCAAAAGCTGCATGACTAGTCATAAAATATTTTTGAGTCTTTGAAGCAAACTTATCCTTATATTCATTATATAATGAATCAAGTTCATCCTTAAATTTATTATAGTTTTCTTCATAGAAATCTTTATTTTCCGGGTCTACTTCTATTAATGCATTTTTTATGTTGTTACTTTGAACTGTTGCTTCTCTTAAACTTAACCATAAATGCGGGTCTTGTTTTCCATCTATAACTCTAACATCAGCACCAGTACTACTATCTACCATTTTAACTTTATCTTTATCAATTTGTCCTTCAACATTCTCTAACCAATGTTCCATGCCTAATCCATTGTATACAAATACTTGGCTTTTCATTAGCTTTTCTAGATCTTTTGGTCCAAAATCAATATCATGAGGTTCTGCATTTTCAGGAACAAGAGTACTAACTTCTATCTTGTCTCCACCTATTCTTTCAGCAAATTCCTTTAAAGGACTAATAGAAACCATAACATTAACTTTTTCACTTTGTTCATTATCATTACCACTTTTAGTTGAGCATCCAATTAACATAACTGGAAGTATCATTAGCACTGATAGTTTTACTAATAACTTTTTCATTTCGCACTCCTTATTGCATATGATTTGCATTTGCATTTCTTATTGTATACTCTCATCTATTTTTTGTCAATAAGATAACCACATATATCTATTATTGACAATATAACTAAAAAAAGGTTGTATGGATATTTATTTTGCTTGTTCCGTCGCTACGCTCCAAGTCACATCAAAACAAATATCCACCCCACTCCTACTAAAGGTAAGGAAATTATAAAAAAATCAGGTTAACAGTATTACTGATAACCTAACACTTTCCGTTCTATTCTTATATATGATTAAATGCTAATTATGTGCATATTCTTATAAATTTATTAAATTATATTTACAACACATCTCATCTAATATTTCTTTCTCTTTTTGCTGGCAAGTAAATATTATTCCCTGTCCTTTTATTTTATTATAAATTAGCTCAATAGCCCTCTTTCTTCTAGTATCATCATATTGAATAAAGGCATCATCTAAAATTATAGGACATTCTTCATGACTAAATAACATATCTATAAAAGCTAATCTTAAGGATAAATAAAGCTGGTCATATGCTCCATTACTTAAATAATCCCCTTTAAAAAGATTATCTTTATCTCTAACAAGCATCTCATAATTGTCACCAAGCTTAACATCCTCATATTTATTAAGAGATAATTCTTTAAAATTATTTAGTATCCTTCTATTAATTTCAGGACCTACTTCTCTTCTAATTTCATTAAAGGATTCTTTTAAAGTTTCCATAGCTATATCTAAAGCCTTAACTTTTTTATCACCCTTTCTAATTTCCCCCTCTACAGCTTGTATTTCTTCTTCTATCTTCACTAAATCTCTTTTCCCTATAAGTCTCGTAGCTATATTATTTTCAAGATCCTTTATTCTCTTTTCACAATCTATTAGTTCCCTAGATCTTTTCTTTTCTTCCCTTTCAATCTCATCTTCTGACTCAAAGGAATACTCATTTTCATCATTAACTATGTCCTTTAGTTCTTCTTTAATCTCATCAATATTTCTATCCTTTAGTAATACCTTATAAGTTTCCTCAATAGACAGTATATTACTATGAATTTCAGCTCTCTTTTTAAGCTTTTCCTTATATTCCTTTATATATAGCTCTATATCTAATAAATTTCCTAGGTCTAAATCCATAGCCTTTAGCTTTTCTCTAAGCTTTTCTTCTTGGACTTCTATATTAGAACTTAGCTCATTTAAAAGTTCAGTTTTTATGTTAAGGTCCTCTTCTAGCTTTTCTTTTGTAATGGACAAACCTTCAAAAATATTTACCTTTTCTAGCACCTCATCTAAATCTTTAGAGGAGGATAGTCTTTCTATTGATGAAATCATCTCACAATTCTTATTATACCTACTCTTATCTTTAAGAAGTCCCTCTTCATTTATCATTTTTTTCTTTTCTTCAATTCTAAGTAACAATCTTTCTTCATATTCCTTGTAAGAATTAAATCTTCTTATAGCAGTTATTAAATCTCCATAGTCTTTTGCATCCACTTTTTCCATGTATCCATCTAAGCTTAACTCTATTGAATCTATTTCCTTTCTTAAAGCTTCTACCCTTTTAGATGCATTCTTCTTTCCTTTAAGGGCATTACCTTCAATAAAACCTTTAACCCCTAAAAAAATTCCTAAGGAAATTAATAATATGCCTAAAATCATTAATGGTATTCCAAAGAAGGATAATGCTATACCTATCCCCCCTAGAATTCCACCTAAATACATATTGCTCATACTTTTCTTAAGTTTTATATCTAAATTTTTAGGAATATTATTTTGTTGAAGAATATCTTTTATTTCTTTTAGCTTATCTTCATAAGATGATAGCACTTCCTCTATTTCCTCTATATATTCTCTCATTTCATGGAAGTTTTTCATTACAGCCCTTCTCTTTAAAAGCTCCCCTTCATCTTCAGCCAAAGATTCTTCCAAAGCTTTCATTGAGTTTATTTTAGCTTCTAAGTTTTGTTGTTCATATTTAAGATTTATAAGTTTTTCCTTGATATTATCATCAAACATTTCTAAAAACTTATATTTATCTAACTCCTCTTTATTACAGTTAAATTCCCCTTTTATTTCTTCTACTACTTCCTTAAGTTCTTCTCTCTTATCTATTAGTCCTAAATAAACCCTATTATCATCCTTAAGAGCATCAATAAAATCCTCATCTATTAGGTTTCCCAAGGCTCTTTCTTCTCTTTTAAGTTCTTCCGACTTCTTTAGGTACTCACTTATATCCTTGTACTCCTTATGAAGTTTCACCTTTTTTAAATATTTTTTATATAACTCAAGCTTAGTTATCTCATCATTTAATGTTTTTCTTTTCTCCTTCTCTAGTAAAAGTTCATTTTCCCAATTTAAATTTTGCTCTGCTATGTTGTACCCCTCATACCTTTCTTCTAATAATGAGGAATACTTCTTTTTTAACCCATCTAAAGCACCTACTCCTCTAGATGTAGTTAATTCTTTCTTTATTCCCTCTATCTTAGACAGTGCCTTAGCAGCTGGGACCTCCTCCTCTGTACAACCAAATAAAGATGTTATTCTCTCCATTATTTCTTCTTCTTTATCTTTTCCAAATGACACCCCAAGCTGACTAATAAATAGTGTTTTTTCAAAGGTTGACCTATTTACTCCTAAAAAACTTTTTCCTGGCTCTTCTATATTAATATTTCTTGCAACTTCTCCTGTTAAAGCATCTAAAACTTCACAAGTATCTTCTTTTTTAGTTAATGCAAACATCCTTTTTATAATATATTCTCTTCCATCTTGCTCAAGTGTGAGCTCTCCTCTTATTACACCACCCTTGAAAGGTAAATATCTCTTTCTATCCCCATCTCCCTTACCTCTTTTTTGAGGAAAACCATATAACATTACCTTTATAAATTCCTCTATAGTACTTTTACCTGCTTCATTTTCACCATAAACTAAGTTTAATCCCTTATTTAAAGATATAAGCTTATTTTCTACTCCACCAAAGGAATCTATTTTTAACTCTTTAATAATCATTCATATTCACCTGCCCTTCAGATAGGCTTAATAATCCTACTTTAAGTGCCATCATTAGTACTTCTTTATCTTCTTCCGTCTCTGCTAAATCTATTAAATTCATTATTTTCTTTACATATAAAGATTTAACAGAATATCCTTTCGTAATCTCTTCAATATTATACTTAACTCTGGTTTTATCAACTATCTTACAATAATAAAAATCTAGCCCTAATCTTTCCCTAAGCAACTCCTCGTCTATTGAAAAATCTGGAGATATTTCTCCTTCAAGAACTATTTTATATAAATTATGTTTTCTATCACTTTCATTAATAGAATCTATAATACTTTTCTTAACTTCTTCATATCCAAAAGAATCTGAAATATCTATATGTTCCTCAATATAATTTCTTTTAGATGTTTTTACAAACTCTAAATCTACAGTTCCTTTAGATATATATCCATATATAATTCCCTTATCTCCTAATTCATCAAAACCTCTACCTTGTGGACATCCACTATAGGCATAAAAGGTTTGCCCTTCCTTGTTTATACCACTAAAATTATGTCTATGGCCTAATGCAATATAATCCATCCCACTATTTCTTATATCATCAAAGGTAATTGGATTGTATTCATTCCCTTTGTTGGAACTCGAAATTTCTCCATGTAAAACCATAAGATTTATTTTATCTGAAGGCTCTGAAAAATCTTTAAGTACAGATTCTCTAATATACTTTTCTCTAAATCCATAACCCCATACATTTATATCTAAATCCTCTAAATATACCTTTTCTAAATCCCCTTTAAAAATATGAACATTGTTGGGCCAATTTATTAATTTATAAAAAGACTTGCTTCCGTATGGATCATGATTTCCTGGACTTATAAAAACTTTAACTTCAAGTATTTCTTTTAATGATTGCTCAATAAAATACAAAGTTTCTCTATTTAACGTAAAATTATCAAATATATCCCCTGCTAATAGCAAGATATCCACAGCTTTTTCCTTGCAAAAGTGGATAATATTCCTAAAGACCTCTTTTAACTCTTCTTTATTTATTCTACTTTGACTTTCTCCCACATCTTTAAAAGGAGTATCAAAATGTAAATCACCTGTATGAACTATTTGTATCCTTTTCATATAATCACCTTTAAATCAATCGAACTTTTGTTCTCATTTTACCACATTTTATGTTTATAAGGAATATTATGTATCACCTATTTGTACGGAATTATTTTCCACTCTAAAATATAAGTATGACTTTTAGTTGTAAGGTAGAAAGAAAAGCTAATAAAAATAACGAAAGGAGAGCTTGGCTATTAACTGCTGATATACAAGTAGGCATAATGATATGTAAAATTTCTCAAGATATCACTAATATAAAAAACTTATTAAATTCAATTTATAAAACTATAAAATAAAAGGAGAATGACTGTTGTCATTCTCCCGGTAGATGAATACGTGTTAAGCAAATTTTTCTGGCGGTGTAATTTCCATTGGTAATTCTGTCCTTCTAAAACTAGTCAGTAGGTGCTTTTATAATCTACTTTCGTATTCTTCTACCATTCTTTTTACCATTTCGCCACCTACGGAACCACATTGTCTTGAAGTCAAGTCTCCATTATAATCTGAAAATGGAACTCCTAACTCTTGTGCAACCTCGTTTTTGAATCTGTTTAATCCTAATTTAGATTCTGGAACTAATGCTTTGTTTGACATATTGATCCCTCCTCAGCTTAAGGTATTTTTATTAAGATTTATTGAGTTACTACTCAATTCATCTTACACTATTATATTGTCCATATAACACTTAACTATACGAATTAATAAACGGTAAAGTACCCATTTTTAGTTTATTTCACCCTTATTTTCTGTCCTGCATATATTCTGTTAGCATTAGAAATGCCATTCAATTCAGCAAGTTTTTGGTAAGTTGTTCCATAAATAGTTGCTATTCCAGATAAAGTATCTCCATATTTAACAGTGTAGTATACAGGAGCTGATGACCCACCTGAAACTAACACTAAATCACTTATATAAACCCAACTTGTTATCTCTTTTATTAAAGCCTTATTTCCAGATATCTGTTGCACAGTATACACATTATTTTTAACCCAAGATGGTATAGCTTGACCTGTAGCATAATTAGACCCTATGATTTTTACTTGTGACCCTACTGAAATTGTACCTGAAGAAGTATTCCCACCAGAGGAATTTGATCCTTTTATTATTTTAAGAACTTGTCCAACATAAATTTTATTAGGGTTACTAATACCATTTAGTGCCGCTAGTTCCTGATAGGTTGTTCCATACATAGTAGCTATTCCAGATAAAGTATCTCCAGCCTTTACTGTATAAGTTTCATAATTATTTCCTGGCTCCTGCGGAACTGATGAAGAATTTAAAAGTATTCCATTTTTAAATTCATTCATATCACAATTTCCTGATATACCTGGAACACTGCCAGTAGAACTATATTGGAATCCTACCCAACTATTCCATATTGGATTGCTCCCCGGGCTTGAAACTCCATAGTGAGCTATCCAAAGCGGATAAACTCCCAATCTTGAATCAATATTAGTCCTAGCAAAATAAGTGTAGGTATATACAACTATATCTAAACCTGTTAAACTCTTAATTTCCTTTATAAATGTTAAGGCTTTATCTGTTAATACACTCTTACTAAAATTATCAGCAACTTCAAGATCCAATGCTAATTTACAATCAGATATCTTGCCGCTAATTGTATTAGCAAAATGTCTTGCTTGTGCCTTTGAATCTAAAGATGGCCTAAAGTAATGGTAAAATCCAATCTTCAAACCTTGAGCTTTTGCTCTAGAATAATTTTGATTTAATTTTTTATCAACAAAAGTTATACCTTCAGAGGCTTTCATATATACCATTTGAATTCCACTTTGCTTAACTTTAGCAAAGTCAATATCCCCCTGCAAGTTACTTACGTCTATACCTCTGAAATTATTTGAATTTCTACTTTCCATAAAAATACGCCCCCTCTTTATTAAAATATGTAGAATATGATAAATGTTCCACTGCTTCTTATATAACTATGTTAATTAATTTGTTTAGGGAGTTTTTTATGAGAATTGCCTCTAGATCTACAATTAACGACTGTCTTTAAATTTTTTTGGAAATAATTTTTAATTTTAAATAAAATTTTACAGAAAGAATGTGCCTACATATTTAATTTCCTAGACGTAAAAAAAAGACTTAATGAAAATTCATTAAGTCTTTTTTGGCAGGGGCAGTAGGATTTGAACCCACAACCAATGGTTTTGGAGACCACTACTCTACCGTTGAGCCATACCCCTATAACGAAGTTAATTTTATCATGATAATTAACTACTGTCAACAAATTATAAAAATAAATATTTTATAAAAACATTGTATATGTCAATAATTTAAACTATAATAATTATAATTATTTGACTTTCAAAATATTTGATTGTAGATTTATCAGGAGGTTGTTATATATGAAATTTAATCCATTAAAAATAGGAAATTTATCAGTCCCTCTTCCTATAATTCAGGGTGGAATGGGAATTGGAGTATCACTTTCTAATCTTGCTTCTGCCGTAACAAACGCAGGAGGAATAGGTGTTATTTCAGCTGCTCAAATTGGATTTAGAGATAAAAACTTTGAAAATAACGCTTTAGAGTGTAACTTAAAAGCTTTAAAAGAAGAGATAAAATTAGCAAAAGAAAAATGTAAAAACGGTATCCTAGGGGTAAATATTATGGTTGCTACAAAGGAATATGCTGAACATGTTAAGGCTGCAATTGAAGCTGGTATTGATATTATTATATCTGGTGCTGGTCTTCCAACTATGCTCCCAAAACTAACAAAGGGAAGTAGTGTAAAAATTGCTCCTATAGTTGGAACTCCTAAGTCTGCTAAAGTTCTTTTAAAGTTATGGGATAAGCACGACAACGTCACTGCCGATATGGTAATTGTAGAAGGTCCTAAAGCAGGTGGACACTTAGGATACGCTAAAGATAAACTTGAGCTTGAAGATGCAAATTTTGATAATAATGTAGTGCAAATAGTTGAAGAAGTAAAAAAGTATAGAGAAAAGTATAATAAAGATATCCCTGTAATTGTAGCTGGAGGTATATTTGACGGTAATGATATAGCTAAATACTTAAGACTTGGTGCCAATGGTGTGCAAATGGCTACAAGATTTGTTGCTACAGATGAATGTGATGCTTCTGAAGCATTTAAAAAAGCTTATGTTAATGCAAAAAAAGAAGACATATCTATAGTTAATAGTCCCGTTGGAATGCCTGGACGTGCTATATTAAACCCATTTGTTGAACATACAAGAAAAGAAAGAATTAAAATAACAAAATGTTATCAGTGTCTTGCTCCTTGTAATCCAGCCATAACTCCATACTGTATAAGTAAAGCTCTTATACAAGCAGTGCGTGGTAATTTAAATGATGGTTTAATCTTCTGTGGAGAAAATGCATATAAAATAGATAAAATTTCTACTGTAAAAGATATTATGAATGAATTAAAACAAGATTTATTAAATGCATAGAAAAAGAGGTTGCTTTGGTCAACCTCTTCTTTAACATTAATCTGCTAGATAAACTAAACCTATCTGTTTTCTTACTTCATCCATTATTTCTATTGTATGAATAGAATTTTCATGTGAATTAATTTCCGACTCTCTCTTTCCTTCTTTAATAATCTTTATAAACTCTTCCACCTCATAAAACATACTTTCTTTTTCAAATTGCTCATTTGAAATTACTTCTTCCCTGCCATCTCTATACCTTATAATAATTTTATTAAAACTATTAATTTGTTCAATTATTATACTTCCCTCTTCTCCTTGAATTTCTGAAGGAATATATGAGTTTGATATCTTAGAATACTGAACAGCTCCCATCATCTCATCATAATTGAAAACTATAGAACCTTCCCCATCCACACCTGTTTTAAGCATATAAGCATCAGCTTTTATAGAAGTAGGCTTTCCAAATAACGCCACCATTGGATAAATTGTATATACACCTATATCCATTAATGCTCCATTAGATAATTCTCTTTTAAATGCATTTTCTATAATTCCAGCTTTATATTTATCATATCTAGAAGAGTACTGACAGTAGCTACCAAAGTACTTTCTAACCTTACCAATCTTGTATAAATTATCTTTAAGTATCTTGAAGTTTGGCATTTGTACAGTTTTCATTGCTTCCATAAGAAGGACATCATTTTCTCTGGATGCCTTAATCATGTCTAAAACTTCTTTCGCATTAGATCCAAAGGCTTTTTCAACTAAAACATGTTTCTTATTATTCATGCACAAAATTGCCTGTGATGCATGAATAGCATTAGGAGATGCTATATATATTGCATCTATCTCTTCACACTTTGCCATCTCTTCTAAGCTATCAAAAAATAATTTAGCTCCATACGGTTCACCAAATTTTTTCGCCTTACTTAAACTTCTTGAATAAACTCCAACCAACTCAAAATCCCTACACTCTTTAGCTCCATCTAAAAACCAGTGGGATATATTACTTGTCCCTATAATTCCAAATTTAATTTTCCTCATATTAATTATCATCCCCTATGCTTTATTCTTATTGTTTCTTCCATATATCTTTTGCATACTTAAGTTCATCTATATCAACTAGGATATTAATAAATTCTATCTTATTAAAGACAAACCTTTCCAAAAATATATAAAAATTTCTTATTTCAATCTTGAACCTCTTAGTTATTGTCCTATAATTTTCTTTTCTAATTTCACTTATTTATATATTCTTATATTTATATATTTATATATTTATATATTTTTATATTTATAGTGGACCTAGGTCAATATTTTGGACACATTTTTATGAAAATTTTTTAAATTGATCTTCTTTCATTTGAGGGGTGATATAACCTATTGAACCATGAATTCT
>NZ_JAHAIF010000012.1 GCF_018372875.1 Clostridium sp. | reverse complement strand
GCTTGGCGATATCCCTACGTATGGGGTGAACGATGGGACTCGAACCCACGACAACCAGTGCCACAAACTGGCGCTCTACCAACTGAACTACATTCACCATATGGTGCGTCTTAAGAGATTCGAACTCCTGGCCCACGCCTTAGAAGGGCGTTGCTCTATCCAGCTGAGCTAAAGACGCATATTTCTCTTTCGAGAACGAATATTATTTTATGATATCTCTCCGCATTTGTCAAGATTTTTTTTAATCTTGTTTTGGAAAGTGGTCGGGGTGACAGGGATCGAACCTGCGACCTCATGGTCCCAAACCACGCGCGCTCCCATCTGCGCCACACCCCGGTATCACCGGCATCGCTCTCTCGCGACGACAATGATTATTCTACAGTATGACCATTAATCCGTCAATACCTTTTTTAAAAGAAAAATATATATTATTGAATTATAAAGAAAAATCGACCTAAATAAAGATAATTTAAAATTTTAGCATCTTTTACAACCTTACTTTTCTACATAATACTACAAACATTTTACTTCTTTAAGTCTAACGTCCTTTATATTTCCATTCTCTATATCAATATACCCTATATGTCTGCCTCTTAATTTAGGGAGAGATATACTTCCTGGATTCATAAATATAATTTCATCCTCATTTAATATTAATTGTTCATGTGTATGCCCAAATAGAACTATATCAGCTTCAACCTCTTTAGCCCTATAATATAAATTAGTTAGGCTATACTTTACTCCATATAAATCTCCATGAGTAATAAAAATCTTTTTTCCGTCTAAAACAACTATATTTTCCTTAGGATAATTATTAGTAAAATCACAATTTCCTCTTACACCATATACTTTTCCCTTAAATTCCTTAGTTAATTCCTCAATATCTTCTGAATTATCACCTAAATGTATTAATACATCTGCAGATTTTATATATTCTTTTGCTATATTAATATATTTTGCAACTCTATGTGTGTCACTTATTACTGCTATTAACAATTCATTCCCCACCTTATATAAACTTTGATATTTTATCTTTAAGTTCTTTTAATGCTACTCCTCTATGACTAATTTCATTCTTCTCTTTCCCTGCTAACTCTGCAAATGTCTTACCTAAAGGCTCATAATAAAATATAGGATCATATCCAAATCCATCTTCATCTGGTAATTCTTCAAGTATTTTTCCTCTCGCTTCTCCTCTTATTCCTATATACTCGCCATTATCATTAATTAAAGATATATGGCAAACAAAACAAGCCCCCCTCTTATCAAAAGGAACATTATTTAAATTTTCTAATAACTTAATATTATTTTCTCTATCATTGCCATGTTCTCCTGAGTATCTAGCAGAATATATACCAGGCTCACCATTAAGATAATCTACTTCTAATCCAGAATCATCTGACAACACAATAAAACCTCTCTCACCTTTGCTTCTTAAAAATTCAGCTATTTCACTAGCTTTTTTCTTAGAATTTTCCTCAAAAGTTGTTCCATCTTCTACAACATCTATATCAATATTTTCTTCCTTTAACGACCTTATTTCAAAAGGCATTCCACATAACATAGATTTAATCTCTTCTATTTTATGTTTATTATTACTTGCTATTATTAACTTTTTCATTCTATTTTTCTCCCCCAGTACCTATCCATAATGCATCCATCTTTAATGCCTCTTTTTGAACATGAATCATTTGTTTTATTCCTTTTTCCCCTAAATCTAATAATTCATTTAATTCAGCCCTAGTAAAAGGACTGTCCTCTCCAGTTCCTTGAACCTCTACAAAAGTACCTTCATCTGTCATAATTACATTCATATCAACTTTAGCATTAGAATCCTCTTCATAACATAAATCTAGTAGCATATCCTCTCCTACTATTCCTACGCTTGTTGCTGCCACAAAACTTCTTATTGGATATACTTTGAAAGGCTTTTCTCTATGAAGTTTATTAACTGCATCTACCATAGCTATAAAAGCTCCTGATATTGATGTTGTTCTTGTTCCTCCATCAGCTTGTATTACATCACAATCTATCCATAATGTTTTTTCACCTAAAGCTTTTAAATCTACAACTGACCTTAAAGCTCTACCTATAAGTCTTTGGATTTCCATTGTACGCCCATCAACCTTTAATCTAGCTATATCTCTTACCTTCCTTGTACCAGTTGCTCTTGGAAGCATATTATATTCAGCTGTAATCCATCCTTCTCCTGAACCTTTTAGGAAAGGTGGCACCTTATCTTCTATTGATACATTACATAAAACTTTTGTATCTCCAACCTCTATATAAACAGATCCCTCTGCATATTTTGTATAATTTCTTGTTACCTTTACTCTTCTAAGTTGATCTTTTTTTCTATTATCTATTCTCATTCTTTCACCTTCTAGCTTTTATTTTATATTAAATAACTCATCCCTTTTAGGTTCTTCTACCTCTAATTCTACCCCATTTGATACTAAAATTCCTTTGTTTTTTGTTACTTTTCCAATAATAGTTGCTTTTATCCCTTCTTTTTGTAAAGCATCCACAACTTTATCTCCTTCAGAAGAAGTTATCAACATACTTCCAGAAGAAATTAACCTTAAAGGATTTATTTTAAATTCACTAACTATTTTTTTTGTAACATCTAGCATAGGTATTTTATCTTCATATATAATAAATCCTTTATCAGAAGCCATAGATACTTCAAAAAGTGCTCCTAAAAGCCCCCCTTCTGTTATATCATGCATTGAACTCACATTATACTTAGAAGCAATTTTCCCTTCCCTTAAAACACTTATATAATTAATCAAACCTCTAGCTTCATCTAATTCCTTACCTGTTAAAACATGCTTTAATCTATTTTCATAATCATTTGCTAAAATAGAACTTCCTTCTAATGCAATATATTTAGTAATAATTATGTCATCTTCCTCATTAGCCCCAGCTGTACTAATAGAAGTTCCCTTTAAACTTTTCCCAATAACAGTTATAGACACAATTAACTTATTTACAGCAGACGTTACTTCTGTATGACCACCTATTACTTCCACATTTAACTTTGCTGCTTCTTCACTTATCTCATTCATTATATTCTTTATGTCCTCTAATGATGATGAAGTTGGTGCCATAATTGTAACTAACAAAGCTACAGGTTCTCCCCCAGAAGATGCAATATCATTACAGTTAATATGCACTGCTAATTTTCCTACATTTTCTGATGCCCCTGTAATTGGGTCTGTTGAAAATATCCCTTCATAATCACCAAAATTTATAACAGAGCAATCTTCTCCAACGTCATTTCTTATAGTTACTTCATCCCTCTTAACTTTTCTACTATTTAAAATTATATTTCTTAAATCATCAAAATTTAATTTTCCTTCTTTCATCAAAAAAATCTCCTTTAATTTGGATTTTATGCACTATTTTATAAACTCTCTCATATTAATTAATAAGAATAATAAATATGAGGTGAATAAATTGAGATATATAGGACCATTTTTCAGAATGAATAGTCTTTCTCAAAATGATATAAGTGGTCAACTTTTTCATCTTTCAAAAGAAGCTATAAAAACTATAGTGCTTAACTCTAAGTGTGGGATAACCACCTCATTTAGGTCATCAAAAAAATCTTCTAATAATGATATTAGCATATTAAACAACTTTTCTCCACTAATATGCCTGTACAGGAAATCATCTCCAGTATTTATTCATAACAAAACATCTCATGGATTTGATGAGGATACATTTAAGAAAGATATAATTCCTGCTACAAATGCATTAATGACCTTAAGTATCTTAGAATTAAGTAACTACTATAGCAATTATAATAAAGGTACACGTAGATCTGATTCACTAGAAAATCCTTATAAGTACCTAGCGAAAGAACAGCTTAGCTTTTATTACGAGAACTTAAGAAACTCTGAGGGAGTTTTTGTAGAGAAAAAAAATTTATCAGAAGGAACTTCAAAGGGATATAACCTAATAGATAAAGATAAAAAATTCAACTTTTCAGATCAAGCTTTTATGATGAATGCATATTATCTTTATTCTCTTTACAATCCTGATGATCCTATAAGTGATGACTATAGAAACTTTTCTCTTCAAATATTAGAAATGTTTGATGACTTTAAGGATGCATTATATAACCTTTCTTTTGAGGAAGGATGTAAAATCCTATTATCATTTAATGTATTCTATGAATTCTCAAAAGAAGAAAAATGTAAAAATCTTATAATAGATTTATCAGATTTCCTAATAAATAAATTTGATGAGAAAGATTACTTTGTTTCAGCATTAGATAGCTGTTCACTTTTTGCTATTGCTTTAAAAGACTCATATAAGCATACTAACATTATTTCATTTAGTGAAAAATCTGAAGAAATTCTTTATAAGTTAGAAGGACTTTATGATAGTGAAAAAGGAATCTTTTTAAAGTTGACAGACAAAAAAGAAGTAAAATATTCTTCTTTTGAAATATGCTTCTACTTTTTGGCTATACTTTTACACTCGAGGAATTCAGATAATCAATTAGAACATAAAAATATGATATCTAATTTATATAGAAAATATTTCATAAATTCTAATCTTATATTAAGTTGGCCAGAAGCACCTACTTTAGACGAAACAGAACGTTACCGTGGATTATCATTAAAATCTGCAGATATGCTAGATGAAAGTTTCTTTAGAATGCCTAATTTACCAACTCCAGAAAGTTCAGGTATGGCACCTATTTTTACCAAATCTATTACTTATTCTAAAAAGAAAAACTCATTTAGCCGATCTAAAGATACATTTGATAGTAGTAAAAATATGCTAATTTTCTTTATTTTGATACATTATTTAAATAACGATGTAATAAATGAAATGAATTTTAAAGACGAGATTAACCTTTCTCCTGTAAGGGAAGAAGAACCAATAACAATTACTGAAGATATATTAGACTCAGACAAGGATGATATCATAGAAGAAGCACTTGATGAAACAAAAGAGCTGGATTAATTCCAGCTCTTAATTTTCCTTATTTCCAATACTAGAGAATTCTATATTTCCATTCCCATCAACACTAATGTTGCTCACCTTACTTGATACAGCAATGTTCTCATTGGAAAACATTACAGGAATTATAGTACAATCATTAAACAACTTCTCTTCTATGTTTTTAAATTCTTTAGAGTCATCATTTATTTCCTCTTCTAAAATTAACTTTTCATTATCGTTAAAAAAAGCAGATAACTCTGTATAGAATTCTTTTTTTTCATTTGAATTAGATTCAATATTTATAAGAACCATATCATATCTTTTCAATAAATCTAAATCCTCTAAATCTTCAGCTTTAACAAGAGAATATTTTAGATTAATAGAAAGATTATCTTTAAACCAAGTTACTAAGAACTTGCATAAATCTCTACTCTCATCTGAATCTTCTGCTAATAAGGTTAAAGACTCTATTTTTTCTAAACCTCCATTTTGATTAATACTTACTTTCCTTGTTTGAAGCTTAGTTAAATCTTCTTTATCCTCTCTAAAATAACTACCCTCAGCTGACTCTACTCTTTCTGGATTGATATCCATAAATTCATCGGTTGCTCTATAAATATGTTTATATATTTCTCTTCTAGAAGACAAAGGTAATCCATCTTCATTGCTATTTATAGATAAATAATACCCTTCATCAGATGAAAATGTTACTAGCTTATTTTCATTCTTTAACTTTTCTAGCTGACTATTTGGAGGGTTGATAACTATATCTCTCTTTCCTATCTCAAAAGATGCCATAGCTAATTCCTCATTATCATCTTTAACTAAATCTATAGTACTTGGACCTTCCCCCCATTTATTTTTTGATAAAGTCACCTTATTGTCATCAAAAGCCGTAATCATATAATCTCCACTATAAACTAGTTCATTATATGTATCCTTTATATTGCCCCAAACAGGCAATAATTTTCTTATTCTATATTGAGGTTTAGTAAGGTCATCTAAGAATTCATCGTTCTTTTTATTTAATCTTATTTTAACGGAATTATCTCCTGTTGTTATTGCAACTCCTTTATCAAAAGATCCTTTTCCATCCCTAAAGGCTTTTGCACCATAAACATCTAATAACGCTTTTATATTTTCTTCATCTTCTGACTTTATTAACTCTTTAAAAAACCCTTTTATATCATCAGGGGTAATTTTATCCCCATTACTCCAATATATATTATTATTTAATATAAATTCATATTCTATTCCATCATCTTTTACTTTTATCTCTTTTGCTAATTCAGAAACAATCTCTCCCTTTGAGTCTTTTTTTATTAACCCCTTACTAGTTGCACAAATAATATCCTCTTCTCGCTTTGATAATCCAGTAACCTTTTCTAAATTGTTCGCTATACTAGTAACACTATAAACTATAGTGTCTGAGCTAACAGAGGTATCTGTATTATCTACTTCAACAAATCCTAAAACAAATATTATTATAAAAATTCCCACAATTAAAGGGACAATGACTTTCTTCATATATCTCCCTCCTTAACTCATCAAGTATCTATGATTATATCCATGAATAATATCTAATAATCACTTTTTTAATATTAACTTTAATAATAAATATTTATTTTATGTGCTATAATTATAATATATTTATTCAGGAGGTTATGCTATGTCTATATTATTTGGTGCAAGTTGTGTAGTTGCGATAATCTTTATGGCAACATTTATGTTCATTGGTATATGGTTATTTATCATAGCCTTAAAAGCTTATCGTCAATTAAAATACAAGAATTACATATTAGAAAAGATCTATCAAAAGCTAGACTTCTTATCTCAAAACCAAAGCAATTCTATAACAGATAATAAAGCTGACCTAATAACTTCTGACTTTATGGATTTCTTTGGCGTAGAAAATGAAGATATATCTAATATTGATAACATTAAGGACTTCGATAGAAAAGATAAAACAAGCGAACTTTAAATAGAAAAATCATACACGCTACATGCATGTATGATTTTTTATTTTTTTGTTCACATATTTATATGTTTATATATTTTTATGTTCTTAACTTTATATATTTATATATTTTATTCTTTAAGAGCAAATAAACTTTAGTAAAAATTAATTGTAAGTATAATTTTCTAAAGAACAAAAATAGAAGAAGCTGCCTTCCAGCAGCTTCTTCCTACTTTACTAATGAAATTGAAAATATAAGAATTAAACTAATTAAAATACTTATAGCTGAATATGTTATCCTCTTACCACCATTCTCATTTACCCAAAATCTTAATGCAAGCAACGCCATAGTTACTGCTGATCCAACTTGTATTGGCATATAAGAATTAAATACTTGCCCTACATAGAAAAACTGATAAGATGTCATAAGTGTACATACTATTAATCCACAAGTTATTATAGCTGATACTAAACTTAATAAATTAATTATTTTTTTCATTTTACTTACCTATAATCTCTTCAAATTCATCTTCTGAAAGTACTTTTACTCCTAGATCAATAGCTTTTGTAAGTTTAGAACCTGCTTCTTCACCAGCCAAAACATAATCAGTTTTCTTACTAACACTTCCAGACACCTTTGCTCCTAATGACTCTAACTTTTCTTTAATACTTCCTCTTGTATAATTCTTTAACGTTCCTGTAACAACTACTGTCTTTCCTATAAATGGACTCTCTACAATTTCTTTTTCCTCGTACTTTGGTCTTACACCAAGCTCAAGAAGCTCATCTATAGTTTGTATTACCTTCTCTTCTCTAAAGAATTCTAATACACATTTTGCTACGATATCTCCTACGTCTTGTATAGCTACTAATTCTTCAAAGCTAGCATTCTTTATTCCATCTAAAGATTTAAACTTAGCAACTAGATCCTTTGCTGTCTTTACTCCTACATTAGGTATTCCAAGAGCATATATAAATGCATATAGTTCACAGCTTTTACTTTTCTCTACTGCATCAAGTAACTTCTGAGCCTTCTTCTCTCCAAACTTCTCTAGTGTTACTAATTCCTCTTTTTTAAGTTTATATAAATCAGAGATAGATTTAATATTTAGCTTTTCAAATAATTGTTCTGCTGTCTTTTCAGAGAAACCCTCTATATTCATAGCTTCCCTTGAAGCATAGTGAACAATACTTTTTACCATCTGTGGTTTGCAAGACAATGTGTTTTCACAGAAATAATGTGCTCCATCTAATACTAAATGACTTCCACATGCAGGACATACTTCTGGTGGAATAATTTCTTTAGAATTATCTACACTTTCTTGAACTACCCCCATTATTTCAGGTATTACATCATTAGAACGTCTCACAAATACCTCTGCTCCAATTCTAACACCTTTTCTTTTTATATCGTCCATATTATTAAGTGTAGCTCTCTTTACCGTTACACCAGCTAATTCAACTGGCTCAAGCAATGCTGTAGGTCCAACTCTACCACTTCTACCTACATTCCACTCAACATCTAAAAGTTTAGTTGTTGCCTCTTGAGCTTCAAATTTATATGCTATAGCCCACTTAGGAAACTTAATTGTATATCCTAACAACTCTCTAGTTCTAATATCATCTATAGCTATTACTAATCCATCTATGTCATAATTCAAATCAAACCTAACGCTTTTAATATATTCTATTTGTTTTTCTATTTCCTTCATAGATGTACACACTTCTAAATAATCATCAACTGGAAGACCTTTTTCTTTTATAAACTCCATCATCTCTAAATATGTTTTAAAGCCTTTTCCTTCTTTATATCCAACATCATAGAAAAATGCTGATAAATTTCTATTAGCAGTTTCTTTAACATTTAGATTTCTTAAAGCACCAGCTGCACCATTTCTTAAGTTCTTAAGTGGTACTTCTGCTTTCTTATTATATTCTTCAAAGGCTTCAGTAGTCATTATAGCTTCGCCATGAACCTCAAATACATCCTTAGAATCTATCTTTAACGGAATAGACTTTATAGTTTTTACTTGTGCTGTTACTTCTTCTCCTATTTCTCCAGTTCCCCTAGTAGCAGCTGTAACAAGTACACCATTTTCATCATATGTTAAATTAATAGTTAACCCATCAAACTTTTTAGTTAATACATATTTTAAATCTGGTAAATCTTCACCTTGAGCTCTCATAGATTCTATGAATTTTTTATTTCTATTATGCCATTCCTTAAGTTCCTCTACACTTTGAGCTTTATCCATGCTCCATAATCTACCTTTATGAGTGTATTTGCTAAACCCTTCAAGAACAGTATCTCCAACCCTTAATGTAGGAGAGTATTGAAGAATATATCCAGTCTCCTCTTCTAACATTCTTAACTCATCATATTTTTTGTCATATTCCTTATCAGAAACTGAAGGTGCATCTAATGTATAATATTCATATGAATATCTATTTAACTCATTTACTAACTCTTCAATTCTTTTATTCTTATCCATTAATGGATTCCTCCTAAATATTATAATAGCTCTAAATTAGCCATTGATAGCATAATCATTTTAACACCTTGCTTATCAAAAGCTATAGTTAACTTCTTATCATTGCCAGATGGAGTTATTGAAACTATTGTTCCAACACCAAATTTATCATGTTTAACTTTTCTTCCCATAGTAATTTCATCAGATTTAATAGCTGTGCCACTTCCACCAGAATTATTACTTGCCTCAGATATATTTCTATTAGAAGAATACATATTACTTCTTAGGCTATGAGGGTTATTAACGCCTGTATTCATAGGCTTTGCAAAGGTTGATGTACCTGTTAAACCTCTTTCATTAATATATTCCTTTAAATCAGATTTTACTTCTCCTATAAAGTCTGATTGGCTATATGCAACAGTTCTACCAAATTGCTTTCTAACTTCTGCTGAAGTCATATATAGCATTTCTTTAGCTCTAGTTATAGCAACATAGCAAAGTCTTCTAGATTCCTCCATCTTGTCTTCTTCATTAAAGTCAGCCTCACTAGGGAATATTCCATTTTCCATACCAACCATAAATACAACTGGGAATTCTAATCCTTTTGCACTATGAACAGTCATTAATACTACAGAACCTTCTCCATCATTTTCTTCATCCAACTTATCTGTATCTTGAACTAACGATACCTTTTCTAAGTAGGCTTCCAAAGATTTATCTTCACTACTTTTTTCAAAATCAACAGCATCTGATACTAATTCCTTTAAGTTCTCTATTCTGCTCTTATCTTCTATTTCATTTGATTTAGATAATTCATCTAAATAACCTGTATCTTTAAGTATACTTTCTATAAGTACAGACACAGGAACTGAATCTTTTAATTCCATGAAGTTTTCCATTAATGTTGTAAACTTCTCTATACAAGTGGCATTTCTTGCTGTTAATGAAGGAATACTTCTAGCTTGAGTTAAAGCATCCCATAAATCCAATTCAAAGTCATCAGCAAAGTCTTGTACTTTCCCTACAGTAGCATCTCCTATACTTCTCTTGGGAACATTAATAATTCTTCTCAAACTAATATCATCCTGTGGATTTACTAATACCTTTAAGTAAGATAGAAGGTCCTTAATTTCTTTTCTATCATAGAATCTAGTTCCTCCAACTATCTTATAAGAAATCCCCCTTCTTCTTAAGGTTTCTTCAAATATACGAGATTGTGCATTCGTTCTATATAAAATTGCAAAATCTTCATTTCTTCTTCCTTCTTTATGTTTTATATCTGCAATAGTCTTAGATACAAAATCTCCTTCTGCTCTATCATCAAAGGATCTATATATCTTTATTTTACTTCCTGCTTCTTGTTCAGTTCTTAAGGCCTTATCTTTTCTATAATTATTATTCGCAATAACTACATTAGCTGCACTTAAGATATTTCCTTTTGATCTATAGTTTTGTTCAAGTTTAATAACTTTTGCTGATGGATAGTCTTTTTCGAAGTTTAAAATATTAGATATATCAGCACCTCTCCATCCATATATACTTTGATCGTCATCTCCTACTACACAAAGATTCTTATACTTAGCTGCCAAGAGCTTTATAAACTCATATTGTGCTCCATTTGTATCTTGGTACTCATCAACCATGATATATTGGAACTTTCTTTGATAAAACTCTAAAACATCTGGATTTTTCTTAAATAATTCTACTGTTTTAAAGATTAAGTCATCAAAATCCATAGCATTGTTTTCTTTTAATCTCTTTTGATACATTAAGTAAACATCTGCTATTTTATTTTCTCTAAAGTTAGATTCATTCTCTCTTTTAAAGCTATCTGCGCTTTGCATCTTATCTTTAGCTCTACCTATCTTACCCATAATTTCTCTTTGAGTAATATCTTTATCATTTATATTTAGAGACTTCATACACTCTGTAATAAGAGTCTTTTGGTCTGATGTATCATATATAGTAAAATTGCTTTTATATCCTAAATGTTGAATTTCTCTTCTTAAAATCCTTACACAAGTTGAATGGAATGTAGATATCCACATATCCTCTGCCTTGTCTCCAACAATTTTCTTAATCCTATCCTTCATTTCCTTGGCTGCCTTATTAGTGAAGGTTATCGCTAAGATTTTATAAGGTGGTATACCTAAATCTTCAATCATATGTGCCATTCTATATGTAAGAACTCTTGTCTTACCTGAACCTGCTCCAGCTAGTATTAAGACCTGTCCCTCTACAGTAATAACACCCTCATATTGTTCCTTATTTAATAACGACTTTAAATCCATAATTAAATTCCTCCTTCCTAATTCTCAACCATTATAACACAACATATGTTCTTATTTATATCTTTCCCCATTTTCTTAAAAGATTCCGAATATTATTGGAATAAATATAGCTGGTAAAAGATTAGCCACCTTAATCTTTGTAACCCCTAGCATATTTAGCCCAAGACCTACTATTAACAAACTACCTACGGCGGACATATTTCCTATAACTACTGTACTTAATATCCCTCCAAGAATTCCTGCACAAAGTGTAATACCACCTTGATATATTAAAACAGCTACAGCAGAAAACATAACTCCTATTCCTAGAGTTGATGTAAATATTATTGAAGATATTCCATCTAATATTGATTTAGCATATAAAGTTGTATGATTACCTTGAAGACCACTTTCTAAAGATCCTACTATAGCCATAGCACCAACACAAAATAGTAAGCTTGCTGTTACAAAACCTTCAGATATTGATTTTTCTCCATTACCTTTATTAATTTTACTTTCTAAATAATCTCCTACTCTTTTCAATCCTTTGTCAATATCAATTAACTCACCTATAAGAGCTCCAACCCCTACAGAAATTATCATCTGAAGAGTATTTTCTCCTTTTAGTGCTCCTGATATTCCTATGTATAAAACACACAAAGCTAGTCCGTTCATTATTGTTGTACTAACTTTTTCTTTTAATCTCCCCTTAACTACTAATCCTACAATGCAACCTAGTATTATTGTTCCGCAATTAACTACTGTTCCTAACATTCTCCACCTCCATACTACAACCTTTTATATTTATACTATATTTTACCACAAAATTATTTTTATAAATTCTTGTCATAAATATTATTATTTATATTAAAATGAAATTATAGTTTATTTATTAGCGCAAGGAGATGAAACTATTGAAAAAGAAATTATTTTCTATATCCCTATTACTACTCTTTATTCCTTCTATTTTTATTGGTTGTGTAAAAAAGCTAGATTATAGTGAGATAAATTCATATAGTGATGAAGTATTATCAACTGTTTTAACTGCTTTAAGCAATAATGATTATAATACATTCTCAAAGCACTTAAGTGACGATATGAAAGAATCTTATGATTATGCTACCTTTCAAAAAGAAAGCGCAATTTTAATCACTACAGTTGGAGTATTCGAATCACTAGAATTTGATTATGGAGAAAAAAGAAACGGCTATAACTTTTCCATATATAACACAAAATTTTCTGATGAGGAAGAAGAGGTTAGAGTATCTGTAGCTTTCAAAGAAGGTGATGAAAATCATAAGGTATATGAATTGTACCTTTCTTCAGATAAACTTGAAAAAGCTAATTCTACCAATTAATTTTTATAGATTTTCCTATAGTTTAAATATATAATTATCTTATAAATTGACAAAAGGAGAATACTCTTATGAGCAAAAAGTCCATATACTTAGTTTTTTCTAGGACAGGCACTTGGTTATCTCGTTCAATCGGATTTGTTACACAAACTAAATACACTCATGTTTCAATAAGTTTAGATTCATCTTTTAGAACAATGTATTCCTTTGGAAGATTAGATCCAGATAATCCTTTTTCGGGTGGTTTAACAACTGAAAATATCTATACAGGAGTTTTTAAGAAGTCTCCAAATGCACGTTGCTTAATCTACCAACTAGAAATAACAGAAAAGCAGTTTCTTGACTTAGAAAAAGAAATCAAATCATTTTTTGATTCTGATATAAATTATAGATATAACTTTATAGGACTTTTCGGAGTATTAATGGACAAGCCAATACATAGAGACAAACACTACTTCTGTTCCCAATTCATAACAACTCTTCTGAAGCAAAGTAATATATGGCATAGTCCAAAGATACCTGAATTAACTAGTCCTACTGACTTATTGAATATACCAAACAAAACCTTAGTCTATGAAGGTTTTATAAATGAACTAGATTTCTCTATTGAAACTCAAGTTGCATTAATATGACAAATATAAATAGTACTTATGTGTGATAATAATATAATTATCTTCATTTTGCACATATTAGTACTATTTTTTTCTTTAAAAATCAATAGTTACTTTATTTTTTTTATATATTAGATTAAAATTAAAGGTAAAAGTAAATAAATATAATTAAGATAAATACATTAGGAGAGGGTAAATATTATGGCAAACGAAATCAACTCATCTAATTTTATTAGAAACATAGTAATAGACGATTTAGAATCTGGAAAACACAAAGAAATAATTACACGTTTTCCACCAGAACCAAATGGCTACCTACATATAGGTCACGCAAAATCAATCTGCTTAAACTTCCAATTGGCAGATGAGTTTAATGGTAAAACAAATCTTAGATTTGACGATACTAATCCAATAAAAGAAGACACAGAATATGTTGAATCAATTAAAGAAGATGTAAAGTGGTTAGGATTCGATTGGGATGAACTACTTTTTGCTTCTAATTACTTCGATATTATGTACGAGAAAGCTCAACTTCTTATAAAGAAGGGAAAAGCTTACGTATGTGATTTAACTCCAGAAGAAATGAAGGACTATAGAGGAAGCTTAACTGCTCCTGGAAAAGAGAGTCCTTATAGAAACAGAAGTGTTGAAGAAAACTTAGATCTTCTAGAAAGAATGAAAAATGGTGAATTTGAAGACGGAAAAAAAGTTCTAAGAGCAAAAATAGATATGTCTTCTCCTAACATTAATATGAGAGATCCAATAATCTATAGAATATCTCACTCTGTTCATCATAATACAGGTGATAAATGGTGTATTTATCCTATGTACGATTTTGCACATCCTATAGAAGATGCTATAGAAGGAATAACTCACTCTATCTGTACATTAGAATTTGAAGATCACAGACCACTTTATGATTGGGTAGTTAAAGAATGTGAAATGGAATCTACTCCAAGACAAATTGAGTTTGCAAGATTAAATCTTACAAATACAGTTATGAGTAAGAGAAAACTTAAACTTCTTGTTGATGAAGGTATTGTTGATGGATGGGACGATCCAAGAATGCCTACTATAGCTGGGTTAAGAAGAAAAGGATATACCCCTGCATCTATTAGAAATTTCTGTTCAGCAATTGGAGTTGCAAAAGCATCTTCAGTAGTTGATGAACAAATGCTTGAATATTTTATTAGAGAAGATTTAAACCCAACAGCTACAAGAGCAATGGCTGTTCTTGACCCATTAAAATTAGTAATTACTAATTACCCTGAAGGACAATCTGAAATACTTGAAATAGAAAATAACCCTAATGATGAATCTGCAGGTACTAGACAAGTAGAATTCTCTAGAGAACTTTACATTGAAAGAGAAGATTTTATGGAAGTTCCAGTTAAGAAGTACTTCAGACTATTCCCTGGAAATGAAGTTAGACTTAAGGGCGCATACTTCGTTAAATGCACTGATGTAATTAAAGATGAAGAAGGAAATGTAACTGAAATCCATTGTACTTATGATCCAGAAACTAAGAGTGGTAGCGGATTTACAGGAAGAAAGGTAAAAGGAACTATTCACTGGGTAAATGCTAAAACTGCTATTCCAGCTGAATTTAGATTATATGAACCTCTTATACTTGATGATGTAGAAGAAAATGAAGGAAAACACTTCTTAGAACAAATAAATCCTAACTCTTTAACAGTTTTAAAAGGATTTATTGAACCATCAGTTAAAGATGCTAAAGCTCAAGAGAAATATCAATTATTTAGACATGGATACTTTAATGTAGACTCCAAGGATTCTAGTACTGATAATTTAGTATTTAATAGAATAGTATCATTAAAGAGTTCTTTTAAATTAAATAAATAGTTAAAATATGAGCATAGTAAGACACTACTATGCTCTTTTAAAACACAAAAGATTAAAGATTTAGGGGGGATTTTTATGTTAGAACACGCTATAAGTACTATTGTTCCTATAGGTATTCACACACTAGAACTTATGGGAATAATAATTATATTTGTAGGTGCTATAAAAGCCTTTTACAAATATGCATTATCACTTATTTCTAAGACAAGCTATCCTATAAAAGTAGAGTTTGCAAAAGCACTAACTTTAGCTTTAGAATTTAAAATGGGTGCAGAGATTTTAAAAACTGTAATAATTAATTCTTTTGATGAAATGTATATACTTGCTGCAATTATTTTATTAAGAGCATTATTAGCATTTGTAATTCATTCAGAAATGAAGGCAGAATCAGCTCATTAAAAAATAGAGTACATTTGTACTCTATTTTTTAATGAATTTTATTATATAAAGTTTTTAAATCTTGATCTAACCTTTTCTTCACCCATTATTTGCATAATAGTATATAAATCAGGTGTATTACTTCTATGAGTTAATGCAGTTCTAACAGCACCAGCTACGTCAGAAATCATTCCTTTGTAGTTCTCTGGATTAGCTTTAAATTCTTTTCTATTTGTACAATATCCTAATTCTGTACCTATTTCTTTTAACTCTTCAAACCAAGCTTCTTGGCTTCCAATATTAAATGTAAATTTATCTGCATATACCTTTATTACTTCTTTCGCAGCTTCTAAAGAAAGAGTCTTTGGTAACTCTATATTTTCATCTGATTCCTTATTAAATAATTCATCAAAGAAATAGAAGATTTTCTCTTTTACATCTTCCCACTTAGCAAAGTCTTTTCTTGGCTTAGGTCCATCCTTATCAATATTAAATATCTCTTTTGACATAGACTCATTTGATGTAACTAAATCATACATCTCTTTATCAAAATCTTTAGCCCAAGCTATATAACTCTCATATACCTTATCAGCTTTCATTTTACATATTAATTCTTTACTTACGTCATTTAATTTTACAATATCAAATAAAGCTCCACTCTTACTCATCTTTTCTAAAGCAACTGGGAATTCGTGATAGTCAGTTGTTGGATTTTCAGCTCTCCAATCTTCATATGTTGAGTTAATAATATTTAATAAATACTCAACAACAGCTTCAGTCGGATATCCAACTTCTCTATAATATGAAACTGCCGCTTCAGCATCTTTTCTCTTTGAAAGCTTTCTCTTTGAACCATTATCATTCTTCATTATTGTTGGAATATGAGCATAATTTGGTCTATCGAATCCTAACACATCAAATAATTGTACATGTATTGGTAATGACGATAACCATTCTTCACCTCTTATAACATGAGTTGTTCTCATTAAGGCATCGTCAATAGCATGAGCAAAATGATATGTTGGTAATCCATCAGACTTAACAATAACTATATCTTGATCATTTTCAGGGAAAGAAATATCTCCCTTTATTAAATCATGGAACTCTACTCTGTTATTTATATTTCCAGGGGATTTTAATCTAACAATATATTTATCCCCAGCTTCTATTCTCTTTATAGCTTCTTCTGTGGATAAATTTCTGCATGTTGCAAACTCTCCATGATATCCTGGAGTGATTTTTTCTGCCATTTGCTTTTCTCTTACAGAGTTTAGCTCCTCAGGAGTACAAAAACATGGGTATGCTAACCCTCTTTTTACTAAGTCTTTAGCAAATGTTGAGTATATTTCTTTTCTTAAACTTTGTCTATATGGACCATAATTACCTATTTCACTATGTTCCCCTGTCATTCCTTCATCAAAATTCATTCCAAAGTTTCTCATTGTTGCAATAGTATCTTCTATTGCTCCCTCAACTTCTCTCTTTTGATCTGTATCTTCTATTCTTAAGAAAAAAATACCATCACTTTGCTTAGCTAATCTTTCATTAATTAAAGCAGCAAATACTCCTCCAATATGTTGGAATCCTGTTGGACTTGGTGCATATCTTCCTACAACTGCACCCTCCTTTAAATTTCTTTTAGGATACTTTTCTAAATAATATTCTGGTGTTTTACCTATCTCTGGAAACAGAATGTCAGCTAATTTTTCTAAACTCATTTTATCACCTTTCCTTTTTTGTTTATAAAATAAAAAAATCCTCCATCCTAAAATATAGGACGAAAGAACTTAACTTCCGTGGTACCACCTAAATTGAATAAACAATAGCCTATTCCACTCATTCTCTTTAAGGGGAGAATCCCATAACAACTCCAAAGCTTCTTTCTATAGCTTTACTTGTTAAGCTTCCACCATATACTTAACTCTCTTTAAAGTTCCACTATATACTCTTCTTCTTCAACGTCTCTAATATATATTATTTACAAACTATTTATTATTATAACTTCTCAAAACATTATTGTAAATAACTTTAAGTTTATTGTCGAATTGTATTATTCATTTCTAATTTATTATGCAAGATTTAATTCATTTGTGAAGAATTGTATTTTTCTCTTATATTTTCTTATCTAAAAATTACTTTTTTAATTTATTAGCCTAAATAATATAAAATTAAAATTTGTTAACTTTTACATCTAATTGTTTTTATAAAACAAAAAAACGCAACCCTTGGGGCTAGGTTGCGCTTTAGCAATAAGCAATAAATAAAAAGGGGGCTATTTATTCCTTTTATTTATCCTTGCACTGATATTATATGTTATTAGATATCAAAATGCAAGAGATTTTGTGAAAAATATTTAACTTTTGATTTATTATGAATGTTTTTCTTGCACTTTTTTTAATTATTCGTTAATAACTCTTTAAAAGAGCCAATTCATCTTCTGTCAGTTCACGATATTCGCCTTCTTCCAATTCTTGGTCTAAAGACAAACCTCCAAATTCTGTTCTTTTTAAATACACAACAGTTTTTCCTAACGCTTCAAACATTCTTTTTACTTGATGATACTTTCCTTCTTGTATAGTTACCATCACTTCTGATCCTTCATTTGATGAACTTATTATTTCTAACTTACCTTCTTTACACTTATATCCATCATCTAAAATTATTCCATTTTTAAATGCTTCAATATCTTTTTCATCTACTGCCTTATCAATTTTTGCATAATAAACCTTATCAACATGCCACTTAGGTGAAATTAATCTATGATTTAATTCCCCATCATTTGTTAATAATAATAATCCTACAGTATCTTTATCTAATCTTCCTACTGGAAATGGATTAAATACCTGATGTTCTACCTCTAATAAATCTATAACAGTTTCTTCTCTATTATCGTATGTTGCAGATATTACACCATCCGGCTTATTCATCATTAAATATATGTACTCTCTATAGAATAAATCTTCTCCATTTATATTTATAACTGATTTTTCCGGATCAATTAATAAACCATTATCTTTTACAACCTCTCCGTCTACCTTAACTAATCCCTTCTTTACTAAAGCTTTTATTTCTTTTCTACTTCCATATCCTAAATTTGATATTATTTTATCTAATCTTTCCACAAAAACAACTCCTAAATAATTAATTCCTTACTATTATACCCAAGGGAAATGGGATAATAAAGATAAAAAGATATTTGTTGATCTATTAAACCATCAAAAATTAAAAAACTCCCTTAGGAGTTTTTAATTCAAATAATTTTATTACATCACTAATTTTACTTCTTTTCTAAAGTCCATTCAAATAATATTTCATAACCTTAGGAACATAGTTTTGAGTTTCCTTTGGCATCTTATATAAATCATCAGCTGAAGTAACACCTCTTCTTTTCACTGTTCCTTGACCAGCATTATATGCCATAAGAGCCATTTCTATATCTCCATCATACCTGTCTATATGTCCTCTTAACTGTTTTACGCCACCCCTAATATTATCTTCAACATTAAAGGGATCTAAAACTCCATCTTCCTCACAATTAACAGGCATTAATTGCATAAGCCCCATAGCTCCAGCAGAAGAAACTACCTTTGGATTGAAATTAGACTCTGCTTTAATTACAGCTAAAACTAAATTAGAGTCCACATCAAACTCTTCTGAGTATTTATTTACTGCACTATAAATTCTTTGCATAGTCTCATCATTACTTATAGTTGATACTTGATTAATAGCCCCTATTGAATAAGCACTTGAATTAATCCCACTTAAATATCTTATAGGTATGTTATTTAAATTCTGACCAACTCCAATACTTATTAAATTAGAACCCTTATCTTTATTTCCTTCTTGACCTTCCATAGAGTTTAATAAAGCTTGATATACTAGCTCAAACTCCATCCCATCACCCAATTGACTTTTTAATGTATTTTGAAGTAATGTCATACCAACTAACTTTTCTGTAGAAATATCATTTATATTCATTTGTTCCTCCTTATGAAACCGTAAAAGAAAGCTCCCCATAGTCCTCATAGTTTACTTTTTTATAAAAACTTTTAGCTAAAACCATCACTCTATATTCTCCTTTTAAGAACGGAATAAAAGTATAGTAATTTTTTTTACTATAGCTTTGAGTTTTTATCCAATTACCTTTTTCCATAATGTAAAATTCATAACATACATCTTTTCCACCAACACTAGTAACTTTAAATGTTACTTCATTATTACATACTACTTCTTCTCTATCACAAAGTATTTTTGTATTAGTTACTGGTGTTGCTTCAGAAACATATATACTTACCTCTTTTTTACTATCAAACTCTTCTTCACACTTTACATTTTTTGAATAAACTTCAAATGTGTATTTTCCTGAACACTTAGGCTTTAATTGTATTTTTTTATTTTGAATAAATCCAGTATCCTCCACCAAATGACCATTTATTTTCGTAACGTATCTAATAAGAACACTTCTTGTATTTTGAACTATAGCTTCTATATCAATTAAATCTCCAACTAAATAACTACTTTTATTCGGAAGTAATATATAATCTATTTCTCCTGGTAAATATTCTTTTGCTCTAACATATATAAAAGTATGACTGTCATATTCTTTACTTGAATATTTATCCTTAACTCTTATTTCTACTTCATATTCTCCCTTTTCATCTGGTGTAAAATTTATCCAGTTAGAATCACTAAAACCTATACGTTCTTTTTCTTTATTGTCTTTATATATTACAAAGGAATATTTTAAACTTATTCCTCCCTCTGCCTTTACCTTCATATTAATAGGTTGTCCTATTAATACAGTTTTCTTATTATCAGTAATAATGTCTACTATTTTTACAGGTTTATCTGCTTTCTTATCAACAGTATAGTTTATTACCTTTTTATCTTCATAATCTCCATCATAAGATATATCCTTTACATATAAGGTTATTGTATACTCTCCTTCTTTTTGTGTTTCCCAAGTATACTCATTTCTTCTTATATATCCTGAGTCTTCTGCAACCTCTCCCTCAACAATATATCTATATACTATTTCTCGTCCACCATCTACTTCAGCTTTAAAATTAATTGTACTTCCATTCATTTGTGGTGAATTAGTATCCGGAGTAAAACTTTTTATACTAATTGGATTATATGCTTTTACAGAATATAGCATTATAGCTCTATCATCATATTCTTTGTTTGAAAGTATATCTCTAACCAAGCATAAGAGCTTATATTCTCCAGCTTCCTTCTCTTGATATGATACTATTCTCCTAGAAGAATAATCCTGGATACAAGTTATCTTTCCATCCTTACTTATCTTTATAAATTTATATAACAAACTTCTCTTATCATCTAATGATGAACTAACTTTAAACACTAACTCCTGATTAATTAATAATTCTTCTGTTAAGCATTTAAAATCAGTGATTTCTATTTTGGTAGGTAATACTACATCAAATTTTATTGTAGTGAACTCATCAAAATTTTCACTTGAATTCACCTCTTTACATTCAATAAGAATTTCTTGCTTTCCCTCCTTATTGGCTGTAAACACTAGCCTATTACTTGTTGTATAATCTCTAATAGGCTCCCAATCTTGATTACCCTTTATCCAAAACCTATATAATAATCCTTGTTCATTACCAAGAACATCTATAGTAATTTTCTCTCCTACAGTTAAATGGGTTTTATCCATATTTACATCTTTAATTAATTTCTCAATTTCTTTTTCTCCAATTACAAACTCTTCCTTTGCAAGATAATCAAAAGGTCTACTTGATCCTTCTTTTTTGCCTTGAACCATAACTATATACTTTCCTTCAGCTGATGGATTCCATATACATGTATCACTTTCAGAAAACTCTTGTATAGTATTCCACACTCCGTCATTACCTATAATAAATTTGTACTGCAATGGCTCTTTACCAAATACCGCTTCTATAAGAACTTCATCCTCTTTATTTGTAGGACTATCTTTATCAAACAAAATAACTAAATCCTCCAATAACCTCACCCCTCTATCTTAATGTCATTATCCATTTTACCATATTTTGTAAGTTATTACCTCATATTTCTCAATTTTATTATACATTTTTTTCTTTTAATAGTTAAGATATGAAAAATAAATACCAAAATAACTTTAATTACTTTGGTATTTCTTGTTTAAATATTAACTTTTTCAAATTCTTTATTAATCTTTCTTCATCTTCTTTACTTCTTTTTTTAGGATTAGGTGTTCTCCCACCAGCCTGCCTTATTTTCTGAGAAATATGTCGTTCTTCTAATAATCTATCTATGTTTTTATCAGTATAAATATATCCTTTAGGATTAATTACTTCAGCTTTTTTAGGTAAACATAATGCAGCTACACCGTAATCTTGAGTAACAACAATGTCATTCTCCTTGGTATTATTCACAACATACATATCAACACTTTGGAATCCACTATCTACAACTTTAACTGTAGAATAATCACTTCTAATATAATGATTTATATCACAATATATTAGAACTTCTATATCATTTTCTCTTGCTATACTTTCAATAATGGGGATGCTTGGACAAGCATCCCCATCTATAATTATTCTCATATTATAATCTTTTTTCAAGCTCAGCCTTCATATCTTCATATCCTGGCTTACCTAATAAAGCAAACATATTCTTCTTATATGCTTCAACACCTGGTTGATCAAATGGATTAACACCTAGTAAGTATCCACTTATTCCACAAGCTTTTTCAAAGAAGTAAACTAATTGTCCAAAGTAGTAAGCTGATAATTCTGGAATATTAACTATCATATTAGGAACTCCACCGTCATTATGAGCTAATAATGTTCCTTGGAATGCCTTCTTATTAACAAAGTCCATATCTTTTCCTGCTAAGAAGTTTAGTCCATCTCCATCATCTGGAGTTTCTTCGATAAATATCTTCTTGCTAACTTCCTCTACATTTAATACTGTTTCAATTAAATTTCTTCTACCTTCTTGAATATATTGACCCATTGAGTGAAGATCAGTTGAGAAATCTACTGCTGCTGGGAATAATCCCTTTCCATCTTTACCTTCTGATTCTCCATATAATTGCTTCCACCATTCATTAAAATAATGTAATGATGGTTCATAGTTAACTAATATTTCAATTGCTTTACCCTTATTGTATAAAGCATTTCTTGCAGCTGCATATTGATAACATGCATTTTCCTTTAATGATGGATTAGAATACTTTTCTCTAGCATCTGCTGCACCTTGCATCATTTCATCTATACTTATACCTGCAACTGCTATTGGAAGTAGACCAACTGCTGTTAATACTGAGAATCTTCCTCCAACATCATCAGGAACTACGAAAGTTTCATATCCTTCTGCATCAGCTAAAGACTTCAAAGCTCCCTTTGCTTTATCTGTTGTAGCAAATATTCTCTTCTTAGCTTCTTCTTTTCCATATTTCTTTTCTAAATATGCTTTGAATATTCTAAATGCTATAGCTGGCTCAGTTGTAGTACCTGACTTAGATATTACATTTACAGATACATCCTTACCTTCTATTACTTCTAATAAATCAGCCATGTAAGTTGAGCTGATATTATTACCTACAAAGAATATTTGAGGTGTCTTTCTCTTGCTTACATCTAATGTACTGTGGAAAGAATGTGATAACATTTCAATAGCTGCTCTTGCACCTAGGTATGATCCCCCAATACCTATAACTATTAAAACTTCTGAATCACTTTGTATCTTTTTAGCTGCTACCTTTATTCTTTCAAACTCAGCTTTATCATAATTTACAGGAAGGTCTACCCAACCTAAAAAGTCATTTCCTGCTCCTGTTTTATTATGTATTTTTTCATGAGCTGCTTTTACTAAATCCTCCATGTAATCTAATTCATTTTCTTTTAGAAACGGAGCTGTTTTTGATAAATCTAATGTTAAATCTCTTCTCATAATTGTTACCTCCAAATATTAATTATGGAAACTTGCCTAATTTATTATATCATAATTAGTATGATTTTTTAAATTACTTATGTATTATTCCCATTTTTTAAGCTACATATTATTTATATTTTAAAATGAAGTATTTATTACTAATAATTATCTCCAATTTCTCTTAAAGCCTTATCACTACTTTACTTAGCTAAGTTAATAATATATACTTTATATATCTTTCTCATTATAGTTTCTTATTCTTGTATTTAAAATATGGAAAAAGCGATGAATTTCTTCATCGCTTTAAATCAATCAGCTATAGCTTGTACTGCTTTTGCTTTATCTAAATCTCTATAGTGCTTCACTGCTGCACCTAGAAGAATCCAATATAATGGTGCTACAGCAATTACACTGTTATTAAAAAAGCTCTGAACTATATATCCTACTATGGTTAACATAAATATCTTAGATATATCATCTTCTCTATGCTTAAATAACTTATAAAGTATCACTGATATTAAAGATATATAACTTAATACTGTTACAAGCCCCCCACATGCCCAATATTCTAGAAATTCATTATGTGCTTTATCTACTATTCCAGATTTTATAGCTAAATCCCAAAATTCATTAGGTTGATACAACACTAATCTTGAATCTAATGTATCTAATCCTGTACCTAATATAGGCTTTTTATATATAGATTTTAAAACCATATCCCATATTCGCACTCTTCCAGAACCACTACTTCCATTAAAGTCCTTCATGTCATTTATAAGTTCATTAGTTCGCCCTACTATTTTATTATTAGATGTAATATTCAGTACCAAAAAAATTGAAACAAAAATTAATATTATTACCAAACATCTTTTTAAACATTCTTTTCTTTTTCTTAATAGTATTAAGGCTACCAGCGCTGAAATAATAAATCCAACCCAACAACTTCTTGTTAATGCAGCTAATAATCCACCAAATAGTATACTTGAATATACTAAGAACATTTTCTTATTATATATAATATAAACAGACAATATTATTATCAATAATATTAAAAAGTATGTCCCAGCATAGTTTCTATTTCCTATAGTTCCATAGCTATCCACAGATGTATCATTGAAAATTAAAAACTTAATCAACGGGTCTATTCCATAAAATTGAGTAATTGTATATATCCCCATTATACTTGATACAACACCAATTACATTCATTATTTTCAAAGTAAACTTATTATATCTATTTGTTACAATAAAAAGAATTATGTATATACCAAATATTATTAGCCCCTCATATCTACCTGTCTTTCCCATTACAGCTGTTTCTATATCAACACTAAAAATTGTTGCTATTATTAAAGATATAAAAAATATACCTAATATCTTCTCTTCAAGTTTAAATTCAAAACTAAGTTTATGCTTTACTCTATCAAATAACATTAGTAAGCAAAGTACTATACCTATCAAATATAAGTATATAGCTTTTCCTACAATATATGGCTGAATAGTTTTAGGTACAACAACAAACGGCATAATTACGATTATCGAATAGATAATCATGTTAACTATTGTTATATTATTAAAATCTTTACTTAAAACCCCACTACTTTTTCTCATAACCCTTCCCCTTCCACAATAATACAATTATAACATAAACTACAACAATTTTCACCACATAAAAAAGATAGTTATAACCTTCTCGCTATAACTATCTTTATATTGTTTTTTATTCAAATTCTATAGTAGCTGGTGGTTTACCAGTACAATCATACATTACACGGTTAACCCCATTTACTTCATTTACTATTCTAGTTGTTACTTTTCCAAGTACTTCCCATGGAAGGTCAGCAGATTCTGCAGTCATAAAGTCACTTGTTGTTACAGCACGAAGAGCAACTGCATAATCATATGTTCTTTCGTCTCCCATAACACCAACTGATCTCATGTTAGTTAATGCAGCAAAATATTGACCTATTTCTTTATCTATACCTGCCTTGGCTATTTCTTCTCTATATATAGCATCTGCGTCTTGAACAATTCTTACTTTCTCAGCTGTAACTTCTCCAATTATTCTTATACCAAGTCCTGGTCCTGGGAAAGGTTGCCTGAATACAAGCTTTTCTGGAATTCCAAGTTCAAGTCCTGCCTTACGAACTTCATCCTTAAATAATAATCTAAGTGGTTCAATTATTTCTTTGAAGTCTACACAATCAGGAAGCCCTCCAACGTTATGATGTGACTTAATTACTGCTGATTTACCTAATCCACTTTCAATAACATCTGGATATATTGTTCCTTGAACAAGATAATCTACTGAACCTATCTTCTTAGCTTCTTCTTCAAATACTCTAATAAACTCTTCACCAATTATTTTTCTCTTTGTTTCTGGATCCTCTACTCCTGCTAGCTTTTCATAAAATCTTTCTTGAGCATTAACACGGATAAAGTTTAAGTCATAAGCACCATTAGGTCCAAATACTTCTTCTACTTCATCCCCTTCATTTTTACGAAGTAATCCGTGGTCAACAAAAACACATGTTAATTGCTTCCCAACAGCCTTTGAAAGTAATACAGCTGCCACTGATGAATCAACTCCACCTGATAAAGCACATAATACTTTCCCATTTCCAACTTTTTCTCTAATTTCTTCAATTGTTTTTTCAACAAAAGAATCCATTTTCCAATCACCAGCACAACCACAAACATTATAAACAAAATTAGAAAGCATCTTCGTACCTTCTTGTGTGTGCATAACTTCTGGATGAAATTGAACAGCATATAAGTTCTTTTCTTCACATTCCATAGCTGCAACAGGGCAAACTGGAGTATGAGCTACTATTTTAAAATCTTCTGGAGCCTTTTCTATGTAGTCTGTATGACTCATCCAACAAATTGTTGTTTCTGAAACTCCATTAAATAATTTCGATTTTGAATCTACAGCAACTTCTGTTTTTCCATATTCACTTACAGGTGCTGTTGCAACACTTCCACCAAGCATATAAGCCATAAGTTGAGAACCATAGCATATACCAAGTACAGGTATTCCTAATTCAAATATAGCTTTATCACATAAAGGTGAATCTTCTCCATATACACTGTTTGGACCACCTGTGAAAATTATACCCTTTGGATTCATTTCCTTAATCTTATCAATACTTAAATTGTGTGGATGAACCTCACAATATACATTACACTCTCTTACTCTTCTAGCTATTAATTGATTATACTGACCACCAAAGTCAATAACCAAAACTAACTCTTTTTTCATGCTGACCTCCAAATAATAGTATTATTTTATATTATCTTACAGTTCTCACTTTTTTACAACATTTTATTGACTCACACTATAGTTTGGTGCTTCTTTAGTTATATTAATATCATGAGGGTGACTTTCTCTTAGCCCTGCAGATGTTTGAACTACAAAAGTTGCAGTTTCATATAATGTATCTAAATCTTTTGATCCTAGGTATCCCATACCTGATCTAATTCCACCAATTAATTGATATATTGTATCTGCAACATATCCTTTATAAGCAATTCTACCTTCAACACCTTCAGGAACTAATTTCTTATTTCCTTCTTGGAAATATCTATCCTTTGAACCACAAGCCATAGCTGCTAAAGAACCCATGCCTCTATATACTTTGTAGCTTCTTCCTTGATATATTTCTATATCTCCAGGAGCTTCTTCACATCCTGCAAATAATGATCCCATCATTGCTACCTTTGCTCCTGCAGATAAAGCCTTTACTATATCTCCAGAATACTTAATGCCACCATCAGCTATAACTGGAACTCCGTATTCTCTTGCAGCTTCAGCACAATCCATAACTGCTGTTAATTGAGGAACCCCAACCCCTGCAACAACTCTTGTTGTACAGATTGATCCAGGCCCAATACCAACCTTAACACAGTCTGCTCCAGCCTTTATTAAATCTACAGTTGCTTCTGCAGTTGCAACATTTCCTGCTATTATTTGAAGTTCTGGATATTTAGCTTTTATCTGCTTAACAGCATCTAAAACACCCTTTGAATGACCATGAGCTGTATCTAAAGTTATAACATCTACCTTAACTTTTACTAAAGCATCAACTCTATCCATCATATCAGCTGTTACACCAACTGCTGCTCCACAAAGTAATCTTCCTTGTCCATCTTTTGCAGCATTAGGATAAGATTTAGTTTTTTCTATATCTTTTATTGTAATAAGTCCTTTTAAGTTTCCTTCCTTGTCTACTAAAGGTAACTTTTCTATTTTATGCTTCTTTAAAATTTCTTTAGCTTCTTCTACAGTTGTATTTTCTGGTGCAGTAACTAAGTTTTCCTTAGTCATTACATCACCTATTTTTTTAGAATAATCTGTTTCAAAAGTAGTATCTCTATTAGTTAATATCCCTACTAACTTTCCTTCAACAGTTATTGGTACACCTGAAATTCTATATTGACCCATTAATTCTTCTGCATCTGCTAAAGTATGTTCTGGTGAAAGATAAATTGGGTCTGTTATTACTCCATTTTCTTGTCTCTTTACTCTATCAACTTCTTTAGCTTGCTCTGCTATTGTCATATTTTTATGTATAATTCCTATTCCACCTTCTCTAGCCATAGCTATTGCCATCTTAGATTCAGTAACTGTATCCATACCTGCACTAATTAGAGGAATGTTTAACGCTATTTTCTTTGTTAAGTTTGTTTTTAATGTTACTTCCCTTGGTAAAATCTCTGATTTGTTAGGTACTAATAATACATCATCAAATGTATAAGCTTGTTTTAAAATTCTTGCCATAATATTGCCTCCCCATATCTTTGAATAATTATTTGCATTTTCAAACTTTCTTGCAAGTATAATTTCATTTATTCATCTATTTTTGAGTACAAAAAAAGCACATTAACTTACCTAAGTGAAGTTAATATGCCTATAGTAACCTATACTAAGTTATATCAAATTCACCCATAGTCGGAAATTTACGGCTTCCGGTAGATACTCCCTGCCTTATTCAGGGGATATACGAGTTGTAAATGTGCTACTTATTAAATTAAACTTATTATAGATTATTTATTCTTTTATGTCAATAAAATATGAAATTAAAATTGCAAAGAAAAATACAGATTATATCAAATTTATTTTGATATAATCTGTATTTTTTTTAATCGTAAACTACATCTCCAACGCCCCATATAGGTGGACCCGGAATACCTACTCCTGGTGCCCAATTATTACATGATCCTGCTATACTATTTACCACATCATTTATCTCATCTTTATTTATTGGAGATAATGTTAACCCCGGATCTTTATCTTCATATGACGGATTAGCTAATTGTAATGATGAAACATATAAATTAACCTTATTGGCAATAATAGTTGACGATCTTAATGATAAACTTGTTACCCCCCCAAAATCTAAAACCCCAGAAAATGTTCCATCACTATTAAGTCCTCCTGATGGATTAAAATCATCCTTTTCACTGTATACTACTACATTCCCACTACAAATAATAACTGTATTATCTATACTAAGATTAGGATTCTCAATAATCAAACTTTTGTTTTGATTAATATTTATATAATATATAGTTATTTTGTTCCCAGGAACACTAGGTAAATTAATTATCTCTTTCTTAACTCCAGTCATAGAAGTTGTTGGATACATTCTTGTTTCCTCTGCAAGTAAATCTAATTCAGAAATAGTATTGACTTCAATATTCCCACTTGCTCTATTATGCTTTAAATCAGGAAGTAAAAATCCATCATTATTGTATTGATCCGGAGAATAAGTAAATGTTTTTCCAGTTCCAGATCCAATATACTTTATATTAGGCATAGAATCCCCATTAATTTTACTTAACTCAGGGAAAAAGGCTGAATCATCAGTACTTGAATCAAATTGATGATATATATTAGTCTCTTTTGCACATATGGAATACATCAATAAGTTATTTCCTCCTGGAGTAACCGAATAAGTCTTTGTTATATTAGCCTTAACAACCTTCTCATTTCCTGTAATAATACTCTTTGCAGTACTAACTGCTTTATATCCATTACCACTTAATAATGGCTCTAATTCCACATAAACTTCAATATTCTTCAAACTAAATTTTATATTTAAATTAAATTTCCACTCTGAATCTAAACCATCTTCTATTCCATCACCATCCACATCAAAATTAGGAGGCGTTGACTTCTCTACATTAGCAATAGCTTGATCAATTCCTGATTCTGCTGCATATATTAGGTCCTGATTTATTTTTACATTATTATTTGAATTTCTTGTATAAGATATTGATCCTATTAGTACTCCTCCTATTATGGTTATTATCATAGCCATAGCTAATAGAAATACTAAAGTGACTCCTTTTTTCTTATTCTTCCTTTTCATAAATTCATCTCCATCTAAATTTATTTATGAATTTCTAGGACTAACCGTAGTAGTAAATTCTTTAGTGCCATCTCCGTTATTCAAACTCAATTTTATTTCTGTACTTTCAGCTTTTTCAATAATTTGTACCTTTTCTATACTTTCAGAAAGCTTAGTTTGAATTTCTAAAGTACTATCTTCTCTTATAAGAAATAGGGTTTTGTTTTTAAGTACATAAGCATATTTTTTTTCTGCTCCAGATGTATCTTTCCTTTTAAATTTCATAATTTCTTTGGCGGGTTTTATATTAGTAGGCAAGTCTTTGGAATATATTTTATCCACTTCACCCAAACTAGTAGAATCTACCAATTCGTTTGTGGTATAAGCTTTACTTCTTCCTATTCTTATATCGTTTTCTAAAGCTAAAAAAGTAATTCTAGCTTCATCTTGTAATCTAGTTTCTTTGTTGATTTTTCCAAACCATTTATTTTGTGTACTTAATAGCGTCATAGCTAGGCCACCAACTATGGTAATAATAGCCATAATAGCAATTAACTCCACTAAAGTAAAACCTTTTTTACATTTTATATTTTTCATATTATCACCTATTTCCTACTAGGTTCTTGGTATAGAACTCGGTCTAAGTACTATTTTCCTATTGACCATACTAGATTGTCCTTTTTTAATATCCCAAGACCATAGGTCTAAATCATAAACATCATTACTACTATCCCAATCAGAATCAATAATAATTGCATACCTTTTTGATGGAGATTTTGTTTTGACTTCATCCATCGCTAGTGTAATATTAACTAATGGATCATTAGACAATATATCTGTTGTAGTCATTGCATATGATTCAGTTTTAACAAATTTATTATTTACGTAATTAGTTAATTCAGTATCATCATTAAATGCAATATAATATTCTCCATCTCTTGTATAAAATGTTGGCGTCGGTACTGGTGGCGGAGAAGATAATGGCTTCTGTGGTCTATTAGTGTACTTTTTCATTAATTCTATAAATGTTTTAGAATTCAAATCTGACTGATACCTTTGTTTGTTCATATAATTATGCTGTATTGATAAAGAAATTATAGATATAATACTTACAGATAAAATGGTGAATATAGCTAAAGATGCCATTAGCTCTACTAAAGTAAATCCATTACTTTTCTTTTTCTTCATTCAAGCACCACCTTACTATAAATACTAATTAAAAGGATTTTGCTTTCCAAAGCTACCCTCATTAAAATCATAGTCTTCCACATCAATACTACCTGCAACATAATATACCACACTTATATTAGAAGAATCTTTTTTACTATTTAACGATATTACCTCTTTAATTCTAGAGTCTGATTCTAATTTATTTATAAAAGACAGTACATTAACATAATCTCCTTTTACATTCATCTGTATTGTAAATACCTGCAATCCACTTTGAGCGTTCTGCTCCTCATTCTCTCCATTTTCATCACTTGCGAATGTAGATGGTTTAGATAGTGTATAATTAGTTACTATAGTACCTGTTGCTGCTGACATGCCCTCAATGTCCTTAATTACTTGTGGATATCTATCTGTTTTAGGAATTGTTTGTGATGCTTTTTCAAACTCTGCTTTTAATCCCTCAAGCTTTCCTTCTTTTTCTTTTATACTTGAATCAATACCTTCTATATTCTGAACTTGTTCTTTTAACACCTTAACCTCCTCTTTAAGAGGCTTAATTTTTCTATTACTTGGTTCTATTATAAGAATATCAATAATAAAAAATAATGAAACTGCACATAATACTGCCATTAATATTTTTTCATTTTTACTGATAGCTCTTCCGTTTTTCCCCATCTTAGCCATTTACCTCTTCACCTCCTAAAGAAATCTCAAGATTAAAAGTAAATGTACCGTTGCCTTCTGTTATACTTGTAATATAGGAATTCTGAAATTGTTTACTCTCTCTAAGATTCCCCCATAATACCCATATATCATTTTTAGATGAAGATGTCCCTGATAACGTAATTTTAGCTTTTGTATAATTCAAATTAGACAATATTATACTTGGGGGAAAATTATCAGACAGACTTTTTAATAATTTATCTGTACTTTTTGATTTTAATACTTCTAAGCTTTTTGCCTTTTCTATATGAGATTTAATAAGACTAATTTCACTATTAAGCCTTTTATCTTTTTCAACCATTTCTTTATTCCTATTTACTTCTTCTATTAAATACTTTTTTTGATATTCTAAATATACTTGCCTACCAAATACATAACCTACTCCTAACCCTACTAAAGCTATACCCCCAGCAGTTACAAGAATCAAATTTTTCTTTTTCTTCTTAGCTTCTTCACCTGCATTATAGACTTGAGGTAATAAATTCAACTCCTTACTCATTAACTATTACCCCCTTCTCAACAATAAACCATAACAATATATATAGTCTTTCAAGTGTATTCTTTTAGGTACTTTAACAGTTGACTTCATATCTAAAAAAGTTGGAACGTTACCAGATCTAGCATTTAAATTAACTTCAAAATACTGCTGAATACCTCTTATTCTACTTGCTGCTCCTACAATAAATATTCTATCTAGATTCTTTTTCACTTTACCAACTGTATAGTATTGTATAAACGAATTAAACTGAATAACCAAATCTTTAAAGTATTTATCAATTAACTCTTCTTCCTCTTTTACTTCTGTTAAATCTATACTATTTATATAGTTATCATATTCCAACTCGTCCTTAAATTTTCTATCAAATCCATTTTCCATTCCAAATATTTGATATTTCTCCAAAACAAGTTTTCCCCATTCAGTTATAGTTATTGAAGAAGAATCATTATCAATAGAAATTATACCTACACTTTTTATTCTCCTTAAAAACGATGGTTTTAAGTTTTTATATACTCTTGCCAACAAATTTGCATATATATCTATAGCTTTTACATTCAGGTTTAATATCTTTCCTAATTCAATATATTCATCTATTTTATCCTTCTCTGCAGCTACAATAAACACATCTGCATTTCCATTGTTCTCTTCCTTATTGTATGATATAACTTCATAATCAAAGTAATATTCATCTATTTTATCTCCTATAAATTGTCTTAATTCAAAATCTACAGAATCCCTCATTGCCTCTTCTTTTACCATTGGCATAACTATATGTCTAGTAATTAAGTCTTCTCCTCTTAATACAAAAGAAACATCTTTAGATTTAATTTTTGACTTTTTTAAATACGCTCTAATTACTTCACCTAACTTATTTACATCTACAATTCTATCATTTATAAATGCACCTTCTGGTGTGTCTAAAATAGTTGCATTGCTTATCTTGTATTTAGTTCCTACTAAAATAGAAATCTTGTCACTATTTATATCTATAGCAATATTTTCTTTTTCAAACATATACTCACCTCTTTTATTACAAGAAAGTATTTACATATAAATTAATAATTTCATTTGGAAATAATAAAGTTATATAGGATGCCATTGCTATATATGGACCAAATGCCATCATATTGCCTTTTTCTTTCTTTTTTAAAACCATAAAACCAATAGCAAAGCTTCCACCAATTATTATTGATAAAAACAAGTTTATTATATTAAACTTACCTATAAGAAATAATCCAGTAACTCCTACAAGCTCTACATCCCCCCAACCCATAGCTCCAAATGCTGAAAAAATAGCCAAGAATATTACAGGTACTAATATACCTATTGCTAAAGCAGATATATTAATTTCATTTCCCATAAAAAACTCTATTATTATAAATCCTATTCCAACAACACCAGTTAATATAACTGTAGAATCATATATATCTTGCGTTTTTAAATCTATAATTCCTATAACTATAAGCAATGCTGTAAATACCATGAACTTAAAAAGTTCAATTGTTAATCCATACTTCAAGTATATTAAAACAAAAAGGACTCCTGTAAGTCCCTCCACCAATGGATACTGCAAAGATACTCTACCTTTACAATATCTACATCTTCCTCTTAAAAATATATAACTAAATATAGGTATTAAATCTAGCACCTTAAGCCTATGATTACAATTCCCACAATGAGATGGAGGATACACTATTGACTCTTCATTTGGAATCCTAAATATACACACATTTAAAAAGCTACCTATTAATGTTCCAAAGAAGAATACTATTACTCCTATTATAAAACTCATTATTTTCTCCTTTTTTTGAAAAAGCCCCTTTAACCTTAATTAAAGGAGCAATATAAATTTATAAATATACTATTTTTTCTCTTCTTGTGGTCCTAAGTCTGACAAAGAACCTGTATAAGTTCCCTCTGCTACTTTATGACATGTATCAACATCTACTGCATCTTTGTCTATTTTCTTCAAATCTTTAAGATTTAATAAGTCTGAAATATTAGCATAAGTTTCATCAACTAAATCACTTACTTTTGCTGTTCCTTCAATAGTTGTAGACGCATCAATATTATAAGATTTTACCGCTAAAGATACTGTCCTACACTCTTCCATAATTTTAGTTTCATTTGCCTTTTTAATATAACCTACAACCTTTGGTGCTAATACTGCTGCTAGTATTGCTAGTATAGCCATAACAGCTATAAGTTCTACTAATGTAAACCCTTTTTTCTTTTTTCTTTTTGCTAATTCATTCATAAATTATACCTCCTAAAAATAATTAAAATCTATATAAATATAAAATTTATATCAAAGCACTACATTGCACTCATTGCATCATACATATTAAACATCGGTAATATTAATGCTAATATAATAACTAATACTACTGCTGCTAATCCCATAATTAATATTGGTTCTATCATTGTTATTAACTTTTCAGTAGCAGCCTCAACTTCACCATCATAATATTCTGATGTTTTCACTAAAATTTCTTCCATGGTACCTGTTTCTTCACCTATTGTTATCATTTGTGTTAGCATAATTGGGAATACACCCAAATCTTCTAATGTTTTTCCTATTTGATTTCCTCTTTTTATATCTTCCTTAGCTTGCATCAACTTACTTTCAACATACTTATTCTCTAGGACCTTCCCAGAAATATCTAAAGCACTTATAATATTAATTCCAGATGAACTTAATATTGCAAAAGTATTAGCAAACCTACCTGCTATCATCTGTCTATTTATATTACCAAATAATTTACCAGAAATTTTTCTTTTTCCTGACATCATTTGATAATTTGGATCTCTATCCAAAAAATATAGTTTATAACCAACTGCTAAAATTCCAAATGCTAAAATCAACATCCATGTTTTCTTTACAAAGGTACTTATCCCCATTAGTATCTTAGTTGGAAGAGGTAATTCACCACCTGTAGATAGCAAATTCTCTATGAACTGAGGAACTATAAATATAAGCAATAAAGTTACTATAATAACTGAAAAAACAACTACTATTTTAGGATACATTGTTGCAGAGCTTATTTTTTGCTTCTGTTTATACATCTTTTTATAATAATTTGATAATTCATTCATTACATAATCTAACCTACCAGAAGTTTCTCCAGCCTGTATCATATGTACCATTAATTCTGGTATATCATCCTCCATCTTAAATGCTTCTGACAGAGGTCTTCCTCTTTGAACCTGTGCATGAGCTCTTTTTAATACTTCCTTAAGTTTCTTTCCTTCACATTGTTCCATAGTTAACTCTATAGCCCTTAGTATTGGAGTTCCAGATTGTATAGCAAATGCAAACTGCCTACAAAAATTAGATAACTCTTTTAATGTTACCTTACTAAACAGTTCTATATCTTGATGCATTATACTTGTTGATTCTTCTTCTATAGTTATTGGATAATATCTTCTTTCTCTTAAATTCTGTACTACATCACTTCTATTATTAGCTTCTAATTTACCATCAATTAAATTTCCTTCTAAATTTTTAGCTTGATATCTAAAAACCCCCATATTTACACCTCCCACTAATTACTCCCTTACTACAGCTACCCTTAGTAATTCATCTACTGTTGTAATTCCTTCATAAACATGTTCCATACATGCCATTCTCAATGTTTTCATTCCATCTTTAATAGCAATATCTTTTAATACATCTGAATTCTTTCCTGCTGTAATTGCATCCCTAACATTTCTTTCAATAGGAAGTATTTCATAAATACCAATTCTTCCTTTATAGCCTGTACCATTACAATGTGGACATCCTTCTCCCTTAGTTAAAATTATCTTTTCATCACTATCTCTACCAAGAATTCTTTTTTCATATTCTGAGGCATAATACTTTTTAGCACACTTAGTACAAACTTTTCTAACAAGTCTTTGTGCAATTATTCCTGTTACAGATGTTGATATTAAATATGGTTCAATTCCCATATCAACTAATCTAGCAACTGAGGATGGTGCATCATTTGTATGTAGTGTACTTAAAACTACATGTCCAGTAATTGCCGCCCTAATGGCAATTTCTGCAGTTTCACCATCTCTAATTTCTCCAACCATTATAATATCAGGGTCTTGTCTTAATATAGATCTAAGACCTGATGCAAATGTTAATCCAGCTTTTGAGTTTACATTTACCTGATTTATACCATCAACCATAAATTCAACTGGATCCTCTACTGTAATAATATTTTTATCTATAGTATTTAATTCATTTAAAACTGCATATAAAGTAGTGGATTTACCACTTCCTGTTGGTCCAGTTACTAGTATTATTCCAAAAGGATTTTGCAATATCTGTTCAAGTTTTTTCATGTCATCCTTTCTCATTCCTAGACTTTCCTTATTCATAAGGCTAGAATCCTTAGAAAGAATTCTTATAACTACCTTCTCACCATTTACAGTTGGAAGGATAGAAACTCTCAAATCAACTGATTTTCCATCTATATTTGTAAGAATTCTACCATCCTGTGGAATTCTTTTTTCTGCAATATTTAAATTTGCTAATATTTTGATTCTTGTAATCAAAGTATTTTGTGATTCTTTAGGTATACTAAGCATATTTTGTAAGCTTCCATCTACTCTTGCTCTTACTCTAACTTCATTTTCAAAAGGTTCTACGTGAACGTCACTTGCACCCATTCTGATAGAGTTTTGTATTATAGTATCTACTAACTTAACAACTGGAGCATTAGCCGTAGCTTTTTCAAGTTCTGAAACTTGCTTTTCTTCTTGCTTTTTCTTAGTATTCTCTTTTTCTTTTTGAACTAAATCTTGAGCCACTTTTTCTGCATATTGCTTCGTATAAAAGTTTTTAATAGCTTTTGATATAGAATCTTTTTTTTCTAATACTTTTTTTACATTAAGTCCAGTTACTACCTTAACATCTTCTACAGCCATTAAATTAAAGGGATCTGACATTGCAATATATATATCATTTCCTTCAATTTTTATAGGTAAAATATTATGTTTCCTAGCAATAGATTCTGATACTGATCTTATCGCATTCTCATCTATATCAATAGAATCTAAATTAACTTTTTTTATTCCCAATTGTAACTCAAGAACAGATAAGATATCGTTTTCACTAACTAACCCCTCATCGACTAGTATTTCCCCTAGTCGTCTTCCGCTTAAAGCTTGTTTCTTTAAAGCCGACATTAAATCTGATTGATTTATTTTCCCCGCTTGTACTAAAATATCTCCTAACCTTTTCTTAGTCCTAATCATCTTCTCACCACTATTCCTACTTTATATTAATTATACACTTTATTGTAATTAAATAAAATAATTACCAATGCTTTTTTTACGACATTTTCCATCATTTCCATATAGATACTTAATCTCAGGTGTTATTTTTTAATTTTATTAAAATTGTATTCATTTTTCTATTTAACTTCATATATTAAAATCAGGATTTCTAATAAACAGGTCTATATATTCTTTTGAACTAATTTGTTCATATACAATCTACTATATCAACATACTATCCCATATATTGTGCAACACTTAATTTCGCTAGCTTACTTACAAGCATATGTATGTGATATTTACAAAAAAAAAGAGGTAATGGACTATTATCCTTTACCTCTTCAAAACTTCTTAGTACATTCCACCCATCGATGGATCTGGAGCCATTGGGGCTTCTTTTTCAGGAATATCTACAACTGCAGCTTCAGTTGTTAAGAATGTTGATGCTACAGATGCCGCATTTTGAAGCGCAGACCTTGTAACCTTAGTTGGATCAACTATACCTGTCTTTATCATATTTACATATTGGTCATGTAAAGCATCGTATCCTATACCCGCTTCACTATTCTTAACCTTTTCTATTATAACTGATCCTTCTACTCCAGCATTCTTAGCTATTTGTCTCATTGGTTCCTCTAAAGATCTAATAATTATATTTATACCAACTTGAGTGTCCGCAACATCAGACTTTAATTCACTTACTTTATTTATAACATTAACATAAGCTGTTCCACCACCTGGTACTATACCTTCTTCAACAGCTGCTTTTGTAGCTGCTAAAGCATCTTCTATTCTAAGCTTTCTTTCCTTAAGCTCTGTTTCAGTTGCAGCACCAACTTTAATAACTGCCACACCACCAGCTAGTTTAGCTAATCTTTCTTGTAACTTTTCTTTATCAAAATCTGAAGTTGTTTCTTCTATTTGACTTCTTATTTGAGTGATTCTTTCTTTTATAGCAGTAGAATCACCCTTACCATTTACTATTACAGTGCTTTCTTTAGTAACCTTAACACTGTCTGCTTTTCCTAACATATCAATAGTTGTTTCTTTTAAATCCATTCCTAATTCTTCAGAAATAACTCTACCACCTGTTAGTATAGCTATATCTTGAAGCATTTCTTTTCTTCTATCACCAAATCCAGGAGCTTTTACACCTACACAAGTAAATGTTCCTCTTAGCTTATTAACTACTAATGTAGCCATTGCTTCTCCTTCAATATCTTCAGCAATAATTAATAGCTTCTTTCCTGATTGAACTATTTGCTCAAGTATTGGAAGTATTTCTTGTATGTTAGAAATCTTCTTATCTGTAATTAAAATATACGGATTATCTAGGTTAGCTTCCATCTTTTCCATATCAGTTGACATATAAGCTGATACATAACCTCTATCAAATTGCATACCTTCTACTACATCTAATTCTGTTCCCATAGACTTAGATTCTTCAATAGTAATAACTCCTTCGTTACCTACCTTTTCCATAGCGTCTGCAATTAACTTACCAATTTCCTCATCAGCAGCTGATATTGCAGCAACTCTTGATATATCCTCTTTTCCTTCTACAGGTTTAGATATTGCTTGTATTTCTTCAACAGCTTTTTTAACTGCAACATTAATACCATTTCTTATTAACATTGGGTTAGCTCCAGCTGTTACATTTTTTAAACCTTCTCTAACAATTGCTTGTGCTAAAAGTGTAGCTGTTGTAGTACCATCCCCTGCTACATCATTAGTCTTTGTTGCAACTTCTTTTACAAGTTGAGCTCCCATATTTTCATATGGATCTTCTAATTCTATTTCTCTTGCAATTGAAACACCATCATTAGTTATAAGAGGTGCACCAAATTTCTTACCTAAAACTACGTTTCTTCCCTTAGGTCCTAAAGTCACCTTTACTGTATCTGCTAGTTTATCAACACCAACTTGCATTGATCTTCTTGCTTCTTCACCAAACATTAACATTTTAGCCATAATAAATCTCCTCCTATTCCACTACTGCTAATATATCTTCTTGTTTTAAAATAGTATATTCTTCTCCATCAACTTTAACTTCTGTTCCTGCATATTTAGAATATAAAACTTTATCCCCAACCTTAACTTCCATTGCCACTCTATTTCCATCTACCATTGCTCCTGGACCTACAGCAACAACTTCAGCCTCTTGAGGTCTTTCTTTTGCACTACCTGTTAAAACTATTCCGCTTTTTGTTGTTTCCTCTGCTTCTAACTTTTTAATTACTACTCTGTCTCCAAGTGGTTTAATATTCATAACAATACCTCCTCTAATTCATTTATATATTTATAACCCTGTTTCTAACCCGACATAGTTAGAACCTATAGTTTTTGTAGGCCTATAAAAACTCACTTTTCTTTTGTTAGCACTCACTTTAATAGAGTGCTAATACAATTATTATAATATCCTCCCTATCCATTTTATTCAAATATTATCTTCTATATTATTACCCTAAATAATCTAATTATAACTAACTAGGCTTAAATATTTTCTATTTGCTTAATTTTTCTAGCTATTTCAAATTATTATTTATACATAAGAAAAAACTATAAGAATAATAGTTATAATATTATTCTTATAGTCTTTAGATACCTATCTTTCTAAATTAATTTCTTCATACTCTTTTAAAGTATCATTTGATAATACAGTCTTCTTAGTGGCTTGAATATTAGTCTTATTAAATACTCCTTTTGCTCTTAAAGATGGAACTATTGTACCTGCACCATTTATACATCCACCTTCACACATCATACCCTCAATAAAGTTACCATCTAATCTTCCAACCTTAGCCATATTCATAGTTTTCTTTATTTCTATTCCACCAGATACTTTAACTGGTTTAAAGTCTACATCTACTCCTGCTTCTTTTATATAGTTTTCTATAGCTGCAGTTAATCCTCCAGCAGCACCAAAACCTCTACCAAATATAGATGCATCATCTACAACTTCATTTTCACATTCTGCTGGATCTATATCAAATGCTTCAAACAATGCAATAAGCTCCTCAAATGTAAGTACATAGTCTACAGCTCCCTTAATACCATCTCTAACAGCTTCACTCTTTTTAGCTGTACATGGCCCTATAAATACTACCTTTGAATCAGGGTCATTCTTTTTAATATATCTACCTGTAGCTACCATTGGAGAAACTGTACCTGATATTTTATCCTTTTGATCTGGGAACATCTTTTCAATATAATTTAAAAATCCTGGGCAACAAGAATTAGTCATATAATTCTCTCCCTTTTCCATTCTTTCAACAAATTCATTACTTTCATGAACAGTAACCCCATCAGCACCACAAGCTGCTTCTACCATATCAATAAATCCTAATTTCTTTATTGCATTTTTAATTTGTCCATATCCTATTTTTGCTCCAAACTGACCAGTTATAGCAGGAGCTACTACTGCATACATCTTTCTTCCCCTTGCTAATCTCTTTGCAACTGGTACAATTAAACTCTTATCAGAAATTGCACCAAAAGGACATGCTGACATACAAGCTCCACAGTTTACACACTTTTCTTCTTTTATAATAGATCTTCTTGTTTCTGGATTAACATCCAATGCTCCTGTAGGGCATACTTTTTTACAAGGTCTCATAACTTCTGAAATAGCATCATAAGGACAAGCTTTTTTACACATACCACATTCTTTACACATCTCTTGATTTATATATGCTCGTCCAGCAATATAGCTAATTGCATTAAAATTACATGCTTCTTGACATCTATGTGCAAGGCAATTTCTACAGGAATCTGTTACACTATACTTATTTATAGGGCACTTATCACAAGCAGCCTCAATAACATAAATAATTTGTTCATCAGGTCTAATATCTATTAGTTCTAAATCTTCTGTGTCCCCATTAGCTAAAAATCCTGATGCAAGTTTTGCTCTTTCTAAAACGATAGCTCTCTCTTTGTAGACACAACACCTATACATTGCTGTATCTCCTTTAATTACTTCATAAGGAACCTTTTCAATTGACTCTTTAGTCAACTTATCATCCTTTGCTAATTTAGCCACAGCTGTTAGCACTTCATGTTTCAGCTTATTTAGTTGCGTTTCAAATTGGAACATAAAATCACCTCTTCATCCTTCTTTAATACCCTATAATTACTCTATCTGTAATTATAATTAAATTATAACATATATACCCATTAGTAAAAATGGTGAGAATTACTGTCGGAATTTTCTGATTTTATTTTGTTTGTATGTATATTTCATGTTATAATTGTTCTTGTCTAAATTCTATATTCATAGGTGATAATTATGATAGCAGTTTATAAATGTGAATTATGTAATAGAGAAGTATCTCAATTAACTGAGCATCATTTAGTTCCAAAAGAACGTGGTGGAAAAGATTTTCCTACAGCTAATTTATGTATTACTTGTCATAAACAAATTCATGCTTTATATACTAATCGTGAATTAGCCGCTAGACTTTTTACCCTTGATCGTTTAAGAAATGATGAAAAAATCAAACGTTACTTAAAATTTATATCCAAGCACTCAGGTGATGCTCATATTACAATAAAAAAATCAAAAGCTGTACGCTGTAAAAACTAAAACTCTATGTGATTAAGTCTTCACATAGAGTTTGTTATTTCTAATTAAACTATTAATTTTCATAATATAAATAATAAGAATTTTTTTAATAAAAGAATTTATTTTAAAAATATAATTTATATTAATAATATTATTTTTATAAGAAATATAATATTAGAGAACCTCAACAATATTCCTCTTTCTTAATAAGTTGATCATAAACTTATTTATTCTTCTCCAACCTTTATCTTATTTTCTCTAGCATAGTAGAACAAATACTGTTGTGCAAAACCAGCTAATTCCCCAAATTTATCTCTAGCAAAAATTCTTATCTTATTTAGGGAGGCATCTTCAGCACCATAGAAGAATATCATGGCTCTCTTTACCCAAACATCAACTGGAAAAGCTGAGTACTTTCTCATAGAGAATAACATTATGCAGTCAGCAACCTTTGAACCAACTCCCTTAAAGTTTTGCAATGCTGTATGGCACTCATCTGCATTAAGCTTAGATATCCTATCCAAATCAAAATCGTAACTACTTTCATTTACTTTAGCTATTGTATCAACTATATACTTACTTCTAAAAGATGCCCCGGTCTCCTTTATTTCCTCTTCTGTTGCATCTTTCAATTGTTCTGGAGTTGGAAATGTGTAATAAGTATTTCCTTTATACTCAATTGGTGTTCCCCACTTCTGAGAAATCTTCTTTATGGTTTTCATTATTGAAGGAATACTATTTCTTGCAGAAATTATAAAACTTATTAGTAATTCAAAATGCTCTTGGTTTAAAAGTCTTATTCCATAGCCATATTCAACACTTTTTCCTAATATATCATCATGCTCCAAGCCCCTCTTAATTTCTGAATAGTCTCTTTTTAAATCAAAATAATCTAACCATATATTATTAAAATCTTCTTCATTAGTATTTAAAATAGTTACTTTATCATTTTCTTGAATAACTTCTATTACTCTTCCGTGAGCTACCCCTATATAATTTAGCTCTCCAACTTTTTCCCATCTAAAGCATTGGCCACACTCTAAAATTTGTTTTATATTAAAATTCCTTACTCCCTCTAAAATCACTTTACCATTCTCAATTACTATATTGTTAACATCCATATACTTCACCTATTTCTCTTATATTTATTATAATATTCTTCCTCTTAATACAAAAATATTATTCATCATTATAACTTATATTATATATTGTTTAATAATCAATATCAAATAATCTCAATTTTATTTCCCAATAATACCTTTGATTTATAATTTTATACTTTCATAGACAGCAAAAAAGAGCTACGTTATACGTAACTCTTCTTACTTCCTAATAATTTTATTGTTATAAAGGCAATTAAACATGATGTTATAGCTGCTAATAGTATTGATATTTTAGCTAAATCAAGAGCCTTATCCATACCAGCAAATGCTATTTCTGAAACAAATATTGACATTGTGAACCCAATTCCTGCAAGCATTCCAACTACTAACAATTCTCTCCACTTAACACCTTTTGGTCTTTCTACTACGTTTAATTTTGATAATACGAAGGTAAATAATATTATTCCAACTGGCTTTCCTACAACTAATCCAATTATAATTCCTAATGATAGCGGAATTGTATCTATTGTTACAGAGCTTAAATTTAAAACTATAGCAGTATTTGAAAATGCAAATAAAGGTAGAATAATTAAATTTGCATATGGACTTAAGGAGTGTTCAACCTTGGATAAAATACATTCTTCCTTTTCATCTCTTGCTATTGGAATAAGCATAGCTAAAAGTACTCCACTTATTGTTGCGTGAACTCCACTTTGATATATAAAATACCATAAAAATAATCCTAAAATTATATATGGTGAAACTTTTCTACACTTAAAAATTTTATTTAAACTAAATAATAAAACCATTATTAATCCTGCAATTATTAAAGGTAACATTCTAACACTTGATGAATAAAACACCCCAATAACTATTATAGACATTAAATCATCTACAACTGCTAGTGTTAATAAAAAAATCTTTAACGCTGGGTTTAAGCTCTTCTTAAAAATCATAAAAGCTCCAATTGCAAATGCAATATCTGTTGATATAGGTACACCAACACCACTAGAATAGCTTGTACCTTTATTTATTAAATAAAATATTATTGCTGGTACCGTAACTCCACCTACTGCTCCTACTATGGGGAAAGATGCCTTCTTTATATTTGATAAATGTCCACTAACTATTTCTTTTTTTATTTCGCAACCTACAACCAAGAAAAATATTGCCATTAAGAAATCATTAACAAATGCATGCATTGTTATACCTCTTAAAACTTCAGTTTCAAAAAAATGATGATATTCATTAACTAAAGACGTATTTGCTATTACTAATGCACATAATGTTGCTGCTAACAACAATGCTCCTGGTAATAGTTCTGATTTAATAACATTTTGTACTATATCTTCTAGCTTCCATCTCTTTTGTGTAAAATCCATATTTTTAACCTTCTTTACTATTTTTTCTTAAGTACCTGAACTAGTATATTTAATTTTTAAAAATAAGGCAATACCTAGCATTGATGGCTATTTAACAATAAAATCTAACCATTTAACCCTTAAAGCAAATAATAAAACTTCTTAAAAAGTTTTACATACCTCTTTAATATTGCTTGTATAAACTTAATTAAGATTTAAGAGTATTTGTTTATATTCTTTTAAATACTCCATATTTTTCTTTTTATGGATTCTAGCAATAATATTTAACGTTTTTGCTATTTATATTAACTTTAACAACCACTTTTTTAATTCTAATTATTGTTAATTTTCTTAATATTTATAACTCACAAATTATTTCCATAACAATTTTAATTATAAAATCTGTATTTTTGTTATTTTTTTAACCATAATCTAAAAATTTTTTTTATTTTTTTAGCTATACCACAGGTTCAAAAACTTGCTTTTGGTGTTCTGTAGTGTCACTATAATTTTTATTTTTAACGTCTTAACAAATATTCATCACTCAAACTCTGTATCCATAAGGTTTTGCTACTGAAAAATTTTTATAGCTGGTCTATAAGTTAAAAACCCTAAATGTGATATATAACTAAAAATCCATCACATTTAGGGTTAATTCCACTTAAATTTTTCTATTTATTTGATAAGTATTCATGAATTCCTGCTGCTGCTTTTTTACCAGCTCCCATTGCTAATATTACAGTAGCAGCTCCAGTTACAGCATCTCCACCTGCAAATACCCCTTCTCTTGAAGTTAATCCAGTATCTTCAGATGCTACTATACATTTTCTTTTATTTATTTCTAATCCTTTTGTAGTAGATGATATCAAAGGATTTGGCGAAGTTCCAAGAGACATTATTACTGTATCTACATCTAAAATAAATTCAGAATCCTTAATCTCTACTGGTCTTCTTCTTCCTGATTCATCAGGTTCTCCTAACTCCATCCTTACACATTTCATTCCACTTACCCAACCTTTTTCATCACATAATATTTCCGTTGGATTAGTAAGAATATCGAAAAGAACACCTTCTTCTTTTGCATGATGCACTTCTTCAACTCTTGCTGGTAATTCAGCTTCACTTCTTCTATATACTACATGCACTTCAGCACCTAGTCTTAAGGCTGTTCTTGCTGCATCCATAGCAACGTTTCCTCCACCAACTACAGCAACTTTTTGTCCTGCTCTAATTGGAGTTGAGTATCCCTCTTTATATGCTTTCATCAGATTATTTCTTGTTAAGAACTCATTAGCTGAAAATACACCATTTGAATTTTCGCCAGGTATACCCATAAACTTAGGTAATCCTGCACCTGAACCTATAAATACTGCTTCAAATCCCTCATTTTCAAATAATTCATCTATTGTTATAGTCTTTCCTATAATAACATTAGTTTCAATCTTTACTCCTAATCTTTTAACATTGTCTATTTCTGTTTTAACTACAGTATCCTTAGGTAATCTAAATTCTGGTATTCCATATACTAAAACTCCACCAGCTTCATGTAAAGCTTCAAATATTGTAACATCATATCCTAATTTAGCCAAATCACCTGCACATGTTAAACCTGCAGGACCGCTTCCTATAACAGCAACCTTCTTACCATTCTCAGGTAATGTTTCAGATAAGTCTATTTGATTCTCCCTAGACCAGTCTGCTACAAATCTTTCTAGCTTACCTATTGCAACAGCTTCCCCCTTAATGCCAAGAACGCATTGTCCCTCACATTGACTTTCTTGAGGACATACTCTTCCACAAACAGCAGGTAAGGCTGATGATTCTGCTATAATCTTAGCTGCTTCTTCAAAGTTTCCTAATTTAACTTGTTCTACAAACCTTGGTATTTTTATACTTACCGGACACTTAGAAACACATCTTGGATTTTTACAGTTTAAACATCTTGATGCTTCCTCCATTGCTTCCTCTTTAGTATATCCTAAACAAACCTCTTTAAAATTTGTAGCTCTTACCTTAGGTGCTTGTTCTGTAATTGGTACTCTCTTCATATTAGGCATATTACTCTTCACCTCCGCAATGTCCACATCCACCATGATGGGTGTCTCCTTCAGCTAACTTTAAAGCTGATCTTCCTTCTTCAGTTTTGTACATAGATTGTCTTCTCATAGCTTCATCAAAATCTATTAGATGTCCATCAAATTCTGGACCATCAACACATGCAAACTTAACTTCTCCTCCTACAGTAACTCTACATGCACCACACATTCCTGTACCATCTACCATAATTGGATTCATGCTTACTATTGTAGGAATATTCAATTCTTTTGTAAGTAGAGCAACAAATTTCATCATTATCATAGGTCCAATTGCTACTACTAAATCGTATTTCTTTCCTTCATTATTAATTAAATCTTTTATTTTGTCTGTTACTAATCCTTTAAATCCAGAAGATCCATCATCTGTAGCTATGTATAAGTTTCCTGCCACTTGCTCCATTTCTTCTTTTAAAATTACAATATCTTTATTCCTTGCCCCAACTATAACATCTGCCTTAATACCTCTTTCAGATAACCATTTAACCTGTGGATATACAGGAGCTGTTCCAACTCCACCTGCAACAAATAGGATATTTTTCTTTTTTAATTCATCTAAATCTTCATGCACCATTTCTGATGCTTGTCCTAAAGGACCAACAAAATCCCTAAAGTATTCCCCAACTTCTAACTCTGCCATTTCTTTTGTTGATGCTCCTAATGTTTGAAAAACAATAGTTACTGTCCCCTTATTTGCATCGTAATCACAAATAGTTAATGGAATTCTTTCTCCCTTTTCATCTATTTTTACAATTACAAATTGTCCTGGATGAGCAGATTTAGCAACTCTTGGTGCTTCAACATCCATAAGATAAATATTTTCTGTCAATAACCTCTTGTTAGTTATTTTAAACACTTTCATCCCCCCATGCTTTTGCTTATTTGGTATTTTATAGTATATTATACAATAATACCTTTCACTTTATCAATAAATTAGCAAAAGAGACTGTACCTAAAAATATATTTTGATACAATCTCTTAATTTCTAATAGCTAGAAACACCATTAACTATATTTACAGGTATACTAATTTATCATCTACAATTAGTTGTTCACTGCAAACCCATAGTAATAAAAAAAGACGCCTTGACGTCTTTTTAAATGCAAAAATCATATAACTACTTTATAGCTTGTAGTGCTTTATAAATTGTATTATCATTTTCTTCTAAAACTTTGATACTTTCTTCCTTATTTAATTGAGAAAGAATCATAAAAACAGCAAGCTTTACTTTCCCTTCACTTATTTCTAAATACTTTTCAGCTTCTTCCCTAGATACTCCCGTACAATCAACAATTATCTTCTTGCTTCTTTCAACAAGCTTATCATTTCCTGCTCTTACATCTACCATGTAGTTACCATAAACTTTACCGCTCTTAATCATAGAACCTGTTGATAGCATATTTAAAATCATCTTCTGAGCTGTACCTGCTTTAAGTCTTGTTGATCCTGTAATGACCTCCGCACCAGTTACAACTTCTATAGCAACTTCTCCAAACTTTGAAAGTTCTGCATTTCTACTACAACTAACAGCTATATGTGCTGCACCTACTTCCTTTGCATACTTTAATGCCCCTTTTGCATAAGGAGTTCTACCAGAAGCACTTAAAGCCACCACTGCATCATTCTCATTTACCTTTAACTTCTTTAATTCTTCTATAGATAGTTCTTCAAAATCCTCTGATCCTTCTTGAGCATAGACAGTAGCATTGTATCCCCCTGCAAGGACACCAACAACTACACCAGGTTCAACTCCAAATGTAGGTGGACATTCACAAGCATCTAAAACACCAAGCCTTCCTGAGTTTCCTGCTCCTACATATATAAGTCTTCCCCCTCTTATCAACCTTCCATGAATTAAATCCACAGCCTTTGCTATGTTTTCCACATCTTCTTTCACAGCTTCTGCCACCTTATGATCTTCTTCATTAATAAGTTTAATCATATCCAATGTTGATAATTTATCTATATTCTTTGTATTTTCATTAACTCTTTCAGTATCTAATTTCCCTAAATCAACTTTTACCATGGTTTATCCTCCTACTAAAAAAGAATGACTTTTTTAGTTAATAGTGAAGATGAAGAATAATTAGCAATTTCTTCGAAATTACATATGTTACTATTCATTGCTACTACTTCACCATTCACCTAAAGTCATTCTCCTATTTATCTTTGCTATTTTAAAATATCTTTTAACTTACAATCTGGATCATCAGGAACCATTATAGCAGATATATCTACTCCTGCATCTAATAGCTTATTGAAATATTCCACATCAGTATCAGTAACATTTACTGATCTCTTTATTGATCTTGTTCCTTCTTTTGCAGCCATATTTCCAACATTAAATGAAGTTATGTCTAATCCCGCTTGCTTTAATTCCCAAATATCTTTAGGATTCTTAACTATTAACAAAACTCTTTGTCCTTCATATTTACCTGCAGAAATATTCTTAATTGCTATTTCCTTACTAATAATAGAAGTTCTAACTGAAGCTGGCGCTACCATTCTTAATAAAGATTTTTGCATTTCATCTGCTGCAACCTCATCATTAACAACCATAATTCTGCTTATTGATAATGAATTTGTCCAGAAGGCTGCAACTTGTCCGTGTATTAATCTATCATCTATTCTAATATGAACTATCCCTTTCATTATTAAAAACCTCCAAATATTATGCTATAATTCCTAAATTAAACAATACTATTGACAATACGATAAGAATTAAAATAACCCTTGTAGAATTCATTTTCTTTCTACCTAATAACCAGTAAGTTAATGCAACAATTGCTACTGGTACTAACCCTGGCATAATCTTATCTAAGATTTCTTGAGCAACTAATTGAGCTTCTCCAGATGTATAAACATATGGTACTGTTGCCTTAACAACCGTTGGTATTAAAGCACCTATTACCATTAGTCCAAGCATTGAAGCTGAATCTGTAATATTTTTTAATACATTTCCTACCGATGCAACTAACTTGGCACCTTGTTTGTATCCAGCTTTTATAAAACCTTTACTGATTATAATCTTAGCTATGTTAGCTAAAATCCACATATAACATCCAATTGAACTTCCTTCTAATGCCATATAAGCTGCAATAGAACCAAATACAGTGTTTAAAGTAACACCGAATAATGTATCACCTATACCAGCTAAAGGTCCCATAAGACCAGTCTTAATTGCTGCAACTGCTTCTCTTGATTTTGCTCCCTCTGCCTCTTCTATAGCTAAATCTGCTCCTAATATGAATTGTCCTGTTACTATATTACAGTTGAAGAATTGTAAATGATTCTTAACTGCTGCATTTAATTCATCTTCATTAGTATATATCTCTCTTAATGCTGGTAGCATTGAATAACAGTATCCTAAACCTTGCATTTTTTCATAGTTCCATGCTGTTTGTGACGCGAATAACCACCTATAGAAAACTTTGTTAATTGTTTTATTACTTAATTTATTCATCTTCGTCTGCACCTCCTGCGAATCCTACATTTACTGCTTTTGCATCTGCATCAGTTGCTTTTTTGAAGTTATATAAAGCTACTGCAAATCCTAATAAAGCTACTCCTAACATTGGTAAGTTGAAGAATGCTGCTAAAACAAATCCTACTATTAAGTATGGAGCGTAAGCTTTAATTGGTAAGTATTTAAGTAATAAAGCTATACCTAAAGCTGGTAATACTCCACCTGCTGCTTTTAATCCACCAATTAACCATTCTGGTGATGAACTAAGTAATGTTTGTACTAAACCTTCTCCAAAGTATAAACAAATAAATACTGGTACAAATCTTGAAATCATCCAAGTCGATAAACCTAAAACGTTCATTAATTCTACTTTGTTATATTTTCTTTCATCAGCATATTTTTCTGCCTTATGTTGAAAGAATACGTTACTCATTCTTGCTAATACATCAAGTTGAACTAGTAATAATGCTGCTGGTACACCTATACCTATTGCAAAATCAACTCCTTGACCTGTTGAGATTGCAAGTGCTCCTGCAATAATCGTTGCTGTTGCGTAGTCTGGAATTGTTGCTCCACCGTAACTGCCTATACCTAATGTCATTAATTGAAGAGTTCCTCCCACTAATAAACCTGTTTTTACATCTCCTAAAATAAGTCCTACAATAAGTCCTGTAATTGCTGGATTTCTAAATCCAATTTTCATATTTGTTTCGTCCCATTGAGCTATACCACCTAATAGGCCCAGAATAATGATTTGCCATAATTGTATTTGCATATAAAAATCCTCCTATGATTTTTTTCTATTCATCATCATCATCTACAGCAGATGATGGTGGAATCATAATTGCATCTTGAGCTGAAGTTTTTAAACTTTCCATTGAACTTTTTAAATCTCCACCTCTTAATAAAGTTGCTTCAATTAATAAAGGTAAATTAATTCCTGCTATAACTTCTACATTTTTATATTTACCTTTGATTTCTAACATCGCTGTATTGAATGGAGTTCCTCCAAACAGGTCAGCTAAAACAAGAATTTCTTTCCCATCTTCGTAAGCTTCCTTCATTATGTTATCTATTTTTTCCTTGAACTCTTCAACACCAGTTTCAGTTAAGCCTACAGAATATACATCGTCTATATCATTTGTAAACATCTTTAATGTTGATTTAAATGCTTCTGCTAAAGGACCATGTGTTGCTATAATTATTTTGTACATTCTTTATCCTCCTGTTTCTCTATTTGATTTTCACACTTATTTATATTAGCAATTAACGTGCCAACTTTTTATTATTTAAATTTACATACAAGAAATCTAGTAAAATAGCCACTTTTCAATTCAAAAAACTTCATAAAATTCTAGTGTCACACTCAGTTTCTTTCTGTCATACCTACAAAACCTAAAAAGACATGACACTATTTACAAGTGTCATGCCTTTAAATTTATAATTCTATTTTTCCTATTCTTGATTCTATAATAGTTTGAATTATAGATATTTCTTTGGTGGTAATACTTAAATTATATTCTCTTAATAAAGGATTAAAAATCTTATTAGTTATTTCAATGAATTTATTATTTTTATCTTCGTAATCTCTTTCACCAATCTCAAACTCTAACCCTTGTTTTAGCATTAATCTTTCTATAAGTATACTAACATGTATATATAAAGTCATTTTTAATTCGCTACAGAATATTGCTCCTAGTATTCTTTCATAATTAATTATAATATCCTCTACCTCATTAATTATTTTTCCTGGATTTAATATAGTCATCCTAGACACAAGATTTTCCATAGAAAACATTTTTACTAAGTCTTGACGAATCATATCAATATTTTTATCCAATGTTATTTCTTTTAAAGCATTAACAAAAATATCATCACTATCCCCACTCATAAGGTCTTGTAAAAGAAGACATTCTGCCCCATCAATATCTATCTTAGTAGTGCTAATAATTAATCTAACATCATAATCGCTAAAAATCTTATCTTCTTTTCCCATTAAGCTTAATTTAGAGTATTCATATTCCTTCACTTCTATATCAGCAGTTCCAATACACTCTCTTATTAGTTTTTTAAGCTTAACAGCTGTACCAATTCCAGATATACAAGTAGTCAAAATAGCTTTCTTCTTTTTCTTTCCCTCTATATACTTACAAGACAGCACATTATTTTTTTCTATTCCTTCTATCATTGAACGAACGTCTTGCCCATTAATTATTCTTCCTGCAATATCGAGGGCTATATTTGTTGTTATATTATTAATTATCCCAAGATCTCCCTCTATTACATCTCTTAAATCTCTATCTATATTTACTAAAGAACCCATATCTACTAAAATAATAGTTCCTTTAGAAGTATCAATACCACTTATATATTGCTTTATTTGATTCTTAACTTCTATAGGAGACATGTCCACTGGCATATCAAATGCTTCAAATATGAACTGTTCAAACATTTGGTTTGCTACACTTGCTATACTACTAGCTGTTGAATATCCATGAGCAACTATAATAGCATTAATTTGAGTACTTTCATTATTCATCATAGCAAAAAAATACATTAAAATAATTAACTCAATTCTAGGGTCTAATTTATAATCTAAATTAGATTCTAGATTTCTTATAAGTTTCTCTGCCACAATAGATGCTTTACTTAATTTTTTAGCAACTATAGATTTTATGATATTTATACTATTAAAGCTACTATTAGATAGTACATCTAAGTTATTATTTTTAAAATACAATAAAATTTTTGTTATTATTTTAGATGTATTGCCATAATATTTAATTCCGTACGTTCCTTCAACAGCTTTTAGGGTATTGGTTACTGTATCTAGATATAAACTCTCAATTAAATCATTTCCTTCATTAGAACTCTCCTCATAAACCATCAATCCAAGACTTCTATTAAGTTCTATATTTATTTTCTTTTTTAACTCTTCTATTGATACTTTATTTTGTATATATTCATTTAACACTTTTTCTACTTCATATATAATTTCATTTATTCTTATGAAGTTATCATTACTTATTGTATGAATTTCTTTTAAACATTCCCCTTTACTACTTATGTACATAAAATCATCATAAAAAAACTGTTTTACATTATTTTTTTCTACACCTTCTAAATCTTTTAGATATTCTTTTCCTATTATGATTATCTCCTCATCTTGTTGGTCTTTATAAGACCACGCACAACAAAGCTTAATTAAATTCTTTAAACTCCCTATATTTCCAGCTTTCTTTTGCGATAAAATATAGTTTATTACATCCTTACTTACATTAATATCTTTATCAATTTCCTTCGCCTCAATACTAAAAAACTTATATATCATTGTTAATCTTTCATCAATAGGTCTATCTCTTAACTTAGGTATATTTACCACTAGCGGAATTCTTCTTGTGAAAGTTTCAAGTAATGTTTCTTCAGGACTTTCTGTAGTTGCAAAAATAAATCTTACATTAGCTTTTCTCTCCGCCTTACTTTCACCAACTCTTTTGAACAACCCTTTATCCATAAAAACAAAAAGTTTTTCTTGACCTTCGGGAGATAATCTATGTACTTCATCTAAAAATAGATATCCACCATCCGCTAACTCTAATGAACCTATATGGTCTTTGTCTGCACCAGTAAAGGCACCTTTTTTATAGCCAAACAAGTTTGCTGAAAGTAATTCTGGATTATCAGCATAATCAGCACAATTAAATACAATAAAAGGGGCTCCCTCCCCTATCCTTCCTCTTTGTTCTGCGTATTTGTGTAATAAGTTAGCTATAAAACTCTTACCAACACCACTTGGCCCAGTTAATAATACCGACATATCTTTACTAGGGTAAAACGCCGCTGATTTACATTGCTTTACAGCAGTTTTTAAACTTCCATTATATCCAACTAATTCTCTAAAAATATCCTCTCCATCATTTCCAGATGAATTCATTTTTTCATTAGAGTTTATATATGTAAATAAAACTGGTCTAGTCCTCGATTTTATAGCTTTTTTCTCATCAACTAATTCATTTAGATACTGACTTACAACATTTCTTCTTAAATCTAACTCTTCTGCAATAGTTAATGTATCTATTCCACAAAAATCTTCTTTCCTATTATTATCTTCAGTTAATCTCTTTAATATCTCTTCTACCTTTTGTTTATTATTTGCCATATTTTTTAACCCATCCTATAGTTTATTATATGTATACATTATCATCCCATAATATTTTTGTCACCTATCTACTGTTGCTGAATATAATTATAATAAAAATAGACAAGTATTTGCTTAAAAAAACAACACTTGTCTATTTTTTACATTTAATATATTAAGGATATATTATTTTGAATAATCGTAGAATCCTTTTCCTGTCTTTCTTCCTAACCATCCAGCTCTAACATACTTCTTTAATAAAGTATGAGCTCTGTACTTAGAATCTCCAGTTTCATTATAAAGAACATCCATTATAGCAAGACATACATCTAAACCTATAAGATCTCCTAAAGCTAAAGGCCCCATTGGGTGATTAGCTCCTAATTTCATAGCAGTATCTATATCTTCTACAGATGCTACTCCATCAGCATAAATTCCAACTGCTTCATTAATCATTGGAATAAGAATTCTGTTAACTACAAATCCTGGCGCTTCAGCAACTTCTACTGGTACCTTCTTTATAGCTTCAGACATTTCTTTAACTGCATCAAAAGTTTCTTGAGAAGTTTTAGCGCCTCTTATAATTTCAACAAGCTTCATTACTGGAGCTGGATTAAAGAAGTGCATTCCTATAACCTTATCTTCTCTCTTTGTAGCATTAGCAACTTCTGTTATTGATAAAGAAGATGTATTTGAAGCTAAGATTGTTTCTGGCTTACAGATCGAATCTAATTCTGCAAATATTTCCTTCTTAATCTTCATATTTTCTATAGCAGCTTCTACTACTAAATCACAATCAGCAGCTAAGCTCATATCAGTTGTTCCAGAAATTCTAGAAAGTATTTCTTCCTTAACTTCTTCTGTCATTTTTTCCTTAGCAACTAATTTGCTTAAGCTCTTATTTATTCCAGCTATTCCTCTTTCAACGAATTCATCTTTAATATCTCTTACTATAACTTCAAATCCATTTTGTGCGAATGCTTGAACTATTCCAGCACCCATTGTTCCAGCACCAAGTACGAAAACTTTTTTCATTTTTATTCCTCCTAAAAACTCAATATTTTTATATTATTCAGCTGCTTTCATTTCTTTAGCTTGAGCTATTAATTCAGGTATTACCTTCTTAACATCTCCAACTATACCATAATCAGCAACTTGCATTATTGGAGCAGTTTCATCTTTATTGATAGCAATAATTAATTCTGAATCTTGCATACCAGCTACGTGTTGGATAGCTCCTGAAATACCACAAGCTATATAGATTGTTGGCTTAACTGTCTTACCAGTTTGTCCAACTTGGTAAGCATTTTCAACCCAACCCTTTTCTACTGCTGCTCTAGAACCTGCAACAACTCCACCTAAAGCATCTGCTAATTCTTGTAGTAAAGCAAAGTTTTCTTTACATCCTACACCTCTACCACCAGATACTATAATGTTTGCTTCAGATATATCAACTATATCTTTCTTTTCCTTGATTATTTCAAGAACCTTAGTTCTAATATCACTATCTGCTAATTTAACTTCTACTTTTTCAATCTTACAGTTTGAAGCATCAGTATTTACCTTTTCAAATACACCTGGTCTTACTGTAGCCATTTGTGGTCTATGTTCTGGACATACGATTGTAGCCATTAGGTTACCACCAAATGCTGGTCTTGTAGCTAAAAGATCTCCAGTTTCAACTTCAACATCTATTGAAGTACAGTCTGCAGTTAATCCTGTTGTTAATCTTGCAGCTATTCTTGGTCCTAAATCTCTACCAATAAAAGTAGCTCCTACAAATAATATTCCTGGCTTTCTTTCATTTGCTAAATCACAAATAACCTTTGTATAAGCATCAGTTGTATAATGTTCTAAATTCTTATCATCAGCAACTAAAACTTCATCTGCACCATGTTCACCTAAAGTTTTTGCTAATCCTTCTACATTGTGTCCTAGTAATAAAGCAGTTAACTTTACTCCTAATTTATCTGCTACTCTTCTACCTTCACCAAGTAATTCTAAAGATACTTTTTGTAATTGTCCTTCTCTTTGTTCAGCAAAGACCCAAACGCCTTTGTAATCTGCTATATTCATAATAAATTACCCTCCTATTATCTTAGATGTAGTGTTTTTCTTTTAATTTTCCTAAAACATAAGTTGCAGCTTCTTTAGCGCCTTCTTTAACTAGTTCTCCTGCTCCCTTAACTTCCTTAGTCATTGACTTCTTAACCTTTGTTGGAGAACCCTTAAGACCTAATTCTGACTTATCTACATCTATATCCTCTGCACTCATAACCTTGATATCATTGTCACTAGTTGCAAAAATATTACCAACATTCATGTATCTTGGTTCATTTAATGTTTCGATTGCAGTTAATAGACATGGAGTCTTAACTTCTACTATTTGATGTCCATCTTCTAGTGCTCTGTTAACTATTAAAGAATCACCTTCAACTTTTACATCTTGAACATATGTTACTTGAGGAATATTTAAGTGTTCAGCTATTTCTGGACCAACTTGCGCTGTATCTCCATCGATAGCTTGTCTTCCTGCAAATACTATATCATAATCTAACTTCTTAATTACTCCAGCTAGAGATTTTGAAGTTGCTAATGTATCAGCTCCTCCTAGCACTCTATCTGTTAAAAGGATAGCTTCATCAGCTCCCATACATAAAGCTTCTCTTAATGCAGCCTTAGCCATTGGAAGTCCCATTGAAACAACTGTAACCTTTCCACCATGAGCTTCTTTTAATTGTAATGCTGCTTCTAATGCATGCTTATCTTCTGGATTAATAATTGATGGAACACCATCTCTTATTAATGTACCAGTCTTAGGATCTATCTTAACAACTGTTGTATCTGGAACTTGTTTTACACAAACTACTATATTCATCTTATAACTTCCTCCTATCTGAATAAGCTACCTGAAATAACCATCTTTTGAACTTCTGAAGTTCCTTCATAGATTTCAGTTATCTTAGCATCTCTCATCATTCTTTCTACTGGATATTCCTTAGTGTAACCATATCCACCAAAGATTTGAACTACCTTAGTTGTAACATCCATAGCTATTTCTGCTGCAAATAACTTAGCTCTAGCAGCATCTATTGAATAAGGTTGTCCATTTTGTTTTCTCATAGCAGCTTTGTATACTAATTGCTTAGCAGCTTCTATCTTTACATCCATTTCTGCCATGTACCATTGTAAACCTTGCTTAGTGTAAAGTGGCTTACCAAATTGTTTTCTTTCTTTCATATAAGCCACTGCTTCTTCAAAAGCACCTTCAGCTATACCTAAAGCTTGAGCAGCTATACCAATTCTTCCTCCATCTAGAGTCTTCATTGCTATACCAAATCCCTTACCTTCTTTACCTATTAAGTTTTCCTTTGGTACTATACAATCTTCCATTATTAACTCAGTAGTAGATGATGCTCTAATACCCATCTTGTTTTCTAACTTACCTATTGAGAATCCTGGGAAGTCTTTCTCTACTATAAATGCAGATATTCCTCTTGTACCTTGGCTCTTATCTGTCATAGCAAAAATTATGAAAGTTTCAGCAACTCCACCGTTTGTTATGAATATCTTTGACCCATTTAATACATAGTGATCTCCATCTAAAACTGCAGTAGTTTGTTGTCCTGCTGCATCTGTACCAGCACCTGGTTCAGTTAAACCGAAAGCACCAATCTTCTTACCAGAGCATAAATCTGCTAAATACTTTTCTTTTTGTGCTGGAGTACCATGTTCATTGATAACTGAAGCACATAGTGATGTATGAGCTGAAAGGATAACTCCTGTTGTTGCACATACCTTTGATAATTCTTCTACAGCGATTATGTATGAAAGAACATCTCCGCCTGCTCCCCCTACTTCTTTAGAAAACGGAATACCCATCATTCCTAACTTAGCCATTTTTTGAACATTTTCCATAGGGAATCTTTCTGTTTCATCAATTTCTGCAGCTATTGGTTTTACTTCATTTACTGCGAATTCTCTAACCATTTGTTGTACTAATTGTTGTTCTCTAGTTAATTCGAAATCCATTTGATTTGACCCTCCTTATATTTAAAAAAACAATTTATTTGTTTTGGAAGTTCTTCTCTGCTCTCTTTTCTAAGAATGCAGTCATTCCTTCTGTTTGATCTTCTGTGCTGAAGCATTTTCCAAAGTCTTCTGCCTCTATTTCAATTGCTCTATCTATATCTACTTGCATACCTCTATCAATAGCATCCTTACATAACTTAACAGCTATTGGCGCATTAACAATTATTGCATTAGCCATAGCTCTAGCTTCCTCCATAAGATTTTCTAGAGGAACTACCTTATTTACAAGTCCTATTCTTAAGGCTTCATCTGCCTTAACCATAGCTCCTGTATAAATCATTTCTTTTGCTTTTCCTAACCCAACTATTCTTGGTAGTCTTTGAGTACCCCCAAATCCAGGAGTTATTCCTAAACCTGATTCTGGCTGAGCAAATCTTGCTCTTTCTGAAGCTATTCTTATATCACATGCCATTGATAATTCACAACCACCACCAAGAGCGAATCCTGATATCGCTGCAATTACAGGCTTGTCTAACTTTTCTAATCTTCTGAACACCTTATTTCCAAGCATTCCAAATTCTTTACCTTGTTCTTCATTTAAATCTCTCATTTCTGCTATATCAGCACCTGCAACGAAAGACTTTTCTCCTGCCCCAGTTAATATAACAGCATAAATATTGCTATCATTTTCCAAATTATCAAGAACTGTGTCAAGATCCTTTAATGTTTCTGAATTTAATGCATTTAAAGCTTTTGGTCTATTAATAGTAACAATAGCTAAATGCTCTTCTTTTTCAAGAAGCACGTTTTTTAATTCCATCCCCTCATATCCTCCTTATTTACACTCTTATTTTTCTTAATCTTTTTTAATTTTACAAACTCTCCAATATTATACATCAAATAGTAGCATGAGTCTGTCGAATTGTCTGAAAATAAATACTTTTTCTTATTATTTTTGTTAATAATATAACAAACTTAGATAAAAAAATAATTGAAGTTTTTAACAAACTTCAATTACGATTATAATACCTTGTTAATTTTTTTTCAATATCAAATTGAGATTTTATGTTAATTTTATAAGCTATAACCAAGGATATTTTTTCTATTTTTATTCATTATTACTGTGTAATAAATAAATAAGTGTCATTAAACTTTCACTTAAATGAACATTTTCAACTCTTACATCTTCTGGTACTGTCAAATCTACAGGAGCAAAATTCCAAATTCCCTTAACTCCACCATCTACCATTTCGTCACAGACCTTTTGAGCATTTATTCTTGGAACACAAATTATACCTATATCTATTTTATTCTTACTTAAAAAAGATTTTAAAGTATCTATTTCACTTATTTCAATATCCCTTATTTTAAGTCCAACTAGCTTAGGATTTGCATCGAATATTCCAACTAAATTTACACCTTGTTTATCAAACTTATAATTTGCAATTGCTTGCCCTATATTACCTGCACCTACAATTACAGTATTATATTTTTGACTTAATCCAAGAATGCTACTTATTTGATTATATAATTCTCTAACATTATACCCATATCCTTGTTGCCCAAAGTCACCAAAGCAATTTAAATCTTGACGTATTTGAGATGCTGTAAATCCTATCTTTTCACCTAATTCTTTTGATGATATTCTATCTACATCATTTTTCATTAATTCATTCAAATATCTATGATATTTTGGCAGACGTTTAATTACAGCCATAGAAATATTTTTTTTCTTTTCCATACTGCACCTTCTCTCTAAATTTTATCTATTTTTTAACAAAGTTATGTAAATTCTACACCTTACTTTCCACGCAACTAATACACCATTTATTATATTACCATAAAACTTCATTATTAATCCATTACTTTTCTTAAATAATATTTTCACTTTCAATACAGCGAGCATGAATTTTGTCGTTTTTTCGTATTACTGTTTCAAAAGATGTTCTATTAATATTTTTAATCCTATTAAAATTAGAACAACGCCTCCGAATATCTCTGCTCTACTCTTAAAGATTTCTCCTAACATTTCACCTATATACACAGCAATAAAACTTAAAATAGCTGTTACTATTCCTATTATTAATATTGCTAATAATATATTTACATTTAAAAAAGCAAAGCTTATTCCTACGGCCAATGCATCTATACTAGTAGCAATAGCTAATATTAATAATGTTTTATTTGAATAAGTTTTCTCTTCTTCACTCTCTTCTCCTTTTAACGCTTCATAAATCATCTTCCCACCAATAATAGCTAATAAAATAAAAGCTATCCAATGATCCATCATTTCAATATACTTAGTAAAGTTTCTGCCTACAGCCCAACCTATAAAAGGCATAATAGCTTGAAAAGCACCAAAAAATAAAGAAGCTTTAAAAGCCATCTTTATTTTACTTTTTTTATTAGAATTAATACCAATAGTAATCGAAACAGCTAGAGCATCCATAGCTAACCCCAATCCTATCATTAAAATAGATATAACACTCATATTTTCCCTCCTAAATAGCACATATTTATTTTATACATTTTTTATCATTATAAACACTAATGAATAAACTTTATTAGCATTTAAATATTAAACTTATCTCCAATTTAATTACAAATATAATTTCCTAAAGAATAAAAATGTGTAGCGGATATTTATTTTGCTTGTTCCGTCGCAAGCTCCAAGTCACATCAAAACAAATATCCACCCCACCCATACTAAAGGTAAGGAAATTATAAAATTACTATCCTTTATGTTATATTTTTTAATATGAAAATGTAATAATACCTTTGATTTATATCTAATTGAAATTTTATACTTGGTCTAGACAGTAAAAAAAGACTTATGTATAACGCAACCCTAATCCGTTATACATAAGTCTCACAATTTAAAACAAAGCCAGATGATTATATCATCAGTATGTTGGCCTTATTACAGAGATAAAACATCTCTGCATGCTACTCCCTCATGCCTGAAAGTTTCTAATTTCAACGTTAATAATTATACTTTTATCGACAAACTTTGTCAACAAATATATTTAATCCACTTATTTCCTCAAAGCTCTCATAGAGTTTAATACAGCTATTAAAGTAACCCCTACATCTGCAAATACTCCTTCCCACATATTTGCTATTCCAATAGCTGCTGGAATTAATACTGCAATTTTAACTCCAAGTGAAAAAATTATATTTTGCCATAAAATTCTATTTGTCTTTCTTCCTATCTCTATAGCATCAACCAATGATGACGGGTTATCTCTCATTAGTACTACGTCTGCCGCTTCAATAGCAGCATCAGATCCAATGCCTCCCATAGCTACCCCAACATCTGCTCTCGCTAGAACTGGGGCATCATTAATTCCATCACCTACAAAAGCTAATTTTCCCTTTTCTGACTTTTCCTTTAATAGCTTTTCAACCATAGCAACTTTATCTGTTGGTAGTAATTCAGCATATACTTCATCTAATCCTAACTCTTCTGCAATTTTTTCTGCTACCTTTTTATTATCACCAGTTAACATTACACATTTCTTAACGCCAATCTTTTTCAACATTTCTATAGCTTCTTTAGAATCTTCTTTTACTTCGTCAGCTATTACAATATTACCTTTATATTCATTATCAACAACTACATGAACTACTGTTCCAATCTCTTCACTATTATTATATTTAATTCCATTAGAATTCATAAGTTTATAGTTTCCTAATAAAACATCTTTACTATCTATATTAACCTTAATACCATTTCCTGAAATTTCTTCATAATTAGATATTATAGATTTGTCTACTTCTTTTCCATAAGCTTTTAATATAGATTGTGCAATAGGATGATTAGAAAAACTTTCTCCTGTTGCTGCTATTCTCAACAACTCAGCTTCTTCTATATTATTTGTATTAATCTTTACAACCTTAAAAACACCCTTTGTAAGAGTTCCTGTTTTATCAAAAACAACTGTTTCTACATCTTTTAAAGCTTCAAGATAATTTCCACCTTTTATTAAAACTCCATTTTTAGAGGCTCCACCTATTCCAGCAAATAATCCTAAAGGAATAGAAACAACTAACGCACAAGGACAAGACACTACTAAAAATATTAAAGCTCTATATAGCCAATCTGAAAATAATGCACCATCAACTACTAGTGGAGGTATTATAGCTAATGCAACTGCTGATAATACTACTACTGGAGTATAATATCTAGCAAACTTCGTTATAAACTTTTCTGTTTGAGCTTTCTTACTACTTGCATTTTGTACTAATTCTAAAATTCTAGATACAGTTGATTCTCCAAATTCTTTTGTTACTTTTACTCTTATTACACCAGTTAAATTAATAACCCCTGCTAATATTTCATCATTTAGTTCAATATTTCTTGGTAATGATTCACCAGTTAAAGCTGATGTATCTAAGGAAGAATTTCCTTCAATAACAATACCATCTAAAGGAACTCTCTCACCTGGTTTAATTACTATAACATCATCTATTTTAATTTCACTAGGATCTACCTTTTTCTCTTCTCCATCTATGATTAAATTTGCATAATCTGCTCTAATATCCATAAGAGAAGATATTGATTTTCTTGACCTATTAACTGCATAGCTTTGGAATAGTTCTCCTATTTCATAGAAAATCATTACTGCTACACCTTCTGGATGATTACCTATAGCAAAAGCACCTAAAGTTGCAACTGTCATTAAGAAATTTTCATCAAATACTTGCCCTCTAAATATATTTCTAATGGCACTTAATACAACTTTACCTCCCACTAATACATAACTTAATGCATATATATATGGAACATAACTTTTTTCTTCTCCAATAAATATAGCAATAGCAAATAATATAAATCCTATTGCTAAGGATACTTTATCTCTTAAAGAGATACCTTCACTATGATTATGCTCATGGCTTTCTTCATGTTTCTCTTCAACATTATGTGCATGTCCATCACAACATTCACTAGTACATACATTTTTCTTTTCTTTTATATTATTATCATATTTTGATACTATAACATGAGGTTCAAGCTTATTTACTATAGTCTTTATTTCTTCTTCAACTTTATTTACATCACTGTTTTCCTTTAAGTTTACTATTAATAAACTTAATGAAAAGTTCAAAACAACTTCTTCTACGCTTTCTAATTTGTTTACCTTATTCTCTATCTTATTTGCACAGTTAGCGCAATCTAGTCCCTTTAAATATAATTTTATTTCATTTGCCATAATACCCTCCTATTTTCTATTCAGTTATGTGTCTTAAACCTTCATCAAAAATATGCTTAATATGTTCATCATCTAATGAATAGTATACAATTTTCCCTTCTCTTCTATACCTTACTAGTCTTGCACTTTTTAAGGTTCTAAGCTGATGCGAAATTGCTGATTGCGAAACTCCTAATAAAGCCGACAAATCACACACACACATTTCAGCCTCAAATAAGGCACATATTATTTTTATTCTTGTTGAATCACCAAAAACTTTAAAAAACTCTGCTAAATCATATAAAGTTTCCTCTCTAGGTAGCTTGTCTTTTACTTCTACAACAACATCACCATGAATTATATTACAACTACATTTTTCTAAATTATTATTTTCCACTTTAAATTCCTCCTAACGTATGAGCATCTGTTCATATGTTAATTTTATTATATGAATCCCGAGTGCATTTGTCAACAATATTTTTGATTTATTTTCCACAATCCTACTAAAGGTAAGAAAAATAAAAAGTGTGTAGCGGATATTTATTTTGCTTGTTCCGTCGCAAGCTCCAAGTCACAGAAAAATAAATATCTATTCCCTTCTTACTTAATGTAAGGAAATTATAAAATTACTATCCTTTATTTTATATTTTTTAATATGAAAATCTAATAATACCTTTGATTTATAGCTAATTGAAATTTTATATTTTCCTAGACAGTAAAAAAGTATAGCCGTTACACAATGTAACGACTATACTTTATAGAAACCTATGGTACTCTTCATTTTTACTTAAATTATTTAATAAATGTTTTATTTCTTGATCCCTGGCCCTATCCATAACTAATATAACATCCCCTGCATCTACTACAACTAAATCTTTTACTCCTAGTCCAATAATTAAGTTTTTCTCTCCAAATATTGAACAATTCTCGCACTCTTCAAGATAAACATTTTTAGAAACATTATTACTCCTATAACTCATTAAAAATCGGCTTAATGCTGAAAAACTTCCTATATCGTCCCATGGAAAATCACATCTAATTACATATGCCTTCCTAGTTTTTTGCATTACTCCAAAGTCTATTGAAATACCATCTATTAATTCATATTGTTCCTTTATAACTTCTTCCTCATCTTCTTCTCCAACATGCTTATATATTTCCATTAAAGCCTTATGCATCTTAGGTAAATATTTTTCAATCTCTCTTAATATTACATCAGCTCTAAAAACAAACATTCCAGAATTCCAAAGATAGGTTTCCTTAACTAAAAAGTCTTTAGCAACTTCTACATTTGGTTTTTCTGTAAATCTAGCTACTTTATAAGTGGCAATATTCCCACTAACTCTTTCTCCCATTTCAATATATCCATACCCTGTTTCTGGTCTAGTTGGCTCTATTCCTAAAGTAACTATTCCTCTTCTTCTATTAGCTAACTCTACAGCCTGATTTAATGTTTCTACATAATTTTTTTCATTCTCAATATAATGATCTGATGGAAGAACAACCATAACTGCATCTCCATCTTTCTTTAAAAGCTTAACAGCTGAAAGACCTATACATGTAGCAGTTTCTTTATTACTTGGTTCAGTAAAAACATTTTCTTCTTTAATATCACTTAACTCGTTTCTTATTTTATCCTCATAGTCTCTATTAGTTACTACATAAATATTCTCTCTACTTATTAAAGGTACAATCCTATCCACAGTATTAACTAAGAAACTATTATCGTTAATTAGTTTTAAAAACTGCTTTGGTTGATCGGCTCTTGATAGGGGGTATAGTCTACTACCCTTTCCTCCAGCTAAAATCAGCCCGTATATCACAACTTTTCAACTCCATGTAATGTTATATTATAGTATATGAACTATTTATCACTTTGTGTATTTAATAATTTTTTCAACTTTCAACTTAGTTTCTTGACATTTTTACATTTCCAATTTATTATAAAAATATAATCAAATATAAATTTCTTTATTAAGAGGGAGTAGTTTAAAATATAACATCAACAATCGCGGTTATTTTAACCTGGTGTTATATACCTAATAATCAAGGTTACCAGACTTTTAATATAATTTTCGCAACGCGTAAATTATATTAGGGGTCTTTTTTTATTACTCAAAAAAGGAGAGAAGATATTATGGACAAGTTTTTTTCAAAATCAGCCACGGATGTTTTAAATCACTTTAACGTGACTAAAGAAGGTTTATCTACTGAACAAGTAAATAAATCCCAAGAGGAAAATGGATTTAATGAATTAACAGAAAAAAAGAAAAAGAGTGTATTAGTTGTTTTCTTAGAACAATTTAAGGACCTTTTAGTAGGAATCTTAATAGTAGCCGCACTTATTTCTATGGCTACAGGAGATGCTGAAAGTACACTTGTAATTTTTGCCGTTATTATTATGAACGCTATTTTAGGTACAGTACAAAACGTAAAAGCAGAACAGTCTCTTAATAGTTTAAAAGCACTTTCTTCACCTAATGCTAAGGTTATAAGAAATGGTGTAAAGATAGAGATACCTTCAAGGGAAGTTGTTCCTGGAGACATAGTTATATTAGAGGCTGGAGACCTAGTTGTTGCAGATGGTAGAATAATTGAAAGCTTCTCATTACAAGTAAATGAAAGTGCACTTACTGGTGAATCTGAAAGTGTTAATAAATTTGAAGATGTAATTGATAGTGAAGAAGTTGCACTTGGTGACCAAAAAAATATGGTATTCTCAAGTTCACTAGTTACTTATGGACGTGCTCTTATTGTAGTAACCAATACAGGTATGACAACTGAACTTGGAAAAATAGCTACTTTAATGGAACAAACTAAAGAAAAGAAGACTCCTCTTCAAATAACTTTAGATGACTTCAGTAAAAAGCTTGCTACAATTATCTTAATAATTTGTATTATTGTATTTGGTTTAAGCGTATATAGACAAACTGAAATATTAGAATCATTAATGTTTGCTGTTGCACTTGCTGTTGCCGCTATTCCCGAAGCCTTAAGCTCTATTGTTACAATTGTACTAGCTTTAGGTACTCAAAAAATGGCTAAAGAAAATGCAATTATTAAAAATATTAAGTCTGTAGAAGGACTTGGTTGTGTATCTATCATCTGTTCAGATAAAACAGGTACATTAACTCAAAATAAAATGACTACAAAACAAATTTTTGTTGATAACAGCTTAATTGAATCAGGAGACATAAAATTTAATGACAACCTAGTTCAAAAGGATTTAATGAGAGCCGCAATTCTTTGTAATGACTCCACTTCTGTAGATGGTAAAGAAATAGGTGATCCTACTGAAGTTGCTCTTGTTAACTTAGGACATGTTCATTCATTAAAAGAACAAGATTTAAGAGATGAATTTAAGAGATTAAAAGAAATTCCTTTCGATTCAGACAGAAAACTAATGAGTACATTGCACTACATAGATAATAAATATGTTATGTATACAAAAGGTGCATTAGATGTTCTTCTTGATAGAACCACTCATATAAAAACTTCTGAAGGTGTTAAAGAAATAACCCAAGCTGATAAAGATAGAATTTTAAATACAAATCAATACTTATCAGAAAATGGTCTTAGAGTTCTTTCTTTCGCATATAAGGAATTAGATTCTGAAAAAGAATTAAGTCTAGATGATGAAAATAGCTACACTTTCTTAGGATTAATTTCAATGATAGATCCTCCAAGAGTTGAGTCTGCCGAAGCTGTTAAGGACTGTATCATGGCAGGTATAAAACCTATTATGATTACTGGTGACCACAAAATAACTGCTTCTGCTATTGCTAAACAAATTGGTATTCTTCAAGAAGGTGATATGGCTGTAACAGGTCTTGAACTTGATAAAATGTCTGATGAAGAATTAAGCGAAAAACTTTCTCATATATCTGTTTATGCTAGAGTTTCACCTGAAAACAAGATTCGTATAGTAGATGCATGGCAAAATAAAGGAAAAATTGTTGCTATGACAGGTGATGGTGTTAATGATGCTCCTGCTTTAAAACAAGCTGATATTGGTATTGCAATGGGTATTACAGGTACTGAAGTTTCTAAAGATGCTGCTTCAATGATTCTTACAGATGATAACTTTGCTACAATAGTTAAATCTATTACTAATGGTAGAAATGTTTATAGAAACATAAAGAACTCTATTAAGTTCTTACTATCTGGTAATATGTCAGGTATAATAGCTGTTTTATACGCTTCAATCATGGCTTTACCAGTGCCATTCAAGGCTGTTCACTTATTATTTATAAATCTATTAACTGATTCACTTCCTGCTATTGCAATAGGTATGGAAAAATCAAATAAGGATCTATTAAAGGATAAACCTAGAGATAGCAAAGAATCTATCTTAACAAAGGACTTTATGATAGAAATAGCATTTGAAGGCTTATTAATCGCACTATTTACTATAATTGCTTTCCACATTGGTTTATCTACTGGAAACCATGAAGTTGCAAGCACAATGGCATTCTCTACTTTATGTTTAGCTAGATTATTCCACGGATTTAACTGCAGAGGTAAGAAATCTGTATTTGCCCTTGGGATATTCTCTAATAAATTTAGCTGGTATGCATTTGTAGCTGGATTAGTATTCTTAAATGCAGTACTATTTATACCACCACTACAAAGCTTATTCCAAGTTGCTAAGTTAAGTGGTTCATTAGTTTTAGCTATATACTTATTAGCTTTCTTACCAACACTTATAATCCAAGTGTACAAGGTATTTGCTAAAGATAGTGATAGAGCTGAATCAAAAAATGCAGAAAAAAACTTAAGTATTTAATGCAAAAGTAGGGGCTGTATCAGATTAAGGTTTTTACCTTAGGCTGATACAGCCTTATTTTTATAATTTTAAATTTTATTCATAACTTTATATGTATTTATTTCCAAAATATTTATTTTTGAGCATAAG
>NZ_JAHAIF010000091.1 GCF_018372875.1 Clostridium sp. | reverse complement strand
ATAAATATCTATTCCCTTCTTACTTAAGGTAAGGAAATTATAAAATTACTATCCTTTATTTTATATTTTTTAATATGAAAATGTAATAATACCTTTGATATATAGCTAATTGAAATTTTATATTTTCCTAGACAGTGAAAAAAAGTTGAGAGTAGAAACTATAAACTCAAATTCATATTCACATTTCTCCATACGGCTATTATCCATAAATTTAATTAAATTATGAAATCAAAAAGGAATGGAAATTAGCTTGACAAGCTGGTAAGAAAATAACCATATAAATTATTGCACCTCACAATTAAAGTACAAAAACAAAATTAAGGATGCAATTAATGGAGACAAATATGCTAAAAATCACTTAGCTAAGTATATTATAAATTGGGCTAATTCTAATGATTTTAAAGCTATAACTCTAATATTTAAATATAACTATTTAAAAGCAAATTTAATTTCAATATTTAGTAGAATAAATTCACTTTTAGTATAATTTATGAATATCTCATAAAATATTGTCAATAATATTTATGAGATTTTTTCTCATTCTTATACACTTTATTCTGTATTTGTAGTATTATATTCTTAAGGATGTGAGAAAAATGTTAATACAATTTAATTTTAAAAACTTCAAATCATTTAAAGATGAAACCACTTTAGATATGACAGCAACTTCTATTACAGAACACCCATACAACTTAATAGAAAGTGAAAATGATAAATATATTAAATCAGCTGCTATTTATGGAGCAAATGCTAGTGGAAAAAGTTCTGTAATACAGGCATTTAAATTTATGCAACGTTGGATTTTTGATTCCTTTAAAGAAGCTAATAATCCTGAAGAAATACCTTTTAAAAAGTTTGCCTTCGATAAAGATAGTTTAAACTCACCTACAGAGTTTGAGGTTTTCTTTAAATTTAAAAACAATGAATACCAATATGGATTTTCTTTAGATAATACACAAATTATTGAAGAATGGCTTTATCTAAAGAAAAAGAATAAATATATTCCTTTATTTGAAAGATCAGACGGAGAAATCGAATGTGATTCTGCCTTATTAAAAGGAGCAGACAACTTTATTCCAATGGTAGAAGATAAAACCCTATTTTTATCTATAATCTCTAATGCAAAGATTCCATATGCAAAGGATATATATGATTGGTATATTTCTACCTTTATTATTGATTATGGAAGTGTTCAGTTTGAAAGCATATTATCTACACTATCATCACCAGAGCTAAAAAATGATTTATATAAAGAAGAACTGGTAAAATTCTTAAAGTCAATAGATATAAACATAGATGGAATAATTGTTGAAGAATCTAAGAACGAATATGAGGAGACAAAGATTTTCACAAAGCACTTAATGAATGATGGCAAAAACTATTATAAAATGCCACTTTCAGAAGAATCTAGCGGTACTCAAAAACTATTCACTTTATTTTACTACTTACAAACATCAATAAAACTTGGAGTTCCAATATTTATAGATGAACTTGATTCAAAGCTTCATCCACTACTTCTTAGATATATATTAACTATGTTCCATAATGAAAAAATTAATAAAAATGGAGCTCAATTAATTTATACTACACACGATAACTACACTCTAACAAAGGATATTTTCAGACGTGACCAAATTTGGTTTGTTGAAAAAACTGATGATTCTGTATCACATCTTTACTCTTTAGCAGAGTATAAACTTGATGATGAAAAGAAAGTTAGGAAAGATGCTTCTTACAACAAAGATTATCTTCTAGGAAAATATGGCTCTATTCCTGTACTAAGAGGATATGATATGTGGGGTGAGCATAATGGTAAGATTAAATAGAGCTGGTAAAAAGCGTGGCAGAAATATTGATACTAAGTCTGTTCAACCTGGTAACTACCTAATTGTTACAGAAGGTACTGAAACAGAGGTAAACTACTTCAAAAACTTAGGTGCAAAACTTAATGAGCTTTTTCATAGTAAAATAATAGTTGAAAAAATTTCATTAGATATACATGGAACTGCACGTTCAACTAAAGTGCTGGTAAATGAAGCTATAAAAAAGCGTAGCTTAAATGCCTATAGTGATGTTTGGGTAGTATTTGATAGGGATGATAATAGAGACTTTGATGAGGCTATTTCACTTGCAAAAAAAGAAGGTATGAATGTTGCATGGTCTAATGAAAGTTTTGAATTATGGTTGCTTCTTCACTTCCAAACTTTACAATCTGCTTTAAGTAGGGATGGCTATTATCCTAGATTAGATAGCCACTTTAAAAGACTTGGAATTAATAACGGAGCTTACTCTAAAAATATTGCTGATATATTTGATATAACCTATCCTTATCTATATATTGCTATTAAAAGAAGTAAGGATTTAATCCAATTTCATAAAGAAAATAAGGTCTTTAATCCAGATAATATGAATCCAGGAACTACTGTTCATACTTTAGTTGAAGAATTATCAAGCTATATAAAATAATACAATCATCTCCTATGCATATATGACTTATAGGAGGTGATTTTTTATGGAACTAAATGAACTTGTAAATTTAATTGGTAATGTTGGTTTCCCTGTTGCAGTTAGTGCTTATCTGTTGATAAGACTAGAAAAACAAATAACCACCCTTACCTCTTCTATAAACAAGCTAAACACCATAATATCAACGAAATTAGGTGTTGTAATAGAAACTGAAAAAGATAATACAGCAGCTTAATTTACTTATCTAAACATATTACTTTTTTAACTTCTGCATATATCATTTATGAATACTTTGAAAGGAGGAATTTATTATGGCAATTACTAAGGTTTTAGCTAGTTCTGCTTTAGTTATTGAAGTGGAAAATGGATCAGACAAAAACGGA
>NZ_JAHAIF010000011.1 GCF_018372875.1 Clostridium sp. | reverse complement strand
TCTATCATTTATTAATGCTGATTCTATTCCTGTTTCATAAGTAGTTGGTTCTGTGCTATTGCCTGTAATTGCTGTTCCATTATACCAAGATACTCCTATGTTATTATTAGTGCATAAATCGTATAATTCTTGTTCTAAAGAACTACAAGGTGCTGGTAATTCTACATTCTTTCTATTTAAATACGCCACGTAACAATCTATTCTATTCATTTTACATTCCTCCTAAAATTTAAAAATAAAAGAGTAGCCTATTTGACTACTCTTGTTTTAACTCTTTCTTTTCGCCTTCCTTAAGTTGTGCTAATGCATCCTTTAATTTTTCTGGTATTGGTAATCCTAAACCAGCACAATTTTCTAATAAGCTTATTCCTTCGTTAGCAATATAAAAATAGCATACTAATGTTCTAAACACCCAGTTACCTGTATTTAATAGCCTATCTAATAATACTGCTACAATAAGAACTACGAAGATAACTGCCTTTCTAGCTATCCCTTTTAGTCCTACATTACTAGATACTTCTTTATTTATGTAAGCTCTAACAAGTCCTGTAATGTAATCTAGTACTATAAAAAACACTAAAACCATTAATGCGGTATCCCATGTACCAAACAACCAAGTAAACATTGTACCTATAAAGGCAACTCCCATTTTAATACTGTTAAAAATTCTTTCCATCTTTCTTTACCTCTTTTCTTTTAAAATCTTTTATAATAACCAAATTAAAAATAAAATGAATATTTTTAATTTGGTTTTGTAATACTAATACTGTAGACTTAATAGAACCTTCAAAAAGGTCCTAAAGGTATTACATAATACGGAGCATAATTGCTTTTAATATTTCTTCGCAGTAATATTATTTGCAATTATGTTCCTTATATTCATTAAATTTTTTCTACAAAAAAGAGACTAGAATTGCTTCTAATCTCTCTTAAATCTTATTTATTTTATCCAAATATCATAATCTAATCCTAACCCAAGCTTTGTATTTATGTTGACTATAGCAATTGCCATTCCTACACTAGTTAAGGATGCATGACATAACTGTGAATTATCCCACATACTTCTAATAGATGACAGTTTGCTATTATTATCTACTATTTCTTTAGTTTTTGATACATCTGTCATTTCAGCACTTTTACCTATCATAGTACTATAAAAATCTACTTGACCAATACTTATTGATATGCATGAAGTATATTGAAGATGTTGATAAAAATTATCTCGTTCATCTATATTAATATTTCCTCTTATTCTGTCCATTATATTAACAATAAAAGCTGTAGGAAGATTTCCTCTAACATATTTAACAAAGAAAATTAATGATAAGATATCAATTTGTTTAGATGTTAATTTAGGTATTATGCTTAATGCTTCATTTAACACTAACTCTTTGATAGAGTCACCTTTATAAATTGTTCTTTCAACTAGTGTGTCTACTAATAGCTTCTCTATATTTATATCATTCCTTCTTGCATAATTTTTTTGTGCTTCATATATAACATACCTTAAATCTGGATCTTCTGTATTTTTTATATATTTAGGATTTTTTTCTTTCAACTTATCTAAATAATCATCTAATAATTTTTCTGCACGTTCCTGCACTAACTCTTCTACTTTTTCTCCCAAATCATAAAAATTACTTTTAAATACATTCATAGCTATATCTTTTACATCAGAATACGATAGTCCCATATTATTTTGAACAAAAGTAACTTCTTTTCCCTGTACATTAGTTGAATTATTGCCACTATCTATTGTTTGACCTTTAAGCATCCTCTTTACCTCCAATATTCACATTAACATTTTCCCCTTGAATATTAGTTGAATTATTACCAGAATTAATAGTTTGTCCACTACTATCTTTTTTATTTTTAAAAAAAATACCTATAACTGCTACTATTACTGTAACCCCAATTCCATCAAAAATCCATTCTGCATTTTCAATAATCCATTCCAAATTAACAACACCTCTTAATATGTAAATTTTATACTATACATTTTAAAACATACAAAAATACTTGTCAAAATTTACATATTAATAAGTTTATATTTTATTTGTGGGTATTTTTTATCTAAAAATAGTTCTTCTCCACACTTATTACATCTATGCTTAAATTTAGGTATATCTAAACTCCAGTCATTTTCTCCCGTAGGCTCCATTTCTCCTTCTTTACAAGAGTTGCAAATATATTTGATAGCTATAGGTTTTACTAAAAACTCTTTTTCCATTTATCTCTTCTCCTCATACAAAGAAAGAGACTTAGAATTAACTCTAAATCTCTCTTAAATCTTTTATTTAGTTATGTCGTCCTTTAAGTCTTAAGCGTTCTTCTCTGATATATCACAAGTACCATCTTTTTTAACATCACTACTAATAGTAATACCTTGACAACCATTAAAGACTACATTTGCAAAGTTTGCACAAGTAATCTTTTTACCTCCACTTACTGATAATTGACTAAAGTCACAGTTAATGAAAATTACCTTACTATCACTAATAGAGAATCCGTTAGTTGGCAATTCACTTAACGACTTGAATATCATGTTTTGAAATTTAATTATTGAACCGTTGCCACTAATTGTAACTCCTGTATTTTTTATATCATATATATTTTGTTCCTTAGTACTACTACTTGCCCATATCCTTATATTATTAAAGCCATTTATATTTTCTAATTTAGATTCTAATGGCATTGCACTATTCAAACCAGTTAGTTTAATACCTATTGATTTCTTAGATTCAGAATTTTGAAGTAGTGGAAGTACATTTTCACAATATACTTTGTTATTGGATTCTATCGCGAACTCTCCGCTTTCTATTGAAGTATTTATAGGTAATCGTATATCATTTCTTCCTAATACAGTACTTTGAATAATTTTAATTTTTTCTATGGAACTAAGCCATTCACAATTTTCAATAATGTTATTTCCACCAAGATTAATCATAAGAATATTACCTTGAATTGAACTATATCCAGTCAAATTAATTTGTGATAATCTACAATAACTACTAGAAGATAACTTTATAAGATTTTCACTGTTAGGGGTATTATTAAACAACGATTGAAGATTTTCTACATTTACATAGAAAGCTGAATCTATATCTAATAATGTTTTGCTGATATTCTCACCGCTACACCCTAAAAGTGATATATTTCTACTTGATCCATGAATATAATAAGCCTTCTCTTTAACATGGTCAACACCACAATTAATTAGAGTTGAATAAATTACATCTTTTGTTTCAAATCCATAGTTACATATATTAACAGAACAAGCATTGAACCTATGAGCTGTACCACCTAGAATATTAAACCCTTTGTTAACATTATTTATATTAACATTATTATAGTTCCATGAATATCCATTAATTCTACAAGCTTCATCAAAGTAAGCAATAAATATATCTTCTAATGTAATTTGGGCTATAGCTTTGCTAAGTTCATCCTTAACTGTAATTGCTAAATATTGATATGAAGGCTTAGAGTCACTGTTACCTTGTAAGTAAATATATTTTATATTAACATAACTAACATTAATTTTAATACAGTCTTGTGTACATTTTAAAATAGTTGAACGATTAGGAGTATAGGCATATCCTGCACCCATTATTAATTTGGACTTATTTATGTTCAATTGAGAACTTACAAGATATGTCTTTCTACCAAATATTACAATATTAGATAAATCACTATCAAATGCTTTTTGTATAGCTTCTGTGTCATCTGTTATACCATCACCTCTCGCCCCAAACATTTCTGGAGTAACATAATTAAGGATTACTGGCTTAAACTCACCATTTTCATAAATATAATCACACTGACCACCATCATTAGGGTAATAATAACCAAATAACCTAATAGACTGTCCGTTTTTTAAACTATCATCTGATACCATATCAGAATAATTCAAGTAATATTTCACTCTTTCTTCCAAGGACGACGCAATTCCATTTAATCTTTCTGTGTATTTCTCTTCTATAGCACCCGAAGTTTCTTTGAAATACTTGTCCCATTCATCAAGTTTACTTAACCCTAATGTTAACGCTGAAAACTCATTAGTGCTTTCTATAGCTCCATCATCACGTATGCATGAAATTATATCTATATCAAACTTTGTTGTAGATAATATATCAGTAGCCTCATATATAACTAATTCCAGCTTTAGACACCCTGGTTTAACTAACATTTGTGTAGTGAGCTGTAACTCTGCAAGCCCTTTAGCAGCATTTATTATAGTTAAGTTATTAAATACTTTTGTTCCATCTGGTTTAAGTCCATATACTCTTACAGTTTTATTCTCCAATGAAAAAGGTACTCCATTATCTAATAAATTAAATAATAAGTACCTTGCTGTATCATTTTGTTTAACCTTTATACGATCATAAAAATCTTCATTAATTTTTAGATTAATTTTATTTAAAAATTTCATAGTATATCACCCCCTCTAAGCTATTACATTAATAGATATTTTAGCAGTAATCTTCTTGTTTCCTTTGTATGACATTAAATAAGTTTTATTATCTACATTATAAAATTCAATCGCTTGCGAAATTATAGTGCCACTTAACCGTATTAATCCTTTTTCATAATCCACCTCTTGATAAATTCTTTGGTTTCCGAATATAGTTAAAGGATATGATGAAAGAATTTCCTTGTAATTACAATCTGCTATAAACTTTTTACCTTTAAATTCATTCGGTAAAGTAATATCTAACCCCCAAGTACCAGTATTACTTACTTCTATATTCTTTAAATCATAGTAATTCAAATGATAATATTCCCTTTCACTATCTCCAAACTTATTATAAAAGCCTTTCTCTGGACTTATAACTATTTTGCTACCATCAGGTAGTTCACTTTCAAATGTACCAGTTTCCATCCATATTTTTGTCATTCCATTCTTAGAAGAAAATAATCTTCCTACAATTTTATCAGATATTAGTCCTTCTGCTGTTATAGCAGTAGTAAAATCCCAATCCTTTCCGTCTGGAGTTCTTTGTTGACTAATCTGTATTCCAGCACTTCCTCCAATCATACACCCATATGTAGGAGAATTAGGATCTAAGTCTTCCCAGATAAATGCTCTTACATCTTGCAACTGTCCTATTTCCTTTTGTGCTACCAACTTAGCTTTAGTCGCATCTAAAAATCCTTGTATTTCATTTCCTTTTACTGTTCCATTAGAATTTAATATATTATTAATTTTACTTTGTACATCTGCTTGTTCTTTAAAAAAGTTAGAAATAGCATTTCCTAACTCTAATGATATATATTCTCCTGTTATAAGGTCTTTTTCAAAGTCTATAACTCTTGCTTTAACATCTATATCTAATCCTGGAATACAGCATGTTACTGTGTCACCTTCATTAACTGTTACTAACTTAATATACTCTTTATAAGCAGTAGTATTGGCCAGATTAATCATATCTATTTTATAATTAACACTTGGCTTGTCTATGCCTTCCTCATAAAGCTTATTACATCTTCTTATTAGTTCTGTTCTTGCTTCTTCTATAGTGTTAAATCCCTCTTCATCTGCTTCAGATTCTTTAACCTTAACATCATCAAAATTTATAACTCTCATCTTTGGCTTTGTATATTTATTTATAAGTTGACTATCTACCCAAGGAGTGCTACCATCAAGCATTATTCCATTATAGCCAGTTGGAATTATTCTTGTAGCAACTTCCTCGATATTTATATCTTCTTCTATTTCATTAAGATTATATCCAAATTCAACCCTTACCCCATTATCAGAGCCAATCTTATCATTGATATAAATATCAAAGTTATCTAAAAGAACCTCTCCACCCCATCTATTTAAAAAAGAATTTTCGTCATCTCCAAGAATTGCTTCTACTATGTTTTTTCTTACATAATAAGATGTATTGGCAGTAGAAATATTACTATGTCCAGTAAATCCAGTACCTTCTAGAATTATATTTAATGCTTCTTCTCCATTCTTTAGAGTTGGTCTAACATCTAATAAAACATTATCTATTAAATCAAAAAATAAAGGCCTTGCATAAGCTGTTATACTATCCAAAGACTTTACTACATTAAAAATTCTATAAAGTTTTTTATTTCCATCACCTTCAACTGATATTACATTTTCATAGTCTATATACTTCCATCTTCCAATATCATCTATTTGGTGCTCTAAAGTAACTAAGTATTCACTTGCTTTATAAGTACAACTTATAGGGAGTAATAGCATATCCCCATTCATTTCATAATTTGTATTAGTTTTAAGATATATTTCAATCTGATTCATTAACTTAAGCACCTCCAATTTGGAATTATATATATTTTAAAGTTACCACTCCATGCAAATGTATTATCCCCTTCTTGTAGGTACATATCTGCATAAGAGCCTTTTAAAGCTACATTGTTTATCACTCCATTTCTGAAGCATAAACCTAACTCTGTATTCACTATAACTTCCTGTCCTACATTTATTTGTACCTCCTTACCATTTATATTAAGTTTTAATAAACCTTCTCCTGTTATTCGATAAACAGGCTTTGTAAGCATTTCATGATTATATAAATATTGTTCTAATTCTCTTTCTTCTATGCCATCACAAAAATAAGTATATGGACTACAAGTAAATATAACTGTAAACTTTCCTAGCTTTTTTAATACTCTTTCTATCGTATCTATTCTTACTTTTTTAACCTTATAGTACACTTCTAGATCATCACTAAATTTTAATATTTCAGAACCACTTTTAATCCATTTCTTTATTCTTCTAAAGTCGTTTTCCCATTCGCAAGGTTTAGAGACAAAATTAAAAGATATAGGCACTTCTATATCTTTATAATACAATTCTCTATATAAAGGTTCTCTACCAGGAATATTAATCTCCTCGTATTGCATTTCTGCAGAAGGTTTTACTGGCCTTGTAACTACATGTAAGTTAAAATCTAAATTTGTTTCATTTCCATATACTATGAAATATTTAGCCATATGCAAAACCTCCCTTTCCTTTCTTATAATTTTTGGTTGATTTACTAATTCTTTTTATTACCTTTTTAGTAGTTTTTTCACTTATAACTTCTTCATCTAACTTTGTAACATTAGTAAGATAAACAACTATGTTCTCTCCTGAACTATTATCAACTATCCCTTTAATATTTCTATACATTTCATTAAGTGGTACTATAGCCTCTGCATTAGATCCTTGACCATTGAATGCATCTCCAACACCAATTCCACCTAATACAGTTGGTGACTTGAATATTGCTCCATTGTAATACCAATCTACAGATACCTTCGGTATTGATGGAGGAATTAAACTAAACTCACCAGATATACTAAAGTGAGGTAATTTAAACATTGATATAAATCCATCCCATATACGTTTTATTGAATCAACTATATTTTGAAATGGTGCTGTTATAGAATTCCAAGCATCTTTAATTCCTTGAACCAAATTGTTCCACACATTTTTTATACCTTCTACTGCCGTATTCCATTTATCAACAAAGGATTGCCATAATCCTTTGAAAAAACCTATTGTAGAATTCCAAGCATTTTTTAAGGTTTCAAACATTGTAGTAACTATATTTCTAAACCACTCACACTTATTCCAAAGAACAACTATCGCTGCAACTAGTGACGTTATTCCAATAATTATTAATGTTATTGGATTTAAATTCATAACAAAGTTTAACGCTGCTTGTGCTGCACTCATAGCATTTGTTGCTACAGTACTTGCAATAGTAGCTGCCTTATGTGCTATGAATTTAGTTGCACTAATACTTGCTTGCACTGCACTTTTAGCAAATGATAGGCTTGCTTTCCCTAAATTTAAAACTAAATTTCCTAACGATTTAGCTCCATTAACTGTTGCATTAACCATGTTAGTTCCAACTTTTATAGCAAAGTTTCCTGCAGCTTTTGCTCCATTAATTGCACTATTCTTAAAATTATTAAATACATTTATAGCATTGTTTCCGAATTTTTTTATATCGTTATACGCTTTAACAGTATCTCTTAATCCAGATGTAAATTTACTAACTGCTCCAAGTGCTAAGTTTATTGTAACTATACCGCCCCCTATTCCCGCAATAGTCTTTAATTGTTCTGAACTTAAGCTACTCAATACTTTTGTTATTTTACTTAATCCACTTGCAACCATTTCTGTAACTGGTGCTAAAGCATCCCCCATCTTAATGGCACTATTTTTAATTTCATTTAATGATATTCTGAACTTATTTCCATTAGTGCCACTTATAGTATCAAAGGCCTTATCTGTCGCTCCAACTACATTTCCCATATCAGATAAAACTTCATTAAAAGCTTTACCCGAATCAGTTACTAGTATCATAGCTGCTTTTGCTGCTTCACTACTTCCAAACATATCAGCTAATGACTTCCCGTTCGCCTTTGCATTTTTGTCAAGTATACTTAAAACATCTCCAACAGATTTACCACTAGCCATTAGCTCCTGAAAACTTTTCCCTGTCAAGCTTTTAATAGAATCACTTACTTTTGTCCCACTTTTTGAAAGCTCATTTAACATTGAGTTCATATAAGTTGTTGATTCTGCTGACTTAATACCCTTACTTGTCATAAGTGCATATCCTGTCGCTACTTGCTCTAGATTAACACTAGTTGCCTTTGCGGTAGGTATTAATTTACCCATATCAGCCGATAATTCACCAACAGTTACCTTACCTACATTTTGAGTGTTTATTAATATATCAGATACCCTATTTACCTCGCTTGCTTCAAGTTCATATGAATTCATTATAGTAGTTAATAAATCAAGTGACTGGCCTGCTTCTGCAAATCCTGCTTTTGCTAGTTTAGTTGATTCAGTTACAAATTTAACTGCATCTCCTGTACTTTGACCAGCTGAAATTGCATCATAAACATTATTTGCAATTTCATTTGCTGAGATTCCTGTTTGATTTGATAGATCTACTATTGCTTTCTTCATATTATCATAACTAACTATAGATTCATCAGCTATTGTCATAACCTTCGCCATACTATCTTCAAAAGTTATGCTTGCAGTGACACTTGCTACTCCAGTTCCAACTATTGCTGTACTTACTGGTTTTAACTTATCACTCATTTTGCCACTAGCTTGAGATACCTTATCAAAATCTTTTTCTAACTTATCCAATTTTAAATTAGATATTTGATTATTTACATCCTCAAGAGCCTTTTTATTCTTTAATATAGATTTTTCAGTATTATTCATTTTGGTAGTTGCATCAATTAGCTTACTGTTACTTCTCTCAATGGCTTTTTCACTTTTAGCATATTCTTCTTTTAATTTTGCTAATTCTTCTGATAGTGCCTTTGTTTCTTTACTGTTCTTGCCTGTAGTTTCAATACTTTCTTTCTTTTTCTTAGTAACATCATCTATTTTCTTGCTTAACTCTGCTTGTTTACTCTTTTCCTTTTCAATTTCTGAATTAATACCTACTATTCTATTTTTATAGATATCTATAATTTTATTTTGAGCTTGAATTTTAGCTGTTAACTCTTTTTGTATTGATGATAACTTTTCTTGAGCGTTTCCAAAGAGCTTTGCTTTCTCTGTAGCAACTCCACATTCTGAACTAACAAGCTTTAATTGCTTTGTTACTTCTTTCATTTGTTTTTGAAATTCACTACTTGATGCACCAATTTTTATATTTGCTCCTGGCATTTGTTCACCTCCTACCCTTGAAATTCCCCACTATTGTCGCTTTCTATAGGGTTTCTAACCATATCAAATTCTAAATAATCTATATAATCAACAACATCCATGTCCATACACTCTTTATAACTCATCTTGTGAACTTTTATTGCATACCTTATTATCCAAAAGAAAACATCTACCCACTTATCCTGGTTATCTTCTATTTCTTCATATCCATTTTCTTTGTCGTACTCATCAAAGGCGGAAGTTTCTTTTTCTTCACTTCCGCCTTTTATTTTTTTATTAAATTTTCCATCTTCTTCATTGTTTTATTTCCAATCTCTTCACCAAGCTTTATAAATGTTGGATATATGTCGTCAAGATCCATTCCATCTAAAAGCTCATCAAGTGAAAATTTATCACCAAACATTTCGCATATATACTCGCACATTAAATCATAATGTTCTTGAGTAAAAACACCTTCTTCATCTGCTTGATTCATTACATCTTGAATTTCAAGCATTCTTTTTAGGGCTCTACCTCGCATTCTAATAGTAGAAAATTCTTTTATTTCAGTCTCTCCATTGTTTATCATTTCTAATTTTATTTTCATATGTCACCCACCTATAAAATTTAATAAATATAAAAGAGCAGGAAAATATTTTCCTACTCTTTAGATTTTAGTTTTACCTACTATAGCTTTTCCAACCCTAGCATCTTCTAGGGGCTGACTAGGGTGTACTATATTCTTGAACTTCAGCAAACCAATCTGCTATTGCTTGAGCTGCGCTAGTATCTGATTCAAGCAAATTACTCTCATCAACTTGGATTGAATATAGATTTTTCTTCTTTCCATCTATAGTATCTTCCTTCTGTCTAGCATAAAAACTTCCCTTTAAACTAGCAGTTTGAGTTTTAACTTTATCTTCTTGAGTTTCATAATTCATTTCAGGTCTTTCAAGCTTTCCACAGTAATACCATGTAAATTCATATTTACCATTTCGCCTTTTCGCTCTCCAACCAATGGCAATTTCTTTAGCCCCATCTCCTGCAGCTTTTAATAAGAATCCGTTTTTATATAAGTTTTCATAAAGCTTTGCATAGTCTTGTGGAGCTAATGTATTTACTGCAAAGTCTATGTCAGTACCTTCATATTGTTCAACTATTTCTTCAACATTATCATCACTATACACCTTTTCTTGAGTGAATTTATCACTTACCTTTGCATTTAGTGCTCTTGCAAGCTTTACAGGTGTCTCTGTTGCATATGTTGTCCCATTATTAGTAGTAACCGCTGCAATATAAATATCCTTTAACCCACAAATTCTACTTCTTACTATAGTTTCTGCTCCTGGCATTTATTCTACCTCCTCTAAATAAGTAAACCTTAATGCTTTGTGATGTATTTTAGTATCAGTTTCAAAAAAATCCTGTCCTTCAACATATCCAAAGTCATTTAATAACATTAACTTTTTTACTTCTTTTTTCAATTTCCACTCATCCTTCAAACTCCAAATATCAATTTGAATGGTATGAATAACATCTTCTTCTTTATCATCAGAAATATTGTTACTTCTATCACTTAACTCACAAAAAGTAATGTGAGTATCATTAATATTTTGGTCATACCACCCTTGAACAACTGTAATTCCTCTAGATGATATACTTTCTAATGCTTTTGCTATAATTTCTATAATATCCATGTACTCACCTACTTTAAATTTGAAATTAAATTCTTATATTCTTCTTCTACAACCCTATTCATTTCTTTTTGACTAGCCTCTATCGTAGGGTATAAAACAGCATGTGGCTCTCTAGTTGTATTCCCCCATTCTTCCCATTGCATATAGGAATATGGTGAATTTTTAGATTGATCCCACCCAACAGTAATAAATTTAACCCCTTTAATATTTTTAATCTTACTAACTTCAATATTATCTGCTGCATGTTCCCCAGTTTTAAGACCTTTTATTCCACTTTTCTTAGGATCTTTACTCCTGTGAACCTTTGGCTTTAAGTTTTTTTCAACTATTTTTGCACACTCTTTAATAATCTTTGTATTAGCCTTATCAATTTCCTTTTCACTTGAAACACTTTCAAACTTTTTTATAAGCTCATCTAGCCCTTCAAATTCAATCCACATACCTTATATGCCTCCATCATGTTTAATCATTACTACATCACCATTCTAGCCTTAATGTAAACATAATTTTTTGAGTTGCCTTTAAAGTCCACATGATATACTTGATATTCAACATTATCAAATACTATAATAAATTTATTTTTATCTGTAGTTCTCATGTCCTTAACTTTATTACAATATCTAACCTTGAATACCAATACATTTTCATACTTTATATTTTGTGCATCATAGAGTTCTTTCCCATACAGCTCCATTGGAGTACACCAACAATCATAGTAATTATTAAGTGATTCTTCCCATCTTCCATCTACTATATCTTTTACTTTCTTTTTAATACTAATTCTACTATCCACTTACTCTACCTCGCTATAATTGCTCAATTTATCTAGTATAGTTGTTACAATAGTATCTTTTTTAGTATTATTGGATATTTCAGTCCCTTTTTTCTCATACATATCATGTATAAGCTTTTTCTGCAATAAATCAGCTAACTTCACAGCTTTTTTATCACTCTTATATCCAGTTCCAACACATGAGCTAATATATTCCTCACTAATCTCAAGTAATTCATATAAAAGGTCATCATCATCTTCATAGTCAATTCTTAAATATCCTTTTACTTCTTCTAAAGTCAATATAATCACCTTCTTTATAAAAACAATGAAAGGGAAATTAATCCCTTTCATCTTAAGTAATTATTTTGTATTAATTGCTATTCATTAACTCTTTTGCTTTTAAATCTGCAATTAAATTATTAAATGCTGTTACTACTGCTGCAACTTCTGCCCCACCATCTAACGCATCTACCTTATTTAATTTATTAATTACTGCATCTGCTCCTTTAGGCCCTTGTGCTCCCTTTATATTGCCTATCTTCTGCCAACTTCCACTAACTTTTTTATAAACATCAAAATTATCTGTTTTTAAGTATAAATCTCCGTCTCTACCTTCTGAATTGGGAATATTAGTTCCAAATAACCATCCTAACCCATTAGTTCCTGCTGCTCCTGGATCTCCTGTTTCACCTTTAGGTCCTGCTGGGCCTGGCGTAAGCTCTATATTTGTAATACCTTCTTCTATGTGATTTAACTTTTCTTTTGTTATTGTTTCTCCATCACTCCATGTTTGCTTTTCGTATGCTGCCATCTTTTATTACTCCTTTCCAACCTTTGCTTCTCCAACTTTTGCTTTTCCTACCCTAGATGTTTCTAGGGCTTGATTAGGGTGTTACTTCAAACTCTATCTTCTTTATAGATCTAGTTGCTCCTTTTGTAACATCTAGTCTTTCTAAAATTCTTAATTTTACTGTATCATCTCTAAAGCCTGCTTCTGTACTTCTTGCAATAGTAACATCTTTTCTTTGAATAAACTTTACGGCTTCTTTTGGATTAGCAACTATAAATATTTTCTTACCAGAAGCCTCTAGTAAAGTATCATCAACTACAACTAATTCTTTACCATTGAAATAGTATTTTCCATTAACTTCAGTTACTAAATTTAAAGGTCTATTTTGAGTATCCTTTAAATTCTTTAAATACGCATAACCATCAGTATTTGTAAATGTAACCAATCCATTCTTAACTGCTGGTACAGATTTATCAATAGTAACTTGAATATCAGAGTAATCCTTAGGTGATTCAACCACTGTAGCATTCTCTTTTAGTACCTTTAAAATTCTAGCATTTTCTGTGGCAACAGCTATTTCTGCAAAATTCTTATTTACTAATGATTCTATTTCCACCTCTGCATCTTCTACTAATTCAGAAGTTAATGATTGAATTAGTCCTATCTTTTTACAAGTATAAGTTAATTCAGTAGTTACTAGAGTACCATCTGTTATATTGTCTCCTTCAGTAACATCTGGTAATGTGTTTTGATCTAAATCTACTACTGGTATAGTTCCTGAATTCTTTGTTACTGTAATAACATCACAATATTCCTTTAAAGAGCCGAATCCTTTTTTAATTTCTTGTAATTTATTAATATACTCCTTAGGAACAATAGCAGCATTATCTGATGTTTTTATATTTGCTCTTTCTTCTGGTGTTAATTCTTCTCCCATAACACTCTTTACTATAGCTCTCATTTCATTTATCTCTTCTTTGGAATTTTTATTAACTAAATCTCTTTGTTTTTCTAAATCTCTTTGCTCTTCCTCTTCTATCACCTTTGCAACTTCAACTTTTCTTTCAAGCTCTCTTATTTCTGCAGTTATATCCTCTGCTTCCTTTAATTTATCTTCATCTAATAATTTTCCGGCTTCCTTTTTCTTGTCTGCAATTAATCTTCTTAATTCTTTAATTTTCATTTTCTCACCATTCCTTATATTTTTTTATAAAAAAGAACTTATTTTAAATAAGCTCTAATTCTAATCTTAATTTTTCTTTTCTTTTTTCTCTTAAATTTTCATGATTTTCTTTTGCCCTTTTATAACTTGTACAACTTGTACTTTCATAGGCTGGATTTGTTACAATTGAAACATCAAATATTTCTTTAATTTTATTTATTGTTCTTAAATCATAACCTCTTTTTCCATCATCCCAATCCCACTTTTGCGATTCAGTATCAGAATAATCTAGTATAAATGCAAAACTACATTTATCTATTATTCCTGCTTCCATATTAGAAATTAAGTCTCTAGAATATGAAGTATCTGTTGGTACTGCATCAAAGAATAATCCTTTTTCATCTACATCTAACACTAGTGATCCAATTCCATCAACTTTATTATTTCTTGCTAATGGTTTGTCCATATCATGATTGATATTAAGTACAACATTATCCATTTTGCAATTATCTAAAGCACCTTTTCTTATTATTTCTCTAAAATAGCCTAAATCCTCACTTAGACTATCAAAAGTAAGTGCATATCCTTGCAAATGAACTTTTTTGTCTTCACCTTCCCCAACGCTTCTAACTTCAAAAGAAGTAGTGATTTTCATTATTTCTCTACTCATCTTCATCACCCCCTTTCTCCTTATCAGCATCTTTTTGCCATGCTGCCTTTCCTTTTATAAGATTCTCAAGTGTAATTTGACCACTTGGTAGTGTTACCGCATCACCACCATCAACCAATGGTACTCCTAGTATCTTTTTAGCATCATTTAATGAATATGCACCATTTCTTAAGTACCTATCTATAATGATGCTTTGAGTTAATGGAGTAGTTCTAAGCATAGCATTTACATTAAATCTAATTTTATATCCTGCTTTCCTTTCATCTTCGGTAAGCAATTTCCAATCCATTTCTTGCTCTAATGCTGTTATTATTGGAATAATCGCATTACTTAAAAAAGCTATTGTCTCCTCTTCTGTTAATGATCCTTTATCTATTAATGAATAAGGAACACCTATTGCACTCGTGATATCCTTTTTACCTATTATTTTTAATTCTGCAAATTGACTATCTGCTAAAGAAAGATTTAAATCCGAAACATTATATCCGGCAGGCATTGTAAAAATCCTTCCATTACTTGAATACATTTTATCGAATTTAGCTTGTATTTTTCTAAGTTCTTTTTCCTCTTTTATGTCAGATGTTAATTGAACAACTATTTTATTAGTTAATCCATTACTAAATAATTGTGCTTGGTATTTTTGAGCTTTAATATTTGTATCAATACTATCTCTTATATACGATTTAGTATTTTTAAAGCTTATTCCATCAATAGAATTATCCCTTAAAATAATTATGTCTTTTTCAAGGCAATTCCCTTCCACATCTCCACAAGTAAAGTTGACTAGCACCTTATTTTCTTTAGTTGATTCTATCAATCCTTTATTATCAACTATAAACTGATTAATTTTAACTGGATAAAGGCCTTTTACTAATCCTTTTTTGTCATAATCTATATATAATCCAGCACTTCCATAATGTTTATTCATTGCTACAAGTGCTTTTATACATTCAAATGCATTCATTGAAGGATTAGGTCTTAATCTTAACCGCTCATAAAGATAAAGGTTATTTGCATCTATATCTCCCTTTTCAGTATTTTTTTTAATTAGAATAGGTAGTTTAGCAATATTATCAGCATAAAGATTAATACACTTTGTATATGTGCTATCATTGCTACTAAAATCACTATCTTCTCCCTTTATCCAACTAGTCCAATCAAAAGGATTTTCACCAGTATAGCTTCGCTTTTCAAATAACTTTTCAAACATTATCTCACCTCCTATCTATATCTGGATATAATTATTGCTATCCCTATCAATACAAAGGATAGCAAGTATAATCCTATATAAATATTAAGAATTAATGTTGTAATTATAATATTAATCAGTGCAATAATTATTAAAATATCTACTAAATTCTTTTTTATCCAATTTAACATTAATTTATCCCCAATCCATTTCTTCTAGTTTGTCAATGGCATTGTATCCTTCCTCTGGCACTACAAATTCAGTATATGCAAATATTAATACAGCAACCATATCTATTCTTTGCTTGTTTTTATCTTCTTTAGCCAGCATTTCATCATCTGACTTTCCTTTGTTTGTAATAGCATTTCTCATATTCCAATCTAATAGTTCATTAGCTTCATATTTAACTTGCTTATCATATATCTTTTTTCTAAATTCTTTAGTCGAAGGACTTAGATTTGTATAAGTTTGTTTTAATAAAATCACATCATAGTCTTCTGATAATCTTTCCATTAATTCTTTTGCATTCATAGGATCTGTTACAATAGATTTAATTGTGCAACCATACTTTTCTTCTATATTTCTTATATATTCCTCAACCTTTGTATAATTTACAGTCATCCCTTTATGTAAATCACAGTATCCTTTTTCAGCATAATCCCTATAATCAATACTTTCTCTTCTATCTGCCAAACTTTCTTCTGGTAAGAATCCATGTGATTTGCAATAAATTATTCCATCTTCAACATACATCATAGAAACAGCTGTCAAATCTGTTGTAACTGATAAATCAACTCCAACAACAACCTCTTTTCCTTTAAAGTCAATTTCGTTAACACTGCATTTCTTCCAATACTTTATGTTTACATATTTATTCAACTCATTACTTTCCAAGAATATATTGAAATTCTTGGTAAATAACTCTTCTTGTTCACTTGTTTTAATTTTTGCAGTCTCTCTATCTGCTCTAATTTCATTGTAGTTTTCTTCTATTCTTAATGGATTAGCCTTATACAATCCTTCTTCCTCCCATACTTCTTCTTTATTGCAATAATATAAAAGACAAAATAATCTTTTATTATCTATTGTTCCTTCTAAAATTGCTCTATCATACTCTAATTCTTCTGGCATAATAGAATTACTTTCAGCATATGCAGTAGTTATTTTAAACATTATAGGATTCAAAACAGATAACTGACCTTTTCTCATAGCTTGTATATTCTTATTATCAGTAAAAGCACCTACTTCATCACAACAAACCGCTGCTGGTCTTATAGAGTTATTCTTATTTGCTTTTGCTGTCCTTGGATAATAAAAACTATTTGTTATCTTACATTTAATAATCCCAATTTCACTATCTGATACAATAAAATGTTTTTTTATTGCTGGACTTGCTTCTATAAGTTGAGCCATAGCTTTTCTAAGTTCCTTTGCTAAATCCCTATCTATGCATATAGAATAGAATTCACTAAATGTTTGTTCTGTTAGCATAAGCAATAATAAAACTAACGCTATTATAAATGTTTTTGCATTTTTTCTAGGAATAAATAGGACTACATCCCTATATCTAAATTTCTTTTTATTCTTTTTATATCTCCATCCAAAAATAGCCGCTAAAAAAAGGCATTGAAAACCTTCCAATCCCTCTAAAACTTGTTTCCCTGCAATGAATCCAGTAGCATAATTAAATAGCTTTAATAGATTATTTATCTTTTTTAACTTTTTTTCACTAAAACAAAATTCAAATTCATCTGAATATTGATTTGTATAATAATCATCTAAGAATATTTGACATTGTAATCTTACTTCATCTGTAGTTATTTCTTCTCCTGAAACTACATCTTCACAATATTTTAAAGCTCTGTCTAATAAAATCATTCATCATCATCTTCTAGCAATGCTTTAATTACTGGATCTTCACTTTCATCTTTAGCCTTTAATGATAGACTACCAAACTTTGCTCTACTTTGTGGTGATAATGAAAGCTCGTTACAACATCTATAAAAATCTTTATTATATTTATCTTTAGCACTCATTAAATCCTTATTCATTATTGCCTTTGGATTCTTATTTATTATTTTTTCAATATATCGCAATCTATCAATGGCTATACTACAAGTTGCTAAAATATATACATCTAAATTACTTAATATTTGACTTGCTTTTAACTCTTCAAAAATATATGTATATATAAGCTTTTGTTCATCTGTTAAGTGTTCTGGTGGAACTTCTATTTTATCAGCTAACCCCTTTAACTTTTCCTCTGTTTCTTTTCTTTTTTCAATTTCTTCTTTTGAATTATGTCTACTTTGACCTTCAACACTTTTGCACGGCCTAGCCATTTTTCAAATTACCTCCTTATAAAGTTTTAAAACTTTCATTTTGGGATATTTTTATGACTGGTAGAGCACATCGGACATTTTTTATCTCTATATAAATTTTCTTGTATCCCCCGGGTATCTTTTGCCTTATCCAACATCAAATTCTTCTTTTATTTTTCTTAAACATTCAAGTAATATTCTTTTCATCTTCACTTTCTCTTTATCTGACTTTAGATAAGCTTTATGGACTTTTATATGGTTTGATTGTGTTAGATATATTAAGTTGCTTTTATCTAGAGCTCTTTCCCTACACTCTTTTAATTCATCTATATGATGCATAGCATATCCTTCTACTATTTCACCAGTAGTGTAATACTCATACCAGTCAATCTTGAGTAATTCTATTTTTCTAGATTCCTTGCATTCAATCCATGTATTACTCCTATAAAATGCTTGCTCATATTTATCCTTCCTTTTAGCTTGATATTCTTTGTATCTTTCCCTAGTATTATCAATCTGGCACTTGCAAGTAACATTCATAGGTATTCTTTTACCACATGAACCACAACGTTTGTACAGCATACTTAAATAATAACCTTGCTATCTATTTCCCTTTCTTTAAGCTTTAACGACTTCTTATCTATATCTATCTTGTGAGGATCATTCTTCCAATTAGCCTTCTTCTTATTCTGCAACCAAAACTTTTGAGCGTTAACATCTGGATGACTATACTTTTTAACTTTCGATATAACCACTTTTTCTTCCACAACAATTTGTCCATCAACCACTTTTTCTTCTTTAACTTTTGTTGGTACTTCCTCATAATAATGAAAGCCTGTTGCCTTTTTAAAAACCCCTTTTTCTACTTCTTGATTGAGCTTATCTTTTCCAGTAGCAATTACGCCCTTAAGTGCTACGCTTTCAGCTTTGTATTTCCTAAATGTGGAATATCCTATTCCTAATTCAGATGCTATTTCTTTATCAGTGCAACCTCGCTCAACCATTGATTCTATCTTGTCTAAGCTACTATTTATCAGCTCTTCAAAACTGTCTTTTCTTGACATTTTATCCCTCCTTTATCGTAGCACTCACTTTTTAAAGTGCTATGATAATTTTGTATATTTCCCTTCCAATTTTTCAGCCTTACATTTTGCACTTTTTTATACTTTTATTAAAATCTATCCTAACCCTTGGTATTACTTGCTTTGAAGTACTTTTTCTATTTTCTATTGAATCAGTAATATAGGTGACGATTACGCATACCATTTTTTTAATGCATATATTAGAAAGAATTTTTTATTTACCCCTCTAATAAGCACCATTTCTTTTTTTACTGATTTAGCCCTTAAACAGTAATTTAACCTTATATTCCTGAATCAGCTATTCTTGCAGCATCTTTTGCCATTTGTTCTTTTAATCCTAAATATCTTTTAGTTTCTTCAATACTCTTATGTCCTAATGCTATTCTTACCGCTTCTAAATTCCCCTTAGTTTCATTGTAAATTTTAGTAGCGTATGTTTTTCTTGGACTATGTCCTGTAATATGTTCTAATCCGATAGCAATGCCAACTTCTTTTAATTTATCGCTATAAGATTTTTGTGTTAATGCTTCATTTCCATTCCCTTTTTTGCTAGGAAATGCAAATTCCGACCTTTTCTTTCCCTTGAGATATTGTTTTAAATGTTTCTCTAATGTCGGTCCAATCTTAGCAACTCTTTTCTTTGGCTTTTTTCTATTAGGATTTTTAGCGACTTCACTTTGCCATTGCTTGTACTGCTTTTGCTCTTGAATTTCAAAATATCCTTTATCTAATGCATCTTTTATTTCTCCAACAGTCAATTCTATTATGTCTTGCATTCTATATCCAGTTGCTCTAGCTAGTAAAAATAACATTAAATTTCTCTCTGGATATTCTATACTTAATTCAACTAATTTTTCTTTATATCTTTCATACTTAGAATCTGGAATAGGATTTGCTGACCCTTTTTCCCAATCTCTTTTTTTCATTTATTCCACCTGCCTTAATGCTCCTCCACTTCTTTTATAACTTCTTTCTTTCATACAATCTCTAATATTGTTAGTTGCTTTTTCCCTAACAAATTTCTTGCTGCCACAATGAGCACATGCTAAGTATTTATTATCCCTTTTTGTATCTTCAACTTCATTTTCTAATAAAATGTTTGATTTTCTACACTTCTTACAAATTAAAATCACATAAATATTTTCCATCTACTCACCTTCTTTCTAATAAAAAAAGAACTATGAAAATAGTTCCTCTTTCTTTCTATATTCTGATTTTCTATATCCTGACTTCTTTATATTTTTATCTATTCTTCCACTGCTAAACTCATTTACAAATCTTCTAGGAGTATCAAAACTTACTATTCCAGATATAGCTTTATTTAATACTATATCTCCATTCTCATTTGTTTTATAAATAGATTTATTCCTTCTTATAAACTCTTTATCACTCATATGTTGCCTTGCTTCACGCCTAGTTACCTTTTCAACTTCTTTATTAAACGCTTTTGCTGCATCATGGCTTTTCTTCAACAATCTCATGTTTCTTTGTATGCACTTTTGTACTGCATGCTTTGATGCATTAAGGCTTTTTGCAATGTCTGTAGCACTATACCCTTTTAAATACATTTCCTTAACTTTTTCTTTATCAAGCATATATTCCTCCTAAAAAAAGATATAGTTATTCCATACCATAAAAGTGGACATTTCTATAAGAAATATAATTAATATTTTTACTTAATTACTCATTTGAATATATTTTAAAACATTTTAAAACTTTTGAACACGACATTTTAGGCGACATTTTAAAAAAAGAGATAGTTTTTTTCTATCCCTTTTTAATACTTCACATTTTATTCTTTAACTTGTTTTCTATCCTTTGTACTTGTCTACGTGAAATTTTAAGCATTTCTCCAACTTTTTCTTGAGTATATCCCTTATCTCTTAAATATTTTACTTTGTCTTTGGTTCTACTAAATTTAGATATATTCATAAGATCTTCTTCTATTGTTGTCATAATAATTTCATTATTGGCTACTAAATAACATAACTTTCTTAATACATTTTCGTTATTCTTATCAACATTATTATCCTCGCAAAACTTTCTAAACTTATCTTCATCTATCTTCATGAGCATTCCTCTCCTATGCTGCTATATGCTGTAACATACCACTTTCCAAATATCTCTTTAGTTAATAAATAATCTGTCGTTTGCCACATGGCCGTTATAGTATTAAAGAATTTAAGTTTAACTATACCAGATTCAACTTTTAGTAATTTATAACTATGTTTAGTATTTAAACTAGTTATAATATATCCTTCAAAAAGCTTGTCCCAAGCTGTAATAAAATCATATTCATTTTTCTTATCAACCTGTTTAAATATTATATCTTGCAAGCTAACTACATCCTTACTATGTTGTATTTTAGATTAATGCTTGTTCTCAACTTCACCTTTCTTAGTATGCTAACCCAAAATTTTTAGCTGTTGTTGCAATATCTCCATCAAATTCAAAATAAGTAAACTTAATACTTTCTTTAGTTGGTATAGCTCCTAAGAATTTAAGTTGTTCTATAATAGACTTTTCTTTTTTATTACTAAGCTTTACACGAGTCTTGTTTTTACCTATTAATCTTGCTTCCATTTACTTATTCCTTTCTTAGTATTACGTATTATAATCTTTTATAAACATCATTGATTATTGCTTGTTTTGATTTTCTTTTTGATGTTTCTGCTAACTCAATAAACCTATCTTCTTCAACATCCTTAAATCTTAACTCTCCACAAATACATATTTCTGAATAAGGCTCATCACAATAATCAATTATTTTACAATCTCCACAATGCATATCCAGATTACCTATTTTCATTAACATCACTTCCTCGTACTTTCTACATAGTATAAGTTAAACATCTTTAAAGAATATAGGCTTTCCACACCTTTTTCTAAATACATAGGTTCCATACACCCACATTTTTCACATTTATATAAAAACACACCATGAACTAAAACTTTATTTTTCACTTTTGCACTCTCCTCCATACTTTCTACACTTTACACTAGACTCAATTGTTCTTCTGTAACACACCATTCTTTGCTAACTGGATATAAACAATATTGTTCTTTTGCTATAACATATCTGTCGACTATTCCCCACTTCGCTCCATCTTCAAATTTAACTTCTAATCCATCTATATAATCCAAATGTTTAGATAATATCTTTTTAACACTTCTATCAGCTTTTTTATTGAATTTTTCCTTATTAAATCTATAAACCATATAGTTCTCACTTTCTTGCAATTACGACTTATTTTTGAATATAATTAATTACATGTTTAATTATCATATCAATACTTCCGTCTCCATTACGTTTGATTTCAAACTTACTTGAATCTTTATATGATTCTTCTGTTATATATAAATCAATATCTTTATCAATTTTTAATCTTATTCTTTTAAGCTTTTTATCAACGTATCGCTCGTCTACTCTAAACTCTTCTTCGCAATTACCAGCCATAAAGACATTGTAGGAATCCTTAAACTCTTCATTTCCATTGAATAACTTTTCTGATACTTCCCTTATATTTATATTTTCATCATTTTGTAGAGCTTCTCTCGTTAAACTTCTTACCTTCTCAGCTAAATAAGCATCTTCAGAAATATATCTCCTTACAAAGCTCTCCGTCGCATTTAAAAATCGCTTTGTATTATCTCTATCATTTACTACAACTTCACATCCTAAGAAGTTATTCATGAAATAATTAGCTCCATATTCATCCTCCCCTTGTCTTTTACCTTGTCTATCTAGTACATACAAATTGAATGAATCTGATTCTCTTACTGGCTTTATAAAAGCTGCTTTCTGTATTTTATGGCCACTTCTAGGTAATCCAGCTAATTGACTTACTAGCTTTACACCTATCTCACCATCTATAAACTCAACCTCATGAGTAAAGTTATTTACATAATCCATTTTTAATATTGCTATCATAGGACCTTGGTCTGTAATTATAGATACTACTATCAAATCACAGGATGGAATATTAACATTTCCCTTCATTATTGCGAATAATTGTTTTGCTAGATCCTTTGACAGATTTATAAAATCGCTATCAGTTCCATTTAAATAGTCTTGAGTTATTTCTTTTACAACATTTCTTTCATAACTAAACTTTGCATACTTAAGTTCTTCATCATTTAAACATTTCTCTATATGCTTATATAAAAACTTATAGGTATCTTCTTCTAACTCTAATTTATAGTTGTTTAATATCGGCTCTACAGCGTTATTATCCAAAATGTGAATCATTGCCTCATTTATGTTTATATCATTAACATATTCCATGGTTACTACCTTCCTTCTATATCAATTGATTATCATATGATAATAAGAGCATATAAGTATTGCTGGATTTGCTCCTATTCTTATATATTTTTAATACTTTAATAATCTTACTGGCAAAATCATATCTGTCTTATTTTTACTTTCAAGTACAATAGGATTAACTGGTGATGACATATAAAGCGTACAATTAGAATCATGGTACTTTAGTGCATCTAATAAATATTGTGCATTAATCCCAAACTCTATTTCTTCTCCCTCTAACTCTGCACTTATATATCTTTCAAATTTTATAATTCCTTCATTTGCTTTAGAAGATTTTATATAACTTCTTTTATTGTTGATGTTAAAAATTACTATACTTCCATACCCACGATATAACTTGATATATTGAGATAATACAAACTTAATATCATCCGAATTTAATGTTATTTTTATATTCTTCTTAACATCACTAATCAAGGCTCTCCAGTTTACATACTTTAATTCACTCTTCTTATAAACTATTGTTATTCTTCCAAAGCAAATTTTCACAAATTCATTGTTCTCCTGAATAGTTGCTATGCTTGTACCCTTTATTTTCTTTAGAATATTAACAACTTCTTCTGGTATTAAAATTCTATTTTCCGTAATAATCTCATTAATACTTCTTATACCCATTCTATATCCATCCATAGCAACAAAATTATTTTCATCTATACATATCGAACTAAGCTGTGGTCTAATATCGCTTTTTTCTAGTGCATATTTACATTCCATTAAAAAATCAAAGTTTGGTATACACTTACATTCTTTAGTATTGTTAAACTCTATTAATTCCGTAAATTCTTCAGCTTCATTAAATGATATTTTTTGATTCTGGGTAGATATATAATAATCACCAACTAAACAAGGCTCTTTCTTAGGCAATAATTTAATTGCTTCTTTAGGTATTAGGATCTTTCCTTCTTCTTCATTTCCGAATGTATTTTCAGTTAAAATCACTTGATAAAATGTATCTTTTAATTCTTTGGTAGCCAATAATCTAATCCCATCTTTTTGCACATTAATTTGGTAGTAATCCACATTTAAAAGCTTGTTAAGATAAATTAATGATTCACTATTAACAATGGCTTTCATCTACTATTCCTCCTCATCCATTCCATATACTAACTGTTCCTCTAAATCTTCATAGGTTAATCCTCCATAACCATTTTGGTAATCTCTACCCTCAAAGTTACAGAAACCTGATGTTTTAGTGTTATTAGATGAACTTCTAGTCCAATCTTCCTTGATAGCTGATACTAAAGCTCCAATTGTATTATTGAAATTGCCATTAGAAATTATATTTAGCTTATCTAATACAACAGCAACAACATCTTTATTTTTATGATATTTTCTTACAGTCTTTAAAATAGTTTTTGCTTCTGCATCTTCACACTTAACTATTTTTACTATCTGTTGTTGTATCTCTGTCTCTATCTCTGTCTCTATCTCTGTCTCTCGTGAACATTTGTCGGACATTTGTCCTTTTTCTTCATCTGAAACGGCTATTTTACTTGGTTTTTTATTTAATTTCGGACATTTGTCCGGACTTTTGTCCTCTTTTTTATCTTCAATCAATAATTCAACTTCATTAGACTTTTGTTCTTTTAAAAGCTTCTTTTCTTCTTCTATCCTAGCTCTCTGTTCTCGTTTTCTATCTGCTTCTGTAGAAGATTTTCCAATAAAATTTTGAATATCTAGAAGATATATTGCTCCATTATCTAAAATTTCTACCAGCTTAAATTCCTCAAAAACTTTTATTGCATTTCTAACAGTATCTACATTGTGTCCAAGTACCTTTGAAAGCGTTTCTACACTATAAGGTATTAGATTCGTAACCATTAGTTTTCCATCTCTTTTTAAAGACTTTAAATACATCTTTAGAAGTATGTTTGAATATTCATATCCGTTAGGTTGTGCCTCAATTATTTTTATCTCTTCTCTTTCAAAAAAATTTTCGTTTAGCTTTAAATAGTAATATTTTTTATTATCAGCCAACTCCTCACCTCCAGGTAAATGTGCTATAATATAAATTGATGTTTTTCATAATTATTTTTGTGCTTTAAGAGATTCTTGGTATTGGCGTACTGCTTCTCTTAAAGCCTTTTCTTTTGTTAATGGAGTAATAGGATCTAGATATAACTCCTCAACCTTCTTTGCTATTTTTCTAGCACTATCTGAATCGTTAATTATTATTAGTACATCTTTCACTTTTTCATCTCCTTAATGTAACTTCTTTATTAGTAGGTACATGATAAAATGTGTAGCTTTCTGCATCTTTTTTTACGAATAAAAATTCTTGATAATCATATCCATAGTCATTTAAAAGTACTATGTGTCTAATTTTTAAATCCTTTAACCTTTTTGATTTACACATATGCGAACACCTCATTTACTACGAATATTAAAGTAAATACACTACCTAATGTTAAAAAAGTAAACCTAATTTTATCTATTCTTCTTCTACTATCTGAATAACTAACTAGTCCAATTATTATAAACAATGATTGAAATAACATAGATGTAATAGATAAAACAACTCTTCCCATTTCATTCATTTAAACTACCTCCTTTTGTCATCGCCCCTTAACATATGGTAATATTATGTTGAAAGGGGGTGTTTTTTTATGTTTGATTGGTTTATTTCTCTATCTACTGAAAATAAAATTGAAATAATATCTATGCTAGCTACTTCAATAACATCTATAATTTCTATTTTTATTGCCGTAGCCACACTAAAACAAAGTAATAAAATTCAAAAAGAAAGTAACAGACCATATATAGCTATATCTCTAAATTACATACATATTTCCAAGCGTAATAAATATATTATTGTAAAAAACTATGGAAACACTGCTGGAATAATAAAGTCCATTTCATTCTCTAAAAAGTTAGGATTTGAAATCGATAGGTTTAATGAACCTTTTGCTAATATAGCTAATACTGTACTTGCTCCTAATCAAGCTATAACAACATATGTTGAATTTGAACCTAACTCTAAACCAATAGAAGTTACTATAACTTATACTTCTTTCTGTGAAACTTTCACAGAAAAGTACACCTTAAATCCAGCATTTAGTTCTGACTTGGTATCTAAGAAACATACCGTAAACAGCTATAGTAATACTGAAAATTTAATATTAAATACAACTGAAGAATTTATTCGTTCTCAATATTAACAAACGAATTATCCTCCATTAAATCAATAGATTTTTTTAGTATCATTTTAGATAAGCCGAAATTAATTCGATACTTTTGAATAATTTTTAAAATCTCAATGCAAATTTTATCTGCATCTTTTTCATATATATATTTTCCGTTATCATAAAATTTGATTTGCTCTTGAACTTCTACTTCAGGAGCAGTTTTTTCTAACTCATCAACTGCATATTTTAAAGCTTGTACATCTTCACTTTTTGTTTCAACTTCCTCAAAATTTTCAAAGCTATACAATAAATCCTTTAATTGTGTTAATGCTTTTTCTTTATTCATCTAAATTACCTCTCTTTCTAATACCATTCGATTTGACCATCACGCTCTATAACGTGTAACCAGAATAATTCTTTTCCTTCTGAATTAACAATTCCAACTGTTAAGTTGCCTTTCTTATCTAAGTTACTCCTTGTTACTCTTAATCCAGTCCCTTCTTCATAGATCTTCTTAAATCTCTCTAATAAACTTTTACTCATATCAAATACCGCCTAAACATCTAGCTTACCCTGATTGTTAATCATGTCTATTTCTTCTTGTAAATGAAATGGTGCTTTATATGATTCAGCTAACTCTATGGCCTTACTTAAATACTTTCTTTTTATAGCTTTATATTTCTTTACATTAAATTGACCTTTTATGTAGTCCCACACATTTCTGTATACTTTCTTTGAAAGTGATTTATCACAGTATGCCGGACTGTTATATCCACCTAAAGCTTTTGTTCCAGCTCTTCTTACTACAGCTTGTAATTCTTCAGGTTCATCACCTATTAAAGGCAAGTCCTTTTTAAAATCTTCAAAATCATTTCTTACATCTTGTGCTTCTTCTTTTGCTTCTAATGCGGTTTGCTTTACTTCTTTCATTTCATGTAAAGATTGAATAAGTACATCTTCTATACAAGTTGGCTTGGTTTGATTTTTTAGTGCTTGCTCCATCTTATTAAATGCTTCTATATATTTAAGCTTCCATTCCAAAGCTTTAGATCCAGTAAACCCCATTACTAAAAGAGAAAATCCGTCTCTAGTTAAAAGATATTCTTTATAGAATTGTTTATTTTGTGGATGTTGATATTCAGCTTCTATAAATAGGTCTGCACAATTTTGAGCACCCCCTATATTAGCAATTAAAGTTTCTATATCTCTCACAACATTTCTATGTTCCTTTTCAAAGTCATCTGAAATTTGCCTACTAGTTACTACCAAATGACCACCTTGATTTAAAATATTGATTAATTTATTCATAGCTTGTCCTCCTTATTTTTTATTACACTGATTATCTGCCCATTCTTGTAACTTAGATTTGTTTACATACCATCTTCCATCCATCTTAAAGGCAGGAAAATCTTCTCTTAATAAAAGATTACAATACATTTTGTTATGTCCCACTCCTAAAACTGTCATAGCTTCTTGGGGTGATATTAGAATTGACAATTAACCCACTCCCTTATCCTGTTATTTTTAAATCTCTGAAAATTTCATCTGTAGTACATCCATAAGTATCTGCCATTCTTTTTATTAGTTGTGCCGAGGGAGTCCCACTCCACCCTTGCTCTAACTTATAGAACGTACTTTTACTTATTCCCAAACATTGAATAGCTTCTTCTTGTTCTATACCTGCATTTAATCTTCTTAGTCTTATTGGTGTTATTTTCATATGCTTGTCCTCCTTTCTTTTACGATATTTTTGTTATGTTATGTGAAATGTTTGTCTTGGTGTGCTTTAATAATATCCTAAAACAGGATATTTTAAAACTTTTATTATATCACATTTTAGGATATCTAATACAATTATCTCTTTATTACTAAAATTTTCTTTAGTTATCGCAAAATTGCTATTGATTTTATCTCATTTAGTGATAAAATAATCCCATGAGGTGAATTGTTATGTTAGGTGATAAAATCAAAAATTTAAGAAAAGGTATGAATTTAACACAAGAACAACTGTGCGAAAAAATTGGTATAGCACAATCTACACTAGGAATGATTGAAAGCAATAAGAGGGAAGCTGGTAAAAAAACACTTCTTAAAATAGCGGATTTCTTTGGTGTTACTGTAGATTATCTTTTAACAGATGATGAAAGTGGGCTTAATGAAAAAGATAAAAAATCTATAACTAAAGATTTAAAAAAACTTATGGATGAATTTAGAGATGGTACTGATGGGATAGCTTATTATAATGGTCAAGAATTGGATGAAAATGACTTAGATCTAATTGAATCAGCTATGAAAATCGCATTAGAACAAATAAAGATAAAAAATAAGGATAAATATACACCAAAAAAATATAAAAAATAGGTGGGATGAAACTTGACAAGCGATTATATAAAAAGAGTTATTGAGAATTTAAAAATTAAATTTAAAACATCATGTCCGTATGAACTTGCTTCTGCATTAGATGTAATTATTATTCCAGTGCCATTGGGCAAAGTTTGGGGAATGTATAAATATGTAAAACGTACAAAAGTTATTTATCTAAATGAGAATTTAAATGAATACGAAAAAAGATTTGTGTTAGCTCACGAATTAGGGCATGCAGTATTGCACACTAAATCTAATTGCTTTTTTACTAATACAAAAAATATAAATAAAATAAAAAAAGAGCATGAAGCTAACTTATTTGCTGCACAATTTCTAATTAATTTTTCTAATATTGATGAACTATATCTAAAGGAATATTCAATTGATCAACTTGCTTCTTACTATAAAGTTCCTATTGATTTATTAGAATTTAAATTAAAAGAAAATAAACTGATGTAAAGAAGGTGATAAATTTTGCCTAGAAGCATATATAAGAAAAAAATCAAGAATGGTAAAGAATACTTTTTTTATAGACTAAAACACCCTAATCTGAAAACCCCAAAAGATATATACGCAACAACTGCAAAAGAGCTTAAAGAAAAAATAGATAAAATTAAATTTGACCTAGACTCTGGCCTAAAAGATACTAAAGAATCTTTCGGAGCATTTTTTGAAAATTGGCTATTCAATATACACTTTTTAAAATTAAAAGAAGGTTCAAAAAATGTATACTATAGTATGTATAATCAACATATAAAAGATAGTTTTATATTTAATGTTAAATTAAAAGACATTTGCACTCTTGATTTTCAAAAGTATTTTAATGATTTATTGAAAAGTAAAGTTTCTGTATCTACAATCACAAATATTTATAAGCTAATGAAACCAGCTATAAGATATGCGTATAACAATGATTATATAAGAAAAGATTTCTCTTCTGCTATTGTTTTACCAAAAGAAAGTGAACAAATTAGAATGGAGAAAAACAATAAACAAAAATCTTTTACAGCTAAGCAACAAGAACTATTTGTTAATGCTATAAAAGGTCATAAAATGGAAGTTCTCTTTTTGACTGCCCTGTATACAGGTATGAGACAAGGTGAGTTATTAGCTTTAACCTGGGATGATATAAATCTAGATGAAATGTATATTGATGTAAATAAAAATGTTGTCAAAACAGCTTATGTAGATGTGGATAGCAAAGGTTCTTACAAATATGAAGTTCAAACTCCAAAAACTTTATCTAGTATAAGAAAAGTTTTTATTCCTTCATTGCTTATTGAACCACTACAGTCACTAAAAATAAAACAAAAGGCTCGTTATAAAAAACTAGGAAATCTATATCATTTAGAATTGAATTTAGTTTTTTGTAATTCAAAAGGATTCTATTTAGATGCAGGTAATGTAAGAAAGAAATTTAAAGAAGTTGCAAAAGAAATTGGTGCTCCTGATGTTACATTTCATTCAATGCGTCATGCTTATGCAAGTAGACTTTTTGAAAATAATGTTAAGGATAAAACTGTTCAAAAATTATTAGGTCACAGTAATATATCCACAACTTTAAATATTTATACACATGTTCAAGAAGAAATACTTAGATCTGCTGTTAATACTTTTGAGGGGCAAAAGGGGGCAAAAAAGGGGCAAATTGAAATTTAGTAATTTTATATACATCCGTAAAACTAGTGTTTTCAATGCTTTCCGTATCGTAAAAATAAAAAAACCGTAAGCATTTCGCTTACGATCTTTGTGGCAGGGGCAGTAGGATTTGAACCCACAACCAATGGTTTTGGAGACCACTACTCTACCGTTGAGCCATACCCCTTCAAGACAAGTTTGATTATATAATAATCTTATTCAAAAATCAACTTTTTTGTTCAAAAAAATATTTCTAATATGAAGCATGAATAAAATCTATTCATGCCCATCATTATTCTCTTTAACTGAAAAATAATTATAAAATGTATTATAATTATCTAATAATACTTTCCTAGCTGAATCGGCTCCACTATATCCATTTAATTCAATAGTATTAAAGTTTGCATCTTGAAAAACTGTTTCCTTATCCTTTAAAACTATAAGCTTAGCTGGATCTATCCTATTTTCATTAATAATCTCCTGTATAGTTTTACCATCAAGTTTTATTGGAGATATTCCTATATTCCTATAGAAATAATCTAACTTATCATCTAAAGCAATATATCTATATTCCTTTATAACTGACTTTTTATCATCATATGTTTTTAAAACTTCATCTATACTCTTAATAACCTTATTATAATTCTCTTCATAAAGCTCCCTATTTTTAGGATCTTTCTCTTGAATAGCAACTTTTATATTATATAATGCTATCTTATACTCATCATATCCAACCATATAGTATGGATTTTCCTTACCTGAGTTTTCTCCTGTAAGATTAATTGTTCTAATTCCTCTAGAAGAATTAATAATTCCTAAGTTGCCCTTGTTAAGATTGGAAATCAACTCATCACACCAAGGTTCCATTATATTTCCATTATAAAAGAACAAGTCCATATTTGAAATATTACTTATGGTTTCATCTGTATATTTAAAGTCTTTAGATGCTTGTTCGTCATTAAACATATATTCAACATTGTGCTTATTTCCAACAATATCTTTTACCATTTCATATTGTATCTTATTACAAGTAATAATATTTAAATAAACATCTCTGCTTGTATCTTCTCTATCAATCGTATTTGCTATTAATGGATTAGAAGAAACTCCTATCCCCAAAAATAGTAGAAATGTTATTAATAACATTCCAAAGGTAACCTTTTTCAATATATCACCCCCTGGTATTTACCAGTTTATTCCTTATTACATATTATATCAATATATAAAATTAAAATGTATACAAAATTATTACAAATTTTCTATTCATATAAAAGAAATTTTACACTTTCCACAAAAAATTTTCAACCTTTAATATGTGGTAAGGTGATAAATACTTTTCTTTTATCTCCTTTTTGGATAGAATAATAAGATAGAATAGTTTTTGAAAGGGATTTTACATATGATTTTTGAAGTTAAAAGTATAGATGAAACTACTAAAATTGGTTTCAACTTAGGCAAACTTTTAAATCCTGGTGATATTGTTTGCTTAACTGGTGACCTTGGTACAGGAAAAACTCACATAACAAAAGGAATAGCTAAAGGTCTTGATATAAATGAAAATATAACTAGTCCAACATTTACTATTGTAAATGAATATGAAAGTGGACGTTTAAAGTTAAATCACTTTGACGTTTATAGGGTTAGCGATCCTGATGAAATTTATGCAATAGGATTTGATGATTATATTTTCTCAGATGCTGTTTCTATTATAGAATGGGCTAACTACATAGAGGAAATATTACCAAAAGAGTACATACATATACACATTTCAAAGGACTTATCTAATGGGGAAGATTTTAGAAATATTAAAATCACCCCTTATGGAGATAGATATGATTACGTAAAGGAGCTAAAAATATGATAGTTTTAAGTATAGACTCTTCATCTAAGGTAGCTACTGTTGCACTACTTAATGATGATACTTTACTAGGTGAATATGTTATTAATGACAAGAGGGAACATTCTGTTTTATTAATGCCTATGATTGAAAATCTTTTAAAGGATTGTGAATTAACAATAAATGATATTGACGGATTTGTTGTTTCTAAGGGTCCTGGTTCTTTCACAGGTTTAAGAATCGGTATGGCTACAGTTAAGGGATTAAGTTTTGGAGCAAACAAACCTTATATAAGTCTTTCTTCTCTTGATGGATTAGCTTATAGCATTTCTCACTTTAATGGAATCATTTGTCCAATTATGGATGCATTAAGAGAGAATGTTTATACTGCTCTTTATAAAAATGAAGATGGAGAATTTAAAAATATAATGGAGCCAACCCCTATGGAACTTCCTGATCTTTTAGAAATGCTAAAAGAAAAAAATGAAGAAGTTATATTTACTGGTGACGGATTACTTAAGCATAAGGAATATATTAAGGAAAACTTCACTAATGCAAAATTTGCACCTAACCATGTAAGCTTAACTAGAGCTTCATCTATAGGTGAATTAGGTCTTAACCTTTTAAAACAAGGAATTAAGGATGATCCAAACTCTGCTCCTGTTTATTTAAAGAAGCCTCAAGCTGAAAGAGAATTAGAAAAGAGGATGAGAATGAGTGAGTAATATATCTCTTAGTTTAATGGAAGAATGTGATTTAGAAGATGTTTTAGAAGTTAGCTCTTTATCTTTAAAGGAATCTTGGAGTAAAGAATCTTTTAAAAAGGAACTTTCTAATCCTCTAGCTAAATACCTTGTTGCCAAAGAAAATAATAAGGTTATTGGTTTTGCTGGTGTTTGGACAATTGTTGACGAAGGTCATATTACCAATATTGCCGTACACCCAAACTTTAGAGAAAACGGAATTGGTAGCATGCTTCTTTCTTCTTTAATAGAACACTGTAAAAATTGGGGTTGCACCTCTCTTACTTTAGAAGTTAGAGCTTCAAACACTCCTGCACAAAATCTTTATAAAAAGTATAACTTCAAAGAAGAAGGTATACGTAAGAAATATTATAAAGACAATAACGAAGATGCCATTATAATGTGGTATAGATAATCTTTATTGATAATAAAAATATGAAAGCTTAACTAAAAAGAGAAATGGCTAGCCATTTCTCTTTATTATTTACTCTTAACTAAATATCTTTCTAATTCTTCCCTTAACTTACTTACTTCCCTAAGATGGATTCCTTTTATTCCAACTTGTTCTCCAGCAATAATATTTTCATTTACATCATCAATAAATATACATTCTTCAGGCTTTAGATTATATCCATCCAATAATTTTCTATATATCTCTAAGTTTGGTTTAATTATTTTCTCTCTATAAGATACTACTCCACCATCAAATGATCTAAAGAACGAATATTCTTCAGATACAACTTGAAATGCTTTATCATGAAAATTAGATAGAAAAAATAATTTATATCCTTTTTCTTTTAATTCGCCTATTATTTCTACTGTTGATTCTATTGGTTCTAACAAGGAGTACCAATTATCAAAAACATTTCTAATATCCTCCTCTAACTCAGGGTTATTTCTACAAATTTGTTCAATAGCTGTTTCCTCTGCTATTCTCCCTTCATCTAGCATAATCCACTCATGTCCTCCAAATATGATATTACGTAGCTTGTCTATCTTGTCCTTATCTTCAATTTTACTTTTCAAATACGCTAAATTATCATATTTAAGAACTACATTACCCAAATCAAAAATTATGTTTTTAACCATTTCCCATCCCCCCTACTTGTATTATAACTTTAATTACTATACAATCCTATCTTTTAATATTAAATATCAAACCTCATACTTGAGTTTTTCTCTATTTATTCATATAATTACATTAGTTAAATATTAGGAGATCATATAATGCTAAATAAATTTGATATAGACTTTTTAGAAAACCACACACAATTTTATAGTAAGTTAACTAAGGAAGATAAAGATATCTTTAATTCCAAAGCAATTCATGTAATGTATTCAAAAGATGATTCTCTTTACTTTTCTGATAAAAATTGTAATGGGTTTATAACTGTATTAAGCGGTAGCCTTAGAGCCTTTCTAACCTCTGAAGAAGGTAAAGAAATAACATTATATAGACTTGAAAAAGGTTATTCCTGTATATTATCAGCATCATGTATTTTTAAAAACATACAGTTTAGTATAAATATTGATGCTTTAGAGAATACAGAAGCAATAGTATTACCTAGTGAATATTTACAAAGGTTTTCTCAAAATAACATGTCACTTAATCAATATATCTTAGATTTAACTCAATCAAGATTTTCTGAAGTTATGTGGATTATGCAAGATATTGTTTTTACTAGTTTTGATAAGAGACTAATAAAATATCTTGAAAGCTTTAATGAAAAAGTTATAAAAGTTACTCATGAAAGTATAGCTAATGACCTAGGAACAGCAAGAGAGGTTGTTTCTAGAATGCTTAAATATTTTGAAAAAGAGGGTATGGTTAAACTTTCTCGTGGATCAATTACTATAATAGATTTAAATAAAAATAAATAAGAATTTACAAATGTAACTTCCTATTTATAACCTTGTGTGTTAGTATTTCTTATTAGTAGGAGATGGTTAAATTGATGAAATACATTAAGACAAGCATACCCTTTATATTATGTCTTCTAACACTTCCTGTTTATATATATCTATATAAATATTCATTAAATGGATTCTGGATTTTATTTGTTCTTGAAAGAGTTTTAACGCCTTTCTTGGGAAAGAAAATTGAAAATTTACTTGATGAGGATTTAGATGAAAATTTAAATGAAGAAGAAGCTATATCTGCGGGGAAATTCACTATATTTTTAATTATATTTTGCCTAGCTACTATTAGCATATTTATTTATATACTATTTAAGTATCCAAGATTATTTATTTTAATTATGATTGGTGAATGCATAGATAAGGTTTTAGAAAAAATTATTTGTAATATACGAGAAAATCGTAAAAAAAGAGGCTTTTAATCAAGAAAAGAAGACTGTAGCAATTCTAATACAGTCTTCTTTTCTTAATTAAAAATTATAAATAGTTCTATCTTCAGTTATTATTCCTGAAACATCCTCTAACTTAGCAAATTTATAAAATTCGTCATAGTTATACTTTTCTTCTTCCATAACTAAATAACTCTTGTTTGAATTATCTATTATAGTCTTTTTTGTAGCTCCATCCTCCATAAATAAAGTACTTATATTTCCTGTCTCTTCATTAATTCCACAAACTCCTATAAATGACTTATCAAATGTAAACTGACTAATATATTGGTTAGTAAATGCACCAATCATAGCACCAACCCTTTTGTTAAACTCTCCACCAACTATAATAATAGTAATATTTTCATTACTATCATTCAATTTATCTACTACCTGGGGCATATTAGATACTACAACAATTCTTTTAGAGCTACTTTTAATTATTTCAGCTAGTTCTAAATTTATTGAAGAAACATCTAAAAATATAATATCTCCATCTTCTATTTCATTAAAAGCTTTCTTTGCTATCTCACGTTTTTTAGTATTATTTATATCTCTTCTCTCATTAATATGTTTAATATCATTATGACTTCTATTAGTTATAGCTCCTCCATGAACTCTTTTTATTTTCCCACACTTTTCTAGTTCTCTTAAATCTTTACGGATACAATCTTCTGTTACTTTAAATATCGAAGCTAGATCTTTAACAGACATTCTTCCTTTATCCTCAACCATACCAACAATTTTATCATAACGTTCTTCTAAAAACATTTAATCATCCCCTTAAATCTATTAACTTTATTATATCATATTATTATCATTTATTATTGTTTATTATTATTTGTTATTGTTTATTATTTCTTTTAGGACTATAATTAAATTGTAATATAGCGTAATAGGATTTTAAAATTCCTAGCGTAATATATTAAAAGAGAGAGCTAATTGAAGCTCTCTCTTTGTCGTCACCGCTTTTCTATAAAAGCTTTTGCCAATATCCAACGTTTAACCACTTATTATTTTTAAATCCTATTTCTTCAAACTCTGCTATCTTTTTAAATCCAAACTTTTCATGAAGAGATATACTTTCTTTATTTGGAATTGTTATTCCTGAAACAATAGTATGTACACCATAACCTTTAGAAATTTCTAGTAACTTGGAAAACAGTTCTTTTCCTATACCATGACCCTTTTCATTTCTATCTAAATAAATAGATGCTTCATTTGAATATCTATAAGCAGATCTACTATGCCATCCACTTAAGTATGCATATCCAATAACTTGTCCATTTCTTTCATAAACAATCCAAGGATGCTTAGCCGTCTTTTCAATTATTCTTTCTTCCATATCGTCTACTGTTAACTGCTTTTCTTCAAAGGTTATATTAGTGTTTAATATATAGTAATTGTATATATCCACTATTGCCTTTGCATCACTCAACTTCACTTCTCTAATCATAAATGTGCCCTCTTCCATATTTTTTATTTAATTATAACAAAAAATGGCTAAGATTTTTATCCTAGCCATTTTTTATTCTATAAAGCTTCTAATGCAATAGCATTTAATAAGCTCCATGGTTTATTAAAGTGTGGTTGGAAGAAGAAATCAGTCATTGCTAATTCTTCAACTGTCATTTTATTTTGAATTACAACTGATAAAGTATTCATCATTTGTGTTAGATCAATCTTTGATATAATTTGCCCGCCTAATATTTCCCTGGTATCTTTGTTGTATACAAGTTTAACCATTGCTTCTTCAAAAGTAGGCATAAACTCTGGTCTGTAATTATCTTTAATTGAAACAGAAGCAACATTAAAATTAGTTGTAGCCTTAGCTACTTCTTCTGTCATTCCAGTAGATGCAATACATTGGTCATATATTTTGATACCTGAAGTACCTTGAGTTCCCATATACTTAAGCGTAGGTTTCTCAATATTTCTTGCTACTAAAGTCCCCATTCTAACTGCGTTTGTAGCCAAAGGAATGTATCTTTCTTCATTAGCAGGATTATATTTAACAACACAGCAATCACCAGCTGCAAATACATCCTCTCTACTTGTTCTCATATATTCATCAATTATTATTGCACCATTCTTTAATGTATCTAACTTACCTTGAACAAGTTTAGTTGCTGGTGCAAATCCAATACAAAGTACTACTAAATCTCCTTCATAGCTTCCCTTATCAGTTACAACTTTTTGAACTTTACCATTCTCTCCTTCAAATCTTGCAACCTTTTCTCCAAGAACCAATTTAACACCTTTAGACTTAAACTCATTTTCAGCTATATCTGTGAATTCCTTATCTAAGTATTTTGCCATTATTCTTTCTTCGGCATCAATTAAAGTAACATTCTTCCCCTTTAATTCAAAAGCTTCAGCAAGTTCAACCCCTATATATCCTGCACCAATAACAACTACATTTTTAGCATGTTCTGTCTTTTTAACAATAACTTCTGCATGGTCATGATTCTTACATAAAACTATATTTTCTAAATCTCCACCTTCAAACTTTGGTACTATTGGCCAAGATCCTATAGTTAAAACTAATTTATCATAGTAATCCTCAAATTCTTCTCCGTTTAATAAATTTTTAACCCTTAACTTTTTATTATCAAAATCTATATCTAAGACATCATGTTTCATTTTAGTTACTACACCAGACTTAGCTAAATTTTCTGGAGAGTTATAAAATAATTTCTTCGGTTCAGCTATTACTCCACCAACTTGTAAAGCTATTCCACAAGATAGAAAAGAAATATTATCATTTCTTTCATATATAGTAACATCACATTCTGGATGCATTTCCTTTAAATTAACTACTGTTGCTGTTCCAGCATGAGTACAACCTACAACTACAACTTTCATTGTTTCCCCTCCTCGGATAATTTATTTTTATTAATAATAATTCTCCTTAATTGTACATCTTAAATAAATTTTTGTAAATGTTAATTTTTTATCATTTTTTCTATTACATATCTATTATCTCACTATAAATCAGCTATTATTCCTAATTTCTTTCATTTGCATACTCTTAGAACAAATATCTATATAATCTTCCAAATTGTTTACATTTCCAAAGAAAGTACTCTCCTTTGGAAATATATATCTAACACTTATACACTTTAATAATTCTTTAACTGAATAATTTTTCTTTTCAATTGAGGCTCTTATTATATTATTTACTTTTTTATCATATACTCCACAAAGAGGTTGGGATGAACCATTAGTAAAAGTTATTAAAGCATCTTCATCAAATTCATATGTACCTAATTTTTTTATATATTCTTCCCTTACTAATGGCATATCACTTGAAAGAATTACAACTTTACTGTTTCTGCTTTCATTTAAAGATTTATAAATTCCTGAAATTGGACCTATATCTTGGATATCATCTTCAACTATTTTTGATATTCCACTATAGTTACTAAATAATTTTTTATTGCTACATGAAATTATAATTTCATCAAAGTTTGATATTTTCTCTATAATAATATCCAAAAACTTTTTCTCCCCTATTTTTAAAAAAGCTTTATTTTTATATCCTTTACTACTTTTTCCCCCACATAGAATAATTGCAGTCCTTTTTATCAACATGTTTACCATCCTTTATTAATTTAATTTGTTTTATCATGCTTTCTAAGTTTTCATCTATAGTCTTCTTTAAAGTATTTAAACACCCACTAAATCCCAAAATATATCTCTTTGAATCAAAAGCCATAAATATATTGTCAGTTTTGCTTAAATCTTTCTTCCAAAAAACTTGATGAAAGTTCCCATTAAGTGCTTCTTTTCTTACTTTCTCCAAATTAGAGGTATAAATAATAGTTGCATTAAAGTTATTATATAAATTATCTTCCTTAATAACTTCTCCTCCAAATGCTATTATTTTTTCTGTTATATATCTTTCTACTTCCGCTGCCCCATCTTCAATAATTATTGCCACAGGGATTCTATTTAAATCATTTTGATACTTATCCATATACCAATTCCCCCAACTTATTTCTCTCATATATTTCTATTCATAAAAAAAGAGAAATTGCTATTAACAATTTCCCTTTTAACACAATATATTATTTACTTTTAATTTATTTCTTTAATTGTAAGCCTAATTTTTAATAAGTAAATTCCAAATTCTCTTTTATATTAAAAAAGTCTGCATAATCAATATCAAATAAGGGCTTCTTAACCCTAGATACATCTATTTTTTCTTTAATAAGTTGAGTTAAAACACCAGTATAAGATAAATCACCTTGAATTATAGCTCCATAAATCTTTCCTTCTTTGTGAATTATCTTCTTATAATCTTCACCTTCAACATCAATAACTTCTTCATAGCTATCATCAGGCTTAATTACTGTTCCTAAAGACATTGTAGCTAAATTACATATATTCATAGTATTCTTGCTTCCAAAAAAGTCTGTCATAAATAATTCTCTTCCAAGCATATTGCTGGCAGCAATTATTCCTTCCTTAACAGCAGTTGGCCATATAGGGTTTCGTCCAGTAACATCACCTGCACCATAAACATCTTTAGTATCTGTTTCACCTTTTTCATTTATAACTAACCCAAACTTATCACAGTCTATCCCTGCATCTTTTATAAAACCTACATTTGACCTAACACCAGTTGCTACAATTACTAAGTCACAAGGTACTTTATCTCCTGTATTCAACTCAAGTTCCTTTGGATTATTATCTTCATCAACTATAAGTTTTTCAGCTCTTACACCAAATCTTAAGTCTACTCCTCTTTCTTCTAACCTTTTGTTATAGGCATCTGCTGCATAATGATCTAATTGAAGGGGAAGAATTCTATCCCCCATTTCTACCAAATGAATTTTAACATCATATTTTAGTAACCCTGCTATTGCATCTATTCCTACTAATCCTCCACCTAAAACTATTACATCTTTAATACTAGGTAATAAATCTTTTATTAAAATAGCATCTTCTAAGTTTCTAAGTCCTACAACATTTTTAGCTTCTCTTAGGTTTTCAATAGGGGGAATAAAAGATGATGAACCTGTTGCAAGGCACACTTTATCATACTCAACCTCTTCACCATTGTCTAAACTAAGCTTATGCCCCTTTGGATCTATTTTTATTACTTCTCTACCCTTAATCCAATTAACACCATAAACTTTAAAGAAATCATAAGGAGCAAAATTCAAATCGTCTATGCTTCTAACATCTTCAATATAGTGATGTAATATACATCTAGAAACTACATGCTCATCCTTTGAAATCAAAGTAATTTCAACATCTTTATTTAATTCCCTTAAAGTTTTTGCACAGCTAATTCCTGATGCTGAAGCACCAACTACTACACACTTCATATTTCTTGTACCTCCTCTAAAGTAATAGCATTTGTAGGACACCTTGCGACACATTGAGGATACTTTTCTTCTGTATTCCTACACATATCACACTTCATAATAACATGATTTGTTCTAGCATCAGTTTTTAGTACTCCATAAGGACATGCCATTATACACATAAAACAGTGTGCACATCTTGATTCATCATATAAAACATATCCTGTTTCATTATCTCTGCTCATAGCACCAGACATACAGGTATAAACACATTCTGGTCTATCACAATGTCTACAGAAAATAGGCGAATATCTTCCATCACTATTAATAGCTATTCTATTTCTTGTATCATGTCCTCCATGGGAAACAATACAGGCTGTAGTACATGTTAAACATCCAATACATTTCTTCCTATCTATTTTTATTCTTTTCATTTATTATCCCCTCCTATATTGCCTTCTTAATATTTACATGAGTAAATTTATATGAAGGCTCCTTTGAATAAGGATCATAAACTGATGGAGTAAGCTTATTACATTCAATGTAATGCATTGGCGCATATATATGATTTTTCTTAACTGTCCTAGAAAGCTTTGCTATAAATGTAGCACTTTCTCCATTTTGTGAATTTACAATAACCTTATCATTCTCTTTAATTCCATACTCTTCTGCTAATTCTGGATGAATATTTATATAAGCTTCACCTGGAACTATTGCAGTTACAAATTCAATCTCATTTGTTCTTGTTTGTGTATGCCATTGACCAACAGTTCCTCTTCCAGTATTAAAATAGTATGGATAATCTTCACTTGGCTTTGGATTTTCTTCTGCTACCTCTTCATATATAAACTTAGCTTTACCACTAGGAGTAAAAAACTTATTATCTTCATATAATCTTCTTTGATTATTTTTTAATTCATCACCTTTTTTAAATGGCCATTGAATTCCATTACCATCTTTCAACATATCATATTCAATTCCTGTGAAATCACAAGGCATTCCCTTAGTACATTCTTTTATTGTATTAAAGGCATCTTCAGGGGTTTTCCATTTATCTAGATATTTTCCCATACCTAGAGCCTTCCCTACTCCTAAGAAAATATCATAATCAGTATATTCATTCTCTTCCTTTCTTAAAGCTGGAACAATCCTTGATAAACGTCTTTCACTATTTATTAAAACTCCCTCTTTCTTAAGTCCAGATTGAGAAGGTAATAATAAATGGCACATCTTAACACTTTCAGTATTATCATAAATATCTTGAACAACAAAGAACTCTAAATGTTCAGTAGCTTCTCTAAATTTTCTACTATTAGTCCATGAAACTATTGGATTAGTAGCAACAATCCATAATCCCTTTATTTCTCCAGTAATACATCTTTCTATTATTTGATCATATGGAATTGTTGGTTTTGTTGGAAGCATTTCTTCAGGCATATTTAAAGCTTTAGATATTGCCCTTCTTCTATTCTCATTATCATAATCTCCACCACCATAAAAACCTGTGGTATTACTAAACAATCTTGAACCCATGGCATTACATTGACCAGTTATAGAGTTTGCCCCTGTTCCTGGTCTTCCAATATTGCCAGTCATAATTGCAAGATTAATTATTGCTTGTGCTGTTCTAACTGCCTGATAAGACTGATTTACCCCCATAGTCCACCAGAAGGACACCCTCTTTCCTTCATGAATTGTTTCTGCTAATTTTTCAACTCTTCCCTTTGATATTCCTGTTTTTTCTTCTACATCATCTAAAGTATATTTTTTAACATGCTCCTTAAAGCCTTCAAAGTCTTCTGTATACTTTTCTATATACTCTTTATCTATCCAATCTTTTTCTATAAGATAATTAGCTAATGTGTAAAGTAGTCTTAAATCTGCTTTCGGCTTAATATCTACCCACTCATCTGCTCTAATTGCAGTTTCTGATTGTCTTGGATCTATTACTATTATCTTTGGATTATTTTTGTTATTTCTAACTCTAGTCCAAAGAATAGGATGAGCTACAACTGGATTTGATCCAATGAATATTAAAGTATCTGATAATTCTAAGTCATCAAAAGTATATGGTGGTGCATCAAAGCCATAACTTTGCTTATGTGCAACTACTGAAGTAGCCATACATAGTCGTGTATTACCATCTCCATTCATTCCAAGATAGTTTCTACCTATATGGCCTAATAAAGCCATTTCTTCTGTTGTAAGCTGACCTGTGCTTATAAATGCTACACTTTCTCTTCCGTACTTATCTTGAAGTTCTTTTATTTTAGAAGCCATTACCTTAAAGGCTTCATCCCAAGATATTTGTTCCATCTTTCCATCTTTATCTCTTACTAAAGGATAAACAGGATTAGGAAATTTAGTATTTTGTTTATCTAAGTTTAATCCCTTAATACAACAGAAACCATTATTTACTGGATATCCTTGTGTTGGTACTACAGAGACTATTTCATTATCTTCTACATTGAAGTCAATGTTGCAAGCTATTGAGCAATAATTACAAGTTGATTGAACTTTTTTCATATCCACTATACAACTCCATTTCATTAAATTTCTTAATTTAGTCTTTGTAGTAATTCAAGCATTTATACCAATCATTATAAAACATCAATTAAGATGGAGTTCATATAGATTAACTACAGCCATAGTGTTGTAAAATAATATATAACTTAGTTCTTTATAAATACAAGTATTTTATAATTGTTAATCATATTTATTGTTTTGAATATACTATTATTAAAGAAACAATATTATAATATTTTAAATGAATGGAGATGTTTTTATGAAAAATAAAGAAACTTTAGATGAATCTAATTTTTACGGTCAAGTTTTAGAAGAAGAAAAGAAGGTTGATATCTCAAAACCTTGCGATCCAAGTAATCCTGATTATCCTTGGGTTTCATGTGGAATAGATAAACATAAGGATAAAGATAATGAATAACTTAGATAAAGTTAGTTATTTTAACTGTAATTATAATTTTCTAAAAACAAAAAAGGTGTAGCGGATATTTATTTTGCTTGTTCCGTCGCAAGCTCCAAGTCACATCAAAACAAATATCCACCCCCCCGTACTAAAGGTAAGGAAATTACAAAATTACTATCCTTTATTTTATATTTTTTAATATGAAAATGTAATAATACCTTTGATTTATAGCTAATTGAAATTTTATACTTTTCTAGACAGCAAATAAGGTTGTAGTTTAAACTACAACCTGAAAAATCTAAAATTATCTTCTATTTTGTTCTTTTTTTAGCTCTTCTACAAGCTATGCATCTTGTTGGTTCATTTTAAATTAAGCATCCTATAATTATTGTAGTTATATAAATAACATTAGTTATTACAAAGTTCTTAACGGCTAATACAAAAGTATCCTTTTTGGTTTGTAGTTCAAAAAAACTTTTGATATTTGCATTAACAGGTTTTAGAGCTACTAATGTTAATATTGATACTATTGGTAATATTCCAAATACTACACCAACAACTATACCTATAAATCCTATGTAATATAAAGTTCTAAATAATTTTAAAGCTTTTTCTTTACCTATGTATATTGGTAGTGTAAATCTTCTATTTACAAAGTCATCATCTATATCGCAAATGTTATTTGCTAACATTATATTTGATATACCTGTAATTGCTGGAATAGTAATTATAAATATAGATATTATCATTTTTATATCAATTACTAAACTGAAGTTCCAATTACTTATATTGATATTTAATACACCTTGATCAAATATGTGTATATATACAGCCAAAAATGTTATAAAGAATCCCATTGTTAAGCCTGAAAAAATTTCACCAAATGGAGTTCTTGAAATTGGAATAGGACCAAATGAATAAAATATACCTATACCAAAGCATATTACTCCTATTATAAGAATTGCTATATCAGTATTTAAAAATAACATTATACCTAAAGTAGCTGATATTATTAACATTGTTATTATAATTCCTAAAACTCTTTTCGGCTTTAGCCCATACTTAGTTATAGCATTATGTTCCTCATATCCAAACCCTTCTTTTTTAATAGCTTTGGTATAATCTACATAATTGTTTATTGCTGTAGTGGTCATATCAAAAACTATCATTGATAAAAAGAATAAGACTGCTTGTTTTGCATTAAAATTATCAAATTTATATAATGCAAAAACTGTACCTAAAGTATATGGAATTACACTTGCAACCTTTGTTTGAATCTCTACTAGCTTAAAAAAACTTGTTATTCCCATTAACAATCTTCCTCCTTTGTTTCTTTTAAATATCTTCATTTTTCACTTTATAATATCATAAAAAAAGTGGCCTCTCCACCCTTTAGGGGAGAAGTCACTTTTTAATTCATATATTAACTCTAATCCCACTTATATAACCTAAGTGTGATTGTATATTTACTATTCTACATTAAACATATAAAGTGATTGAGATAAGAAATTATCTTCTTTATCTTCGTATACTAGATACACGCTATAAACAGCCTTATCAAGGTTTGAAATATCAAAAGAAATAACTCCATTTTCATCTATTAATTCTTCTAAAGTTAAATTAACAACTTCAAAAGTTTTATTACTTCTTATAATTATTTCTCTTGGCTTTAATCTCTCACCATTTCTGTTTAAAACCTTATAATCTAAACTTACTATATTATTTTTTGCATAAAGCATCCCCTCTGTTATTATCTGAGGATTTCCATTTAAATTAGTTAATTTTTTAAGATTTTTAAGTGGTGATAAATCCTTAACTTCGTTATATGATATGTCTAATTCCTCTAAATTTTTAGCATATTGTAAGCCTTCTAAACTTGTTATCCACTCACCTGATGCTGATAAGTTTGTTAATTTATACATATCACCAATAGTTATATTATCACTTGATAAATTAAGTTCTCTCTTGATACTATCTTTTAAAGCCCTATCTTTAATAGTTATAATCTCATTTAAGTCTACTCTTTTCTCTAACTTAGATACAACCTCATTTAATTCCGTAATCATTAAGTTTATATCCTCTTGAGTACTTACTTTATCAGCTAACATCTCCTCAGCTTTAATTAAAGCTTCTTCAAATTTTTTAAATGATTCTTCAGTATAATCATCCTTCACAAACTTCTTAGCTTCCTTCACTAATGATTCTAAATCTTCATAATTACCTTGTACATCTTTTGCAAAATGAAGTTTAGCATCTCCCCATGTAGCATGATCTGATCCAATTCCATTTCCACCATCAGTTACCACAAGTTTTAATTCTTTAGCTCCAGCTATATCAACTTCTAAATACTTCATAGCATCTCTTGAAGACATTAACTCACTATCGAATTTCTTCTCTCCATCTACATATACTTGGAATGAAACTGATCCTACTGTATTATACATTTCTCTATCTACCCCAACATATGAGCTGAAGTATGCATAGTCTTTGTCAGTTAAGTCGTATATTATTGTTGAAGTTGCATGAGCTCCTATTCCTCTTTCAAATGATACTACATTACCATCTTTATCTGTTAATCTTAAAGCTTTAGCACTTGTTGATATATCCTTTTTAGGAACAGCATAACTATTTTGAGTAGATTTCCAATCATAATCTGTTAAGTAGTTATAATCATTCATATCAACTACTGATATAGTTCTAGTTTTAACTACTTCATTACCATCGCTATCAATTACTTTATAAGTTATTGGATACTTTCCTGTTTTGTTGAAATTAACTTTACCACTTACTTCAACTTTTTCAGTTATCTCTCCATCCTCAGCATCTATTGCACTATATTCTTCATTTAAATCTATTTCTTCTCCAAGCTTAGTTGATAATGATTTTGGAATAGTTAATCTAGGTTTTGCATTTGTAGTATATAATTTAGTATCTGCCCATGAAGCAAAATCTCCAACACCATTACCATCTACATTATCTGCTACCAATTTAAGTTCTTGTACTCCTGTAACATCTAGATTTATAAACTCTGCTTCACTATCTTTTCTTATTACATCAGAAGTATAAACTTCTTCTCCATCTGCAAATATTTTAAATATTATAGTAGTTTGATTAAGATCGTAGTTTTTATCAGTACCTATATATGTTGTGAAATTGCTATAATTTCCATCTAGTTTATATACTATTTCTGCATTTGTTGCAGCTCCTATACCTTTATCAAACTCTCTTATTTCACCATTAACCTTAAGTTTTATTTTGTTACTTGAATTAACTGCTGAATCTTTATTTACACTCTTCCATCCTGATACTGCTGACTCCCATTCCATATCAGATATATAAATACTATCACTATAAACTATAACCTTTCTATCTTTAGTTGTAGTATTATTATCACTATCTATAACGCTATAAGTTATAATGTATTCTCCTGATTTAGCTATATTAAAGTTATTACTATTAACTTTAATATTTCCAGTTATATCGCCATCCTCTTGGTCATTTGCAGTAACCCCTAAAGTTAAATCAAAATCACTATTTAGTTTAACATAAGTTACACCTTCTACAGTTAACGTTGGGAACTTAGCTCTTATTATTTCTTCAGCCTTGACTAAACATTCTTCAAATAAGTTAGCTGCCGGATGATTTTTAACCTCTTCTCTTAAAGCTTGCACCTTCTCTAATGTATTATAGCTATCAGAAACTTCTGTTTTAGTGTTGTCAGTAAATAAATTATCAATCTTATCAGCTAATTCATCTACTTTATAGAATGAAATTTCCCCTAAACTTGCCATACCATTATAAGCTTCTATAAATTTAAATTTAACTCTTCTTGCAGTAGTTTTAGATATTTTAAATTCTACAACATCAGTGTTACTTCCACTATATTCACCTTTTCCAGCTAAAACAAAGTCATTTCCTTCTGCATCATTTGAAACATATATTTCAAACTTTCTAGCAAACCCCTTTCCACCAGCATCTCTTCTAGCAGCATAGGCAATTCTATTTATTTCTTTGCTTTCTCCTAAATCAAATACAACTTCATTTTGGAATGTGTCGCTGTTTGGTTTATTAGTTTCCCAATGTGACTTTATATTATTATCAATTGCATTTTCTATAACACTACTAAAGTATTTTCCACCATTGTTAGTTACTGAAGACACTGGGACTTTGAATTCTTCATTATATTTATCTAAATTATCAAACTGTCCATATTTTGATTTAACTACTTTATAGTCTTCATATACTGTAATATAAGATTTCTTTTCTGTAGTATTATTATTACTATCTGTTACACTATAAACAACCTGGAATCTTCCAACCTTACCTTCCTCATAGGAATTTGATATTATTTCTATATTAGATGTTAAATCACCATCTTCAACATCAGTAGCTGTAATACCAGCCTTAAAATCAACTTCTTCATCTAGCTTATAAATCTTATCCTCTGCATTTATAACAGGTTTTGCATTGTTTGTAATAAACTTAGCATCTGCCCATATAGAATGGTCATATAAATTTCCGCTAATTTTAGCATCGGTCGTTATAAGTTTTACTTCCTTAGCTCCACTTACATTAACTCTTACATAGCCTGAATCTGTATCATGTTTAAATACTTTACTATCAAACTTCTTCTCTCCATCTACCCATACTTCAAAAGTAACTGAGGCTGCAGTATTTTTTGACCATTGATCCACACCTATATAGCTTTCAAAATACTCATAGCCTTTATTTTCAATATTATAAACTACTTCAGAATTTGCATGAGCTCCTATACCTTTACTGTAAGTAAATTCACTTCCATCCTTTAAGAATGTAATAGTTCCACCCATAACAGATTTATCCTTACGTAGTATACCATCCCCAACCCTTGAAGATACTTCTTGTAAATCTGATGCATAATCACATATGCTTACTACTTCAACGTCTACAACTTTTTCTACTACAATGCCTTCATCACTTATTTTATACTTAACTTGATATACACCTTTTTGGCTTGTATCTACATTGTTCGTAACTTCAACATTAGAAATTATATCATTGCCTTCATGATCTAATGCTTTTATATAATCCATAGGATTAAATTCTTCTCTTAATCCTAAAGTTATCTTATCATTTTTAATGCTCATACTTGGTGTAAATGAATAAATTTCAATAACTTCACCAGTTCCTAAGTTAAGATCATAAGGTATAACTTCATACTTAGAATTCTTAGTTTTATCTGCATTAATATCTACAAAGGAATTACTAGAAGTAAATCCTATTAACTCACCATCTCTAAATATTTCATATCCTAGTAAATCTGATTTAACCTCATCAGCCACATTAAATATTAGCTTAATTCCATTTTCTAATCTATTAAGTGAAACATCTAAATTAGTATCTTTAGTAAATCCATTTCCTTCATAATTAACCTTGCTGTTATTTAAGTACCATATCTTCTTATCTGGTTTTTGATATTTGCTAGTTTCCTTTTTAGTTTCTTCATTAACTTCAAATCCATGTCTAGAAAAATATTCGCTTAAATCTTCTCCTACTACTTCTGATGAAAATTTAATTAAATATTGCATTTTAACATTATTAGTATTTTCATTTCCTAAACTAACATTTCTTTCCCTATATAACTTATTTAAATTAGCCCAATAACCTGGTTTATACATTTCTAACTGCCAAAATACAGCTAACTTCTCAAAATATCCATATTCCATATATTTATTGGTATTTTCTCTTAATACATTTTTATAAGTATGAGATTCATATGGTATTCTATTATCTATTTTATTGTAAAATACAGACATATGCATAGGTAACATATTATTTGTAACCTCTCCATATAATCTTATATTTACATCCATTTTATGACCTATTTCATGAGTTAATCCCCAAGATGGCCCCCTCTCTTCAAATGGAATTAAGTGATTTGCCATTACATCCCTTTGCACTCCTATATGTCCAGCACCTGCATACATATATCCAAATGGTTGTGCTAATCTAACATTTTCTCTTATATACTTTGGATCATTTTTTTCACTACTTCCATCTAAACCATAGTATCTAAATATTTCTTTCATATGAATATTATAAGATTCTATTGTATCTAAAGGATTTACACCTTGTTCTATATAGGCCTTATATGCTCCTGTTGCAGTCCCTGTCCAAACTATATGATCACTTACAAACTCAAATACATCTAGAACCTCTCTGTCTAGAACATTAGGATTTTTTTCTATATCTTCGTCTATTGCTTTCTTATACTCTATTAAGAACTCTTTGAATTCTTCTACATTGGTATCCTTTGTAGCAAATGGGAACTTATCACCTGAAGCAAATCTTATAACTGGAGCTTTAGATTGCTCTTCGCTGGTATATGGATTTACTATATATACTGCTCCACCTTTAGTTACATCATATGCATATGCGCTATCCTTTGGTACTTCAGGAACAGTTATTACATTCTTACCTGGTACTAAACTCACAGTTTTCATCCAGTTAGCATAACTACCTTCTTGTTGAGAGAATGCTAATTTTGGCAGTGGCTGTGTTGGATCTGCATCTACATAAACAGTTATTCTATCTCCTGGCTTTGCAGATATTCCTGTTGGTTGATTGTTATTACCAAAACCAAATTTTAAATTACCATTAGCATGTTTTACCATATCCCCATGTTGTTCTGCAGTAATAATTTTTACAGTTTCTATTTCACCACTAAGTACTTTATTAGCTAATTCAAATGATTCTTTAAATGAATCCTCTAAAGGATGTCCCTTAACTGTATCTTTTAAAGCCTGTAATTTTTCTTCAGTATTAAAATCTTCCGATAGTTCATTCATTAATCCATTAGTAAATAAGCTTTCAACCTTATCAGCAATTTCATCTTCTTTGTAAAATGCTATTTCTGATAATGTAGCCCAATTCTGATCTGAATTTTTAAACTTAAATTTAACTCTTTTAAACTTAGTTGGATTAAACTTTGCTTCTACTAATCCAGATACTTTGTCATGCTTACCAGTTGCTACAAGTTGATATGTTTCCCCTTCAGATGTCGTAGAACCATATATCTCAAATTCCTTAGCAAATCCCTTATTATCAGATTTTCTTGCTCCATATACTATTCTATTTAATTCTACAGCTTCATTAAATTCTACCTCAACCTCGTTTGTAAAATTATTTGTATTATATGTGTTTGTTTCCCAATAGGTATCTAAATTATCGTCTATAGCATTTGTTATTACTTGTGAAGAATAATGCCTTCCATTATTTTTGATTCCTTTTATATTATTATTATCCATTTTAAATAAGCTTGAATATTCCTCATCAGAATAATGGTCAAACTTTTTAGTGATTGCTTTTGTAGGTTCTATCTTTTGTTGGTTTAATAATTCCTTAGCATTTTCTAAACTTTCTTTAAATCTATCATATAAAGGATGAGTTTTAGTTTCCTCTTCTAAAGCCTGTAATTTTTCCTTAGTATTAAACTCTGCTGATAATTCATTCTTTAATTCATTAGTAAATAACCTTTCAACCTTATCAGCAATTTCATCTTCTTTGTAAAATGCTATTTCTGATAATGTAGCCCAATTTTGATCTGAATTTTTAAACTTAAATTTAACTCTTCTAAACTTAGTTGGATTAAACTTTGCTTCTACCAATCCAGATACCTTATCATGCTTACCAGTTGCTACAAGTTGATATGTCTCTCCTGCAGATGTTGTGGCACCATATATTTCAAATTCCTTAGCAAATCCCTTATTATCAGATTTTCTTGCTCCATATACTATTCTATTTAATTCTACAGCTTCCTTAAATTCTACCTCAACCTCGTTTGTAAAATTATTTGTATTATATGTGTTTGTTTCCCAATAAGTATCTAAATTATCGTCTATAGCATTTGTTATTACTTGTGAAGAATAATGTCTTCCGTTATTTTTGATTCCTTTTATATTGCTAGTATTCATCTTGAATAAATTTGAATATTCGTCGTTAGAATAATCTTCAAATCTTCTTGTAATTGCTGTTGTTGCCTCAATTTTATTTTCTTGTAAAAGTATTTTAGCATTTTCTATATATTCTTTAAATTCTTCACAAAGCGGATGCTCTTTAACTTCATTTTCTAACGCTTCTAGCTTTTCTACTGTATTAAATTCTTTACTAACTTTACTCATTGTATCATCAGTAAATAAAGTCTTCATTTTATCACTTAATTTATCTTCCTTATAGAACATAAATTCTGATGCTGAAGCCCAATTTTTATCAGCTTCTTTAAATACAAATTTTATTCTTTTAAATGTTGTTTTGTTAAATCTAATTTCTACTACATCTCCGGTAGAACCTGTGTATTCACCACTACTTATTAATCTGAAATCATTCTCTTCATCCGTAATTGATCCATAGATTTCAACCTCTTTAGCAAACCCCTTACCTTTAGCTGAAGATTGTCTTGCTGCATACACTATTCTGCTTAAATCTGTTAATTCTTTAAACTTAAATACTACTTCATTTGTAAAATCAGAACTATTCTGCTTTCTTGTTTCCCAATGAGTATTAAAATCCCCATCTATAGCTTTATCAGCAGTAGATGCACTATTATAGTCACCTCCATTAGTAGTTATAGACTCAATATTTGAGTTGTCCATTTTGAATACCTTATCATAAGCAGCTATATTACTACTATTTAGTAATTCAAATTTACTAATGGTTGCTTTCGTAGCTTGAATTCCTTCCGTTAAAGTTAAATTACTTGATATTTCATCAGCTAAAACTTGTATTGACGGCGCTGAGAAATTAAGGATTACTGCTGCGGCCATTATGGCTGCAATTTTTCTCTTATTCATTTGTTCCCCTCCTGATTATTATCCTCCTCAGAAGTACATTAAAAAAAGCTACTCTAAAAGAGTAGCTCTATATTATCCTCATAAATAAGTATTCTTGCATAACAAATAAAAGCATTGATACTAATTAATCTTAGAAACAAAAAGTATAATGTACTCTTTGGCAACTGGCTGACATAGTTATTAACCTTAGTCCCTATAGCTTTGCGTCTTTAGGTTTCCCTAAATTTGCCTATTCAATTTTAATTACAAATGAATATTACCATTATTTCAAAAGAAACTCAACAAATTTTAGTATTTTTTTACTGATGAATATCTCTTCTCTAAGTAACTAATCCTAATAAATATAGTGAACAAATTTATATACTTAGTAATTCTGAGCGTGACTACAAACTATGGCCTTAAGGGATTATGCTATAACATCAAAATCACTTTATTACTTAGCACCTACAGTTTTCCATAAGTACTATGAGAGTGCAAGTTCCTCTAAATATTTTGATAACTTTGTAACCTCACCATCTGGTAACGTATATATGTATCCTAGTAAATTTCCTATAACTAAATTAGATAGTTATATAAATATACTAAGTGAATATATGAAAAAGGTGGATCAAAATTATGTTCTTATACTAGATGATGAAGCCTTATATAAAACAAATATATGGGGTTAATGATGTGATTAATAAATTAAACCAAAATCCTAAGGTTAGAATTGTAACTCCAAATAATTTTATGAAGCTTATTAATGAAAATGTAAAATCCAACTCATAATTAATATAAATAAAACCGTACGTAAGCAAAACAAAAGGAAAGAAATCGCAAATGAATTTCTTTCCTTAATTCTTTCTAATAAGTTTGTCCTAATAACCTATAATGAAAATATATAAATTATTATTAGAGGCTTAATTAATATCTTTCTATGCTTTATTCTCACATCCACATACTTTTATTTTTTCTTTTACAAATTCCTTAACTTCTTCCATTCCAGCCTTATTATACTTTTTAGGGTCTATTGTATCAGGTTTTTCTGCAAGATACTTATTAACTCCATTTGTAAAAGCTATTCTAAGCTCTGTTGCATAATTAACCTTACAAATTCCTCTTCTAATAGATTCTTGTACCTTTTCATCTGGAATTCCAGAACCACCATGTAATACAAGTGGAACTGATACAACTTTTCTTATTTCAGATAATCTATCTAAATCTAGGTGAGGTTCACCCTTATACATTCCATGAGCAGTACCTATTGCAACTGCTAGTGAATCAACACCTGTTCTTTCAACAAATTCCTTAGCTTGAAGTGGGTCTGTATATGCATCACCATCACCACCATCTAAGTCATCTTCTTTTCCTCCAACTTTACCAAGCTCAGCTTCAACTGCTATACCTGAAGGTTTGCACATATCTACAACTAATTTAGATATTTCTATGTTACTCTCAAAATCACTATGAGATCCATCTATCATAATAGAAGTATATCCTGCTCTATAAGCTTGTGAAGCTAATTCAAAGCTTGATCCATGATCTAGATGCATAACTACTGGTACCTTTGCTTTGCTAGCTGCCACCTTAACATTTGCTAAGAAATAATCAAGTCCTGCATACTTTACTGTAGATGGAGTAGTTTGCATAATAACTGGAGCATTCATTTCCTCAGCTGCACTAATAACTGCCATTACCATTTCCATATTTTCAACATTAAATGCTCCTATTGCATAATGTCCATCTTGAGCCTCTTTTAAAATCTTTTTTGTTGTAGTTAATTCCATAATAAATCTCCTTCCAAACCTATAACTTCTTCATCTTTGAAAAAGCAATCATATTAATTACTGCTGAATACAAACTATATATCGCAACTACTGCACTTAAAGCTATAAATATAAAATTGAAATTTTGTTGTATTGCATTTATAACAATAAGAATTCCAAAAAGCACATATGCACATGCCTTCATAACTGCCTTATCTTTTTCTTTGCTATTTATTATTTGATATAACTTAGAAGTCTTATTTTCTTTATTAAAGTTTTTTACAATCTTTAACTTATTAAGAAAGTAGCCTCTGAAATATATCTCGCTTAATACTACTGCTCCAATACCTACTAAAAGAGTATTTTCTAATGACTTAAAATAATCTCCTAATAAAACAAGAACAATAACAATTAGCGAATATCTATAGTAAATCAACCTAAATTTTTGTTCGCTACCCTTATCTATAAGATAGGCTCTCTTATTAAAAATGTTGTAATAAACAGCATTTCCATATCTATCTAAATAAATATTAGGACCAGCTAAACTAGATGTGTTCTTTCTCATTACAACATCACCTTTCCAAGACAATATGTTTGATGTACTGAGTAATCATCATTAAGTACCACTAGATCACTATCATACCCAACACCAATTCTTCCCTTATGCATATCTATCTTTAAACATTTTGCAGGATTAATTGTGCATGCATTAATAGCATAATTAAAAGGAACCATAGCCTCTTCAACTAATATTCTAAGACCTTCATTCATTCTTAATGTTGAGCCAGCTAGCCCCTTTGTTTCAACCAAATGAGCACTACCATCCTCATATATTTCAATTTCATTTCCACCAAATATAAACTTAGTACCTGGCTCAAACCCTTTTGCCATTAAAGCATCAGTAATCATAATTCCGTAATCTGGCCCCTTAGCATTAAAGAAATTATATAATGCTGCTACAGTTGAATGGTTTCCATCACAAATTACTTCTCCATACATTCCCTTAACTCTATAGGCTGCTCCAACCAGTCCATTTTTTCTATGATTAAATGGAGTCATTCCGTTATATACATGTGTTTGAGATCTTACACCATGTGCAAATCCCATTATTGCATCTTCATATGTAGCTGCTGAATGCCCCATACTAACTACAACTCCATTTTTAAATAAGTACTCTGTTAATTCATGTTCATCATCTACTTCTGGAGCTAAAGTTACATATTTTATTAATCCTTTTGCTACCTTTTGATAATATTGAAACTCCTTAATTGTAGGCTTAGTAATATACTCCTTGGGTTGAGCCCCCTTATATTCCATATCAAGGTATGGTCCCTCAAAATGTATTCCTAATATTTCTGCACCTTCATACCCCTCTTCTACAACTTTTGCCACATTAGCTAAAGCATTAGTAAGAACCTCTTTACTTTGGGTTATTGTTGTAGGTAGTATGGAAGTTACCCCTTCATTTACTATTCCTTTTGTCCACTTTCTAAGTCCTTGAGCATTAGCATCATTAGTATCAAATCCATATGCCCCATGACAATGGATATCTATAAACCCAGGAAGAATTCTTTTATTTCCATAATCAAGAGCTCCAGTTTTTTCATTGTACTTATAAATATCCGTTATTTTATTATCATCAATTTCAATTTGGGCTGGAATAAATTGATCTGCTATCCAAACCCTTTTACTTTGTATTAACATCCTATTCCCTCCTTATCCCACTTTATCTTTATTATACCTAGGTTTATTCCTTGAATATTTGCACTTTTTAGCATACATATTATATCTTTCAGCACTTGCATTGTATAAAAAAAACTCTCAACTATAATTAAAATTAATAACTCTATATTCAAAATAAAAAGGGGGATGTATATGAACATTTTCAATATCACAGAAGAAGAAATGAACCAAACTTCTTCAACTAATACATTAAAAGAAATTTATCAACAACCTACGACATGGAAAAAAACATTATCTCAAATTACAGAAAGTAAAGACTCAATAAAAGCTTTTATAGATCAAGTTATAAAATGTGATGACTTCGATGTTATATTAACTGGTGCAGGTACCAGCGAATTTATTGGAAATTCATTGTATCCTTATTTAAATAAGGAACTAAATTATAAAGTAAAATCTTATGGAACAACTGACATAGTTGCATCACCAGAAAATTATTTATCAAAAGATAAACCAACTTTATTAATAAGCTTTGGGCGTTCAGGTAATTCACCAGAGTCTATAGGTGCAGTACAAGCTGCTAGTGCTGTTTGTAAAAACCTTTATAACTTATTTATTACTTGTAATAAAAATGGTGCCCTATCAAAAATGGCAAAAGAACTAGATAATTGCTATGCAATAAATCTTACTGATGAAACACATGATCAATCCTTTGCTATGACATCAAGTTTTTCAAATATGTATTTGGCTGCATATCTTTGTTTTAATATTGATAAGTTAAGCGAAAAAACAACAGTAATCAATGATATCTGTTCATCTGTTGAAAATTTCTTAAATAGTGGATATGACGTAGCTAAAAAAATAGTAGATGAATACAACTTTGAAAGGATAGTTTACTTAGGAAGCAATACCTTAAAAGGTATATCTCAAGAATCATCATTAAAGATGCTTGAATTAACTGCTGGAAAAACAGTTGCAGTATTCGATACTCCATTGGGTTTTAGACATGGACCAAAATCAATAATCAATGATTCTACATTAACAGTTGTATATGTAAGTGATGATAAACATACTTATAAATATGAATTAGATTTAATAAAAGAAATAAGTAATCAAAGAAAGAATAATGAGCTAGTTATAGTATCTAACAAACCTTCTGATGAATTAGCTTTCTTAGCTGATTACATAATTCCTTACAATATTAAATCCAATATAAATAATGCTGAACTAGGATTAGCTTATATTACATTTGCTCAAACATTAGCAGTATTAAAATCTTTATCTATTGGATTAACTCCAGACAACCCTTGTCCATCAGGAGAAGTAAATCGTGTAGTTAAAGGTGTTACTTTATATCCATATACTTGCATTTAGTATATGGATATAAACTAAAGTATAATTTAGTATAGGAGAGGATTTTATGGTAGGATTAATAATTAGTGGTCATGGAAATTTTGCATCTGGCCTTCGTACATCATTAAAATTAATAGCTGGCGAGACTTCAAACACGGAATATGTTGATTTTATAGAAACAGATTCAACTGAAAGTTTAATGGAAAAGTACTGTAACGCTTTAAAAAATTTAGATAACTGTGATAGCATTCTAGCTCTTAGTGATTTGGCTGGAGGTTCACCATTTAAAACTTTAGTTGAACTAAAAACAAAAATAGAAAAGCCAATGGAAGTAGTAGGTGGGACAAACCTACCTATGGCTCTTGAAATTTCTATGACAAAAGATATTATAGATGACTTATCTTCTTTATCCGAAACAGCTCTAGAAGTTGGTAAATCTGGGGTTGTAAAATTTGAGTTTATAGTTCATGAAGATATTGATTGCGAAGGTGGGATTTAGTAATGATAAACTGGGAAGTTGTTGCTTGGACCTGTATAACTATTGCTGTATTAGCTGGTATTGCTGCCCTAATACTATTCTTTATATCAGCAAAAAATGTAAAGAAAAGACGTTCAGAACTTAATGATCTTCATGTAGATTTAAAGCCTGGAATGAAGGTAATGTTCTGTGGTGGGGTTTACGGAAAATTAGTTAGAGTAGGAAAAGAAACTGTTGAAGTTGAAGTTGCTAAAAATGTAATAATAACAGTATCTAGATATGCAATTCAAGGTACTGTATAAAAAATCGACGACTGTAAAGTCGTCGATTTTTTTAACGTCTTCTAGCTTTTGCAAATCATGTAAGCAAAAAAACAAACACATGTAATTTTATTTTTTATTATTGAGGTATAAGTAACTTTACATACTATTTAAACACTTTTTGTGCATATTCACTAGGACTCATTTCATAATGTTGTGTAAAAGCTCTAGAAAAATAATGTATTGAATTAAACCCCAGCATAAATGCTATTTCACTAATAGTATATTTATTTTCTTTTATTAATTGTTTACTCTTTGATAATTTTAAATCATTAATATATTTTTTAGGAGATGTATCTAAATTATTTTTAAACAAGGTTTGCAAGGACGATCTTGATACTGAAAACTTGCTACAAAGTTCCTCTACTGTGATTGGCTCACAAACCATCTTGTTAATATAATCTACTATTCCTTCTAATAATTCATCTTGAAAATGCTGTTGTACCTCTGTAGGTAGCTTGGACTGTTCTTCTCCTAAATAATCATATTGGAATAACCTAATAATTATCTCATGAAAATTACTTAAAATTAAATTTTCTGAATATGGTATGGTAGATGATATATTTTTTGAAAAAACTCTTATAGCTTTGTAAAGCTCCTTTCTACAATGAAAAACTTTATTGCAAATTAAACTATCATCTTCACATTCCATATTAAACATAACAGTTAAATAAGAACATGATGAATCCTTATTTACTGTTTGTGTATGAAATTGGTTCTTACCATAAATTATTAAATCATAGGGATTCAAAGTATAATCCACATTATCAATTGATGTATCTAATATACCATTATCAACAAATGTAAGCTCATATACATTATGACTCTCCCCCTTAAACTTATAATTTGGACTCTTAATAGTATAATAATAAGCTATAATTTCAGGAATATTTATTGTTGATAAAATCCTATTATAAACATATGGTGGATTTAAAAACTCAATATTAAGATTGTAGTTAGAATGTATTACCAAGTTAAATGTAGTTTGTTCTGTTAAAGGAATTATGTTAAAAAACATATTCGCTTTTATTTCCAAATTTCTATGAATTGCAAAAAGCTTAAATTCCCCATTACTTGAATCACTTATTAATATTGATGCTATTCCCTCTATTACTTCAATATATACTGGTTCAGAAAAATTATATAAGCTAGAAATTACCCTATCACTTGTCACAATCTTTTTTCGTATTAAATCATCACTTTGTAAGTTTTTAGTCTCATCATAAATAGAACCGTACTTTCTAAATTGAGGACTTGATGTTTTATTATACATAATAAATCACCTCTCTATTAAATATATCTACAATATCCTTTAATAAATTCCCATACTTCCCCAACATAAGTTTTAAATTTTTCTTACCAGCGTATTCCTAAAAACTACAAACTTAATATTTTTAACTATTCATTCTTATGTTAACACACTCCATTTTATTACAAAATATAATTTTTTCAAATTTTCATACACTTTTATAATATTACACTTCCAAACACCACATTTGTAAACGTTACTAAAAAAAATAAAATATATACCAAAAAGTGTAAAGATTCCTTTTAATCTTTCTCCTATAATTATTATCAAAGAGTAGATAACTTTTTACAAACTACTCAAGGGAGGTGAAAGGATGCCAAATATTATTTTAACAAGAATCGATAACAGATTAATTCACGGACAAGTTGCAACACAATGGTGTAGTTCTATTGGAGCAAATTTAATTTTAGTAGCCAATGATGTTGTAGCTGGGGACAAGCTTAGACAAGGGTTAATGGATATGGCTGCTCCAGCCTATGCTGCAACTCGTTACTGGACACTAGAAAAAACAATAAGCACAATCCATAAAGCTAGTGCTAAACAACTTATTTTTATTGTATGCGAAACTCCTTCTGATGTTTTAACTTTAGTTGAAGGTGGAGTTCCAATAAAAAAAGTTAACATTGGTAATATGCATATGGCTCAAGGAAAGAGACAAGTTGCAGGATCTGTTGCTGTAGATGACAAAGACGTAGAAGCGTTTAGAAAATTAAAAGAATTAGGAGTAGAGCTTGAAATTAGAAGAGTTCCTACTGAAAACTCAGAAAATATCGAAAAGATATTTAAATAAATTTTAGAAAGGAGAATGTCATATGGATTTTAATGTTGTACAAATTCTTCTGGTTGCAGTATTTGCTTTTATAGCAGGTATTGACCAATTCAACTTCTTGGAATCATTATATCAACCAATTGTATCTGGTGCTGTTATCGGTGCAATACTTGGAGATTTACAAACAGGACTTATTGTAGGTGGTACTTATCAATTAATGACAATAGGTAACATGCCAGTTGGAGGTGCTCAACCACCAAATGCAGTTATCGGAGGAATAATGGCTGTTATATTTGCCATTTCATCTAGGTTAGAACCAGCTGCCGCTGTTGGACTAGCTGTTCCATTCTCTTTAATAGGACAATATTGTGTTACTTTCGTATTCACATTAATGTCACCATTAATGTCAAAAGCAGATAAATATGCTGAAAACGCTGATACAAAGGGTCTTGAAAGATTAAACTACCTTGCAATGGCTGCATTAGGATTATTCTTTGCAGTTGTAGTTGTAGCTGGTTTATTAGGCGGTAGTGCATTAGGTACTACATTATCAAACTTATCAGATAAATACTCTTGGTTCATGGATGGACTTAGTGCTGCTGGTGGAATGATGCGTTACGTTGGATTTGCTATTCTTTTACGTATCATGTTATCTAAAGACCTATGGGGAATTTACTTTGGTGGATTTGCACTTGCAACTATCATAGGTAGCATAGAATCATTATCTGGTTCAGCATTATTACTAATCGCATTTATTGGTATAGCTGTAGCTGTTTATGACTTCCAAACTAATGTAAAAATTAAATCTATTGCTGGTGAAATATCTGTAAGAGGAGGCGATGACGAAGATGGAATCTAATAACACATTATATAAAGATTTGACTCCTGCTCCAAAGCTTGATAAGAAAACGCTTAATAAGATGGTTTGGCGTTCATTATTCTTGCAAGCTTCATTCAACTACGAAAGAATGCAAGCTGCTGGATGGTTATATGGTATATTACCTGGATTAGAGAAAATCCATACTAATAAAGATGACCTTTCTAAGTCAATGACACATAATTTAGATTTCTTTAATACTCACCCATTCTTAGTTACTTTCGTTATGGGTATTATATTATCATTAGAGCAACAAAAGGCTGATACAGCTACTATTCGTGCTGTCCGTGTTGCTGCAATGGGACCTTTAGGTGGTATTGGAGATGCTATCTTCTGGTATACACTAGTTCCAATTACAGCTGGTATTACTGCTAATATGGCAATAGGTGGATCTTTAGCTGGTCCTATACTATTCTTATTAATATTTAACGTAGTTCAATTTATAGCCAGGTATTGGTTAATGCATTGGTCTTACAACTTAGGTTCTAAGGCAATTGATATATTAACTCAAAACGCTAAAGAATTTACTCGTTCTGCTTCTATGCTAGGTGTATTTATAGTTGGTGCTTTAACTTCTAACTATGGTGCTACATCATTAGCAATAGAAATAGCAAATGGTGATAAACCAATCGTTATCCAAAGTATATTAGATGGTGTATTACCAAAAATAATTCCATTAGGATTAACACTAATGCTATACTACTTAATTAAAAAGAGAAAATGGAGCCCTGTTGCTTGTATAGGTCTTCTACTTTTAATTGGTATCGTTGGAGGATTCTTCGGAATATTCGCTGTTTAATACAAACAATTTAGATTTAAAAAGGAAGTTGTAAATAATACAACTTCCTTTTGATTTATATAAGATTTTAAATTCTTATTTAAATTTTATTATTCAATTATTCTTCTTGCTCTTGTTACTCTACTCCATGGAACATCAACTATTCTTACATCAGCATTTATGTTCGGAGATTCTATCCACTTACCATCTCCTATATACATACCAACGTGATCTAAGCCTGAATAGAAAAGTAAATCTCCTGGCTTTATTTCACTCAAAGATACTTCTCTTCCTTCACCTATTTGAGCCCAAGTAGTTCTTCCTATTACAACACCAGCTTGTCTAAATCCCCATTGCATAAGACCTGAACAGTCAAATGATCTATAACCCTTATCTACGTATCTTTCAGCTCTTACATACCACCCCTTGGCAGTCTCATTTGGGAATTTTGCTTTTAAAGAGTTTAATGATGCTGTTGTTAAATACTCCCCTGAGCCTCCCCATACATATGGACTACCTAGTTGAGCCTTCATAGCAGCAAAAGCCTTTTCAAAGATTGAATTGCTTTCTTCATCAGTTAAATCTTTAACTATCTTTATATATTTTGAGCTCACATATCCACGCTTACCATTAAAGATAATTTTATACCAATCTCCTGATGTTCCAGTTATCTCAACAACTTGACCTTCAAGTAGATATCCTAACGCTAAAGAACTTGAAGTAGCTTCAGTTCTTACAGTTAAGCCTGCCCCTCCAGTATTATAAACTTTACCTCTTTTATTTTCGATTACTGCTGAATCGCTTCCACCAGAATTAGAATTGCCTTCGCTAATTTCTTTAACATATTCCTTACTTACGTAAGCTGTCTTTCCGTTGTAATTTATCTTATACCAGTTTCCACTTTCACCTGTTATATCTACTTTATCTCCTGTATAAAGGTATCCAAGTATTGAAGAATTAGTATTTGCTTCTGATCTTACTCTTAATCCAGCACTTGCATTTATTACTTGTCCCTTTTTAGATGTAACTTGGGAACCACTGTTGTTATTGTTGTTATTATTTGAATTACTATCTGTAACCTTCTTTATGTAATCCTTACTTACGTAAGCTTCTTTGCCATTATAATTTATTTTATACCAACTTCCACTTTCACCTATAACATCCACTTTATCACCAGTATAAATATGTCCTAGTATTGATGAACTAGTTGATGCTCCTGCTCTTACTCTTAATCCAGCATCTGCATTTATCACTTCACCTTTAAAAGTAGTTTGTGTGTTTGGTGTTGTACTATTAGAACCATTTGAATTATTGTCTGATGTGCTATTACCAATCTTCTTTACATAATCCTTAGCACAATAACCGGTTTCACCTTTATACTTAATAGCATACCAATTTCCACTTTCTCCAGTTATTTCAACCTCTTCTCCATTTAGAAGATAACCAAAAGTAGATGCACTTAGGCTTGGTGCTGTTCTAACTCTTAAGTTACTTCCTTCTACTCCATAAACTTTTCCTTTTGTAACTGTTACTCCAGGTGATGGATTTGTTGGTGTAGTTGGTGTATTATTTTCTATAACTTGTACATAATCTCCATGGACAAATCCAACTATTCCTGCTGTTTTAATATTATACCATTCTCCACTTTTAGCTATTATATCAAATGTTTCCCCCTCTTTAAGACTTCCTAAAATAGCAGAAGATGTGCTTGCTGATTGTCTTATTCTTAAAGTAGAATTCCCTAAATTTACTGCTTTCCCCTTAGATACGGCTGTAGTATTATTAGAATTAGATACTTTATGAGTGTAATCCTTTGATACATATCCACTCTTTCCATTAAAGTTAATCTTGTACCAATTTCCCTTTTCTCCTATTATCTCAAAAGTATCTCCTGCCTTTAAGTACCCTAAAATAGATGATGATGTACTTGCATCAGACCTAACTCTTAAGTTTAAAGTAACATCACTATTTACTTGCCCTTTTTCTATACTTCTTTGATTACTTGAAATAGTTTGTCCATTAGTATTGTTATCACTTGGTAATGGTGATGCACTTACAACATTTCCTGTTAAAGTAACACCACCTGTAACAGCAGATGCTGCTGCAACAAACTTCAAAACTCTTCTCTTTTCCATATTTAAACGCCTTCCTTGACAAAATAATCCTTATTACCTTCAATTATACTTTAATTCATACCAATTTACATTAATTTTTTTTTATTTTTTATTCTTTAGGAATAAATAAACTAATATATCGCTAAATTGTTGAAGTTATCCACAATTTAATAATGGATATAATTTCCTAAAGGGTAAAAAAACAGGAGTATTTGCATACTCCTATCTATAATTGACTAAAACTTATTAATTCTATATTGTTTTCCTTAATATATTCTTTTACTTTTCTACTTACTAATGTTTCTAACTCAATAGTTCTTTCTAGTGAGTATGAAGTTCTATTTAATATATTTTGATCCAAATATCCTGGATGAGACATAATCTCAACTGTTTCAAAATCTTTATATTCTTCTAGTAATCTAATTAAGTTATCTTCAGTAACCATTTCTTTTTCATAAAATGATTCACTAAACTTACTTGTAGATTTTATTCCTTCATACATGCTATCATAAGTTTCCCCCATTAATCTAACAGGCAAATTATTTTTAATAGCAATTTCTTTAACCACTTCAAAAACTTTCTTTATTCTATGAACATGATGATGAGTATCTATATGTGTTGGCCTTATTCCATAAGATAAAAACTTATTAAACTGACACTCTAGTTCTTTTCTTATATCATCTTTTTTTGCTTTTTCTTCAATTCCTTCACTCTTTAGAAAGTTCCCTTCTTCATCCACTAATGACTCTACTCCTTGAGCTAATGGTTTTCCAGTAGTTAAAACGAAGTGTATTCCAACCCCTATCCCTGGATTTTCATTTGCTAATTCAATTGCATGATCTACAGCTTCCATGTTGCACATTAAAGTAGTAGATTTTACAATTCCCTCATTATACGCTTCAATAATCCCTAAATTAATTGCTTTTGATATACCAAAATCATCAGCATTTACTATTAACCTCATACTAAATCATTCCTAACTAAATAATTATATACAGCTCCTATTTTTCCTGATGAATTAAAGTGCTTACATGTTTCTATATTCCAACTTTCTGTATATGGATTAATTTTTCTTAACTCTTCTTTAATATCAGGTATAAGTCTTGAAGCACCACTTACTCCTCCACCTATTAAGAATTTTTCTGGATCAATTGAAAATCCAATATTATTTATTCCTATACAAAGTTTTCTTAGCCATTTTCTATAAGCCTCTATTACAACTTCATCCCCATTCTCTATCATTTCAAATACTTTCAAACCATTTATATCTTCAAATTTCATTCTCTTAGCTAAAGCTACTTGTTTTAATAAAGGTTCTGTAGCAGAAGAAAAACTTAATGTAGGTATATTATTATAATCTTCAAATTCCTCTATTATTATATACCCAAATTCTCCGGCAAAAAAGTTTTTTCCCACATGGATTTTATTATTTATAAACATTCCTCCACCAATTCCAGTCCCTATTGTCATACATACAAAACTTGAACAATCTTTTCCGTTACCTATCCACTTTTCTGCTAGTACAACACAATTGGCATCATTCTCAATAGCAACATTAAATCCTGTTTTTTCATTAAGTATTCCAATAAGATCAACTCCTGCTAAAACAGGTATTGCTCCACCTTCAATAATAACTCCATTTTCATTATCGACTCCACCTGGAATACTAATACCTACCCCATCAATTTCTTTAGCATCTTTTATTATTCTCGATAATATATCAATTATTTTATTTAAATCATCCCTAACACTTTTTACTGAACCACTCTCTTCTATGAACTCATTACCATTTTCATCAAAAATTCCATACTTTATTTCTGTTCCACCAATATCAATTCCTAGGTATCTTCCCATATTTCTACTCCTTTTATAAATCAATTTACAGTCTACCTATAAAATCTAGATAGACTGTAATTTTAATTTTTATTGCTCTTCTACTCTTTGTTTATTAGCTAACATTACGAATGGTGCATAAGCAATTATTGCAAATATAAATGTACATGCTGCTATTGCTGTTGCTCCAATGCTTCCTCCTGTAGCTACAAATGCACTAATAACTGGAGGAGTAACCCATGGTTGCGCTATATAAACATATCCTGCTATAGGTACAATGGCCGTAAAGAACCAACCAACAAATACTGATATAGTTGGTACTAATATGAATGGTATACAGAAAATCGGATCTAACACTATAGGTAATCCATAAATAACTGGTTCGTTAATTTGGAATACTGATGGCGCTAAAACTAACTTAGTTAATTCTTTATGCTCCTGTCTCTTTGAAAAGATCATTAAAGCAATTACTAATCCTAAAGTTGAACCTGATCCACCATGCATTCCATATATATCTATTATATTTCTTGTAATTGCATGAATTGGCTCTGTATTATGAATTAAAATAGCTTCTGAGTTAGCTTGTAACGCTGGGCTATATAATGTATCTAATACTGGTCCTACAATGTTTGAACCATGTAATCCAAAGAACCACAAAACTTGTGATATTAATGTTAAAAGAATTATTGTAACTGGAGATTGTCCTAAGCTTGTTAATGGTCTTTGTATAGTTTGATTTATAAACTCCTTAACTGGTGTACCCACTCCAACTAAGAATATTGCAGATATTATACCAAATACAGTAAATACAACTGCCGCTGGAATTATAGCTGAGAATGCTTTAGAAACTGCTGGTGGAACTTGTGGTGGCATCTTAAATGTCCACCCCTTTTGTACTACCCATCTAAAGATTTCTGTAGATAAAAATGCAACTATAATACCAGTAAACATAGCTTCTGAGTTAAAATATGTCCAGGAAAGTGTCCCCCATGGTGCTCCTTCAACTGCTTGTGGCGTTAAAATAAGATAAGATACTGTAGCTATTACACCTGCAGATAATTTATCCACATTATAGAACCCTGCCAAATTATATGAAATAGTAAAAACAGTAAAAATAATACCTAGTGCTAATGTCCCCCACCACATTTGATTAAGAACAGGAAGTATAGTCTTATCTAATACTGGTTGAATGACTTCAGCATAAAAAGTAATACTATTTAGCTTTGTTCCCGCTAAAGAATCCGCTGTCAAAATAACGTCTTTTAATAATACAACAATAGCTCCTACCATAGTAACTGGCATAAGAGTAATAATACCGTCTCTTAAAGCTCCTAAGTGTCTTTGACGACCTAATACTTCGGCAACAGGTAGAATTGCCTTTTCCAACCAACTAGAAAATTTGTTTAGTAAAGTGTTCATTTCCATCCCCTCTTTCTTATTTATTTAATCAAACACATTCGTGTCTAATAACTATTTAAAGTCCCCTAAATGCTCCTTATGAGCTTCCAACATTTCATCCAAGATTACCTTTGCAAGATCATCTGAAGGTATTAATGGATTTATACAAAGAGCTTTTAATGCATCTCTGTAGCTTGAATTAACTGCTGCTCTAGCAGCTAATACTTCAAAATCTTTAATTTGTGAAACTAGTCCACTTATCCCCTCTGGTAAATATCCAACTGACATTGGCCTTGCACCATCTTTAGTTATTACACAACTTACTTCAATTGCATTATTATCTTTAAAATTCTTTATAGTACCATTATTTCTTGTATTAACAACTTGAATGTCATGCTTGTCATTATATATTGAGCTAATTAAATTACATGCTGCATCACTGTAATATGCTCCTCCTCTTTGTTCTAATTGAGGTGGTTTTACATCTAATGTTTCATCTTTATATAACTCAAACAAGTCAGCTTCTAATGCTTCTACAACTTGGCCTCTAACCTTACCTTCTTTAAACTCTTCTAACTCACTTTCTAACATATCCTTTGTCTTATAGTAGTACTTATGATATGGGCAAGGAATTATTCCTAAAGCTCGTATAAAATCAGCATTAAATGGAAGGTCTTTTATGTTTTGCATTGTCATTGAAGACTCTGCTAATCTTTCAACCACTTCTTCAGTAACATCTACTCCGTCTAACTTCGCCTTTAATCCGTAAACCATATGATTTAAGCCAGCAAAGTCAACCTCAACCCTATCTCTTTCTACTTTTAACAACTCTGCAACTCCAAACTTCATATTTATAGGGACATTACATAATCCTAAGAATCTATTAAAACTTGTATAGTTTAAAACCGCCTCTGTAATTATTCCTGCTGGATTTGTAAAATTTATTATCCATGCACTTGGACAAAGTTCTTCAACATCCCTTATAATATCTAAAATTACTGGTATAGTTCTTAAGGCTTTGAATAATCCACCTGCACCATTTGTTTCTTGTCCAATTACTCCATGAGATAAAGGAATTCTTTCGTCCTTTATTCTTGCTTTCATTGTTCCTACTCTTAATTGAGTTGTAACAAAATCTGCATCCTTAAGTGCTTCTCTTCTATCAAGAGTGTCATATATCTTTATTGATAATCCAGCCTTAGCTACCATACGTCTTGCTAAATTACTAACTATTTCAAGTTTTTCTTTTCCTTCTTCTATATCAACTAACCAAAGTTCAGTTAAAGGAAATTCACTATATCTTTTTATAAAACCTTCTACTAATTCAGGAGTATAACTTGATCCCCCACCTATTGTAACAACTTTTAACTTATCCATATTTCCCTCCTTTTTTCCATCTTATATTTGTTATGATAAGACATAAATAAAAGGTTTTCAATGATATGAAAGTACAACTGTACTAGTATAGTTGCATAGAACTGTATACATTTTCATACTTTATATATATAATGATTTTAAGTACTTTTTTCTGGAGGCGACAATGAATCTTTATATAAAAATAGCTAAAGATATAAAAAAATTAATTATAGAAAATAAAGTTCCTAGTGGAGGAAAACTGCCCTCAATTAACTCCCTTTGTAAAAAATATAATTGTAGTAAAGGAACAATTATTAAAGCATATGATTCCCTTTGTAAAGAACATCTTGTTTATTCTTTTCCTCAAAGTGGATTTTATGTTGTTGATAGTATGATAAGAGAAGGTGATGAAAACTCATCTATATATGATCTTTCTTCAGGTAATCCAACAATTAATTCAACTCCAATACAAGAAATAAAGCATTGTTTAAATACTGCAATCGAATTGTATAGTAATAGTTCATTAGAACTTAGTCTTGCTGGTTCTCCATCTTTAGGTGAAATTCTTCCGGAGCATCTTGCAAAGCAACATGTTTACTGTGATACAAAAAATATTTATCTTGCTCAGGGAATACTACAAGTTCTAACCGTACTTTCTCAAATGCCTTTTCCAAATGGTAATGATACAATTCTTATCGAAGAACCATCCTATTCTTTTTTTGTTAGATATTTAAAGCTTGAAAACAAAAAGGTAAAAACTATAAAAAGAACTGAAACTGGAATTAACTTAAATGAACTTGAACAAATTTTTAAGAATGATAAAATAAAATTTTTCTATACAGCTCCTAGAAATCATAATCCTCTAGGAACGTACTATAGTAATAAACAAGTACAGTCTATAATTAATTTAGCACATAAGTATAACGTATTTATAGTAGAAGATGACTATTTTGCAGATTCCTGTAATCTTTCAAGATATTCTCCAATTTACTATTACTCTAACTTTAAAAATTGCATTTATTTAAAAAGCTATACAAAATGTATTCCATACATAAGAATAGGTGTTGCAATTATTCCTGATGAATTAATTGATGCTTATAATGAGGGAATAGGCTACTCGTACTATTACTCATACTATATGCCATCTCTTGTTTCTCAAGCGACCTTAGAAAGTTATATTAAAAGTTCACTTTATGATAAACATACACTTGCCATATCAACTACAGTTAATAACAAACTAAAATTAATAAGAAAAATCACAAAGAAATGGGACTCGGAATTAATTAAGCTTATTGGAGCAAACTCAGGATATTACTCTACACTAAAACTTTCACCTAAAATAAATTGTAATAAACTAATAGAAAATCTTCGTAATAGAAATGTATATATCAAATCAAATATAGAAAGTTTTTATGACTCTACTAACTTTGATAATAGTATAAGAATTAGCGTTGCAAGAATTAATAAGACTAGATTAGAAACAGCGTTAAATATAATATATGAAGAAGTTTTAAACATTGCAAATCAAAACCACTCATAAAATTAGTGGTTTTTTCATTATATATCATCTCTATCTCACAAAGTATATCTGTGTTTTTCTAGCTACTTCTACTTTTTTATTTCACAATATATGTAGATAAGGATAATCCTTCAAATACAAATTCTTTAGGATTTTTAATATCAACATCCAATTTTGATAAACTTTTAATTGGAGTAAATACTCCAGTAAAGTCAGATTCACAAACGTGGCCAAGTGAAAATGGACTTCTTATAAGTGGTACAGCAGAAAAGCGTGAGGAAGCATTAGAAGTAGCAAGATTACTTTCACAAAAAAGTAAGTGGCTTTCTAACGTAAGATTTTTAAAATAGTACTGCATTATAAAAAACATAGTTTTTTAACAAATTAAGGAGCTGTCGCATTAGCGGAATAAAATCCGTTAGCGACAGCTCCTTTTTTCCTATTTTACGAATAACCTTTAGATATTATTTGTACTTAAACACAT